>NZ_JBHXJE010000010.1:3211-163664 GCF_042723275.1 Streptomyces sp. NPDC058373 | reverse complement strand
GGGGGGGGGGGGGCGGCCTGGGGGGGGGGGGGGGGGGGGGGGGGGGCGGGGGGGGGGGGGGGGGGGGGGCGCGCCCCCCCGCGCCCCCCCCCCCCACCCCCGCGCGGGCGGGACCGTCAGGGGCAAGGGTGAGGCGGGGTCAGCAGCTCAGGTTCGAACCGGTGGTGGTGCCGAGGATCTGGGCGAAGGCGGTGAACTTGTCGATCCGGCTCTGGACCTGCGCCGGGTTGCCGCCGTTGCACTCGATCGAGCCGTTGATCGAGCGGATCGTCTCGCCGAAGCCGCGGCCGTCGACGATGGCGTTGTGGGGCGTCATGGTGCCGGGGCCGTTCTGGGTGTTCCAGTACCAGAGGCCGGTCCGCCAGGCGACGGAGGCGTTCTGCTCGACCAGGTGGGGGTTGTTCAGCAGGTCGATACCGAGGGCGTCACCGGCGGCCTTGTAGTTGAAGTTCCAGCTGAGCTGGATGGGGCCGCGCCCGTAGTAGGCGGCCTGGCCGGCCGGGCAGCCGTAGGGCTGGCTCTGGTCGCAGTAGTGGGGGTAGTTGGCCTCGTTGACTTCCTTGACGTGCACCAGCCCACCGGTCTCGTGGCTGACGTTGGCGAGGAAGGCGGCCGCCTCGCGCTTCTTGACCTCGTCGCTGCCGGTGTTGGCGAAGGCCGGGTAGGAGTTGAGGGCCGCGGTGAGGCCGCTGTAGCTGTAGAAGGAGTTGCGGTTCGGGAACATCTGGTTGAACTGGGCCTCGCTGACGACGAAGCCGTTGTCGCCCGGCTGCTCCCCGCCACCGGTGCCGCAGGCGCCCTGGTCGGCCCAGACGTCGGAACTGCCCGGCCGCTCGTTCTGCGTCCACCACTTGGCGGTGTAGTTGCGGCCGTTGTACGAGGCGGACTGGCCCCCGGTGTAGACGGCGGAGGAGTTCCAGGCGGTGGCGCAGGTGGCCGCCTGTGCGGTGGCCGCGGGGAGGACGACGAGCGCCGCGACGACCGCGGCGAGCGCGGTCAGCAGGCTCAGGACACGTCGGATCACGTGATCACACTCCTTGGGTGCGGCGCGACGTCGGGCCGCGCGCCGCCGTGGATGGCGTCAGCTAAGCGAGCGGGGTGTGAACATGTCAAGGTCTAGACCAAGGGTGGTCGCAGGTCGACGCGAATCCGCGTATGCCGGTGGCCCGGACCGGTACGGGAGCGACGGCTGGGTCTGTGTGATCGTGCCCGGACCGCCCAGAGCCAGGTGTCAGGTACGGCTCCGAAGGTGCGGCGGCCGGGCGCCACTGCCGGATGGGCCGTCAGCTGACCGGCCATCACGGCAGGCCGCCGCGGCATGTCCGCGGTCTGGCGGGGCGGCAGCGACTCGGCGGGCCGGGTGGGGGAGAAGCGCGGGCTCCCCGCCCGGTCACTTCCTCCGTCCGGCCGCGGCCACCACCGCCGCCACCACCAGCAGTGGCGGCAGGAAGAGGGCAACGTCAGGGGCCACCCGGCGGACCAGGACCGCGCCGCAGGCACCGGCGAAGAGGCAGACGAGCCGCGCGACGGCCCAGCCGTCCACCCCGCCGGGCTGCCGCGCGGCGAACCCGGCCACCAGGGTGGTGAGGGTGCTGGTGAAGAAGGTCGTGGGGGCGCCCTCGCGCCCCAGGGAGAGGACGGCGGTCGCCTGCGCCCCCATCGCCGCGGCCAGCGGGACCAGCAGCAACCCGGCCGCCACTCCCCCGGGGTCCGGGCGGTCCGCGATCGTCCAGGCGGCCGCCACTCCGGCCAGCACCAGGGATTCGGCGGCCAGGCAGGCGAGCGCGCCGCGTGGCCAGATTCGCTCTCCGCCCGCCCGGCCGGCCAGGGGGACCGCCAGGACCGTGCCGAGCAGGTAGCCGCCCAGCGCCAGGGCGGGGGCCCACACGCCCTGGCTCCGCTCGCCCGCGGCGGCCGCGCCCAGCAGGACGAGGTTGCCGGTCATGATTCCGGCGAAGGCGCCGCCGAGGGCGACCACCGCGAGGACGTCGGCGGCGCCGGAGGCGAAGCTCAGCAGCAGGAGCGCGGTGCGGCCGCGCGTTCTCGCGTGGCCGCGCGTCGCTGGGCTGTGCGTCCGCACCCCCGCCCCCTCTCAGAATGTGTCCTCAAGCGCCGGACGGGCTGGAATTTCGGCACGCTCGGTCCGCCCCGTACTTGAGGGCAACAGATCACCCGAGCACAGACTGAGCCCGCCCGGCGCTTGAGGGCAAAATCAGCCCGCCCGGGGCTTGAGGGCAAACCACAGCCCGCCCGGCGCTTGAGGGCAAACCACAGCACGCCCAGCGCTTGAGGGCGCCTGCTCGGCAGCGGGCACCGCAGGTCACCGCACGGACGCGTCCGAGTTCACCTCGGGATCCCAGCCCAGCTCCCGCAGCCCCCTGCGGATCGCCTCGCGGCGCGGCGGGTCGATGGCGCCCATCTTCAGATCGGCGCGGGCCCGTTCGTCGACGGCCAGAGCGAGGGCGCCGTCGAGCTGCCCGGTGCGGCGCCACGCGGCACGGCGTCCCTCCTCGGCGCGGAGGTACCCCTCCGTCTCGTCGTACTCGGAGGTCCCCTCGGTGGCGGCGCCGAGCTGCCCCTCCCATTCGGAGAGCTGGCGCGCCAGATAGACGTCCACCGCCTCCCGGGCGATGGCGGCGTTCTCGGACTCCTGCGGTTCCGCACCCTGCGCAAAGTCGCTCATGTCGGCACATTAATACGCGTACGGGGCCCCGGGCAGCTCGGAGCGGGCGCGGGAGGGACCGGCGGCACGGCTAGGGCAGGACGACCTTGGTGCGGGGGTCGCCGCGTGAGGCGTCGGTCAGGTTGTACGTGGACCCGGACCGGGTGCTGCCGAGGGTGACCGTGCCGCTGTACTGGTGTTGCCGGTGCCGTTCTCGACGGCTTGCCGCTCGTGGAGCTTCTCGCCGGTGGCGGCGTCGGTGACGGCGCGGAGTTCGTTGGGGACCCCGTCATGCTGGACTCCGCCGACCACCGTCTCGAAGACGAGGACGGGCTTGCCGTCGGCGTTCCACACCACCTGGCGGGGCGCGGCGGGCTTGGTCGACGCGGCCAGGGACGGCCGGAGGGGGAACGGACCCCTCCCCTGACCGCGCAGCACGGGCGTGCCGCCCTCCGCCTGACGACGCCCGCCGAAAAAGTTCCGGAACCGTGCAACCTCCCGCCCGCCGCCGGGGTGAGTAGGTCGAGGAGTCCACCTCACCCGTGCCGGGGAACGCCGATGCCCCGGCAGGGCCGTACGCCACGCAGACCCCGGGGAACGCCATGTCCAAGAGAACGCTCGTCCCAGCAGCCGTGCTGATGCTGGCCCTCACCGGCCTGACGGCGCCCGCCGCGGCCCACGCGGCCGAGGCCCGCCCGGCGGCCGCCGCGCAGAGCCGGGCCGTGGTCGTGGTCGGCCCCGGAGAGAGGGTGGAGCTGGGCCGGGGGTACGCCATGACGCTCACCCGCGCGGAGCGGTGCGTCGGCTCCGCGGACGGGCACATCTGCAAGAGCGTCACCGACGGCAACCAGCCGCCCGGCACGGTCAGCCTCCAGAGCTTCTCCGAAGGCGCCCGGACCCTGTACTCGCCGCTCTACATCGGCCCGGGCCGCGCCGCCCGGATGACCGTCGCCACCGCCGGGCGCACCCTGGAGGCACAGGTCGTCACCCTGCCCGGCCGCCCCGGCTACGCGACCGGCCACGTCTGGGGCGCCACCGACGAGTCCGCCGACCGGACCGTGACCGTCTACGACGCCGCCGGCCGTGTCCTCGCCCGATACTGACCTGTCGTCGCCGAGGACCCCGGCACGGCTCCCCGAACGGGCCGTGCCGGGGCTTCGGCCTGCCCGGACGGAGCACGCCTCGCCGGAGTTCGAGACCTTCGCCGCCGCCCGCTGGCCCCGGCTGCTGAGGACCGCGTACCTGCTGACCGGGGACCACCACGAGGCGGAGGACCTGGTGCAGGTCACCTTGGCGAAGCTGTACCCGTCCTGGTCGCGGGTGCGGGGGCTGGACGAGCCCGACGCGTACGTCCGGCGGGCGCTGGTCAACAACAACCTCAGCCGGTTCCGCAAGCGGCGGGTGGTGCAGTTGCTGACGCCACGGCTGCCTGAGCGCGCGCAGGAGGGCGGCGCGGCCCGTACCGAGGAGCGCTCCCTGCTCCTGGAGGCGCTCGGCACCCTGCCGCCGCGGCAGCGCGCGGTGGTCGTGCTGCGGTACTGGGAGGACCTCAGCGAGCAGCAGGCCGCC
Source organism: Streptomyces sp. NPDC058373 (assembly GCF_042723275.1). Classification (NCBI taxonomy): domain Bacteria; kingdom Bacillati; phylum Actinomycetota; class Actinomycetes; order Kitasatosporales; family Streptomycetaceae; genus Streptomyces; species Streptomyces sp. NPDC058373. The sequence continues at coordinate 159,433 of NZ_JBHXJE010000010.1, read as the reverse complement.
GAGGTGCTGGGCTGCTCCCCGGGCAACGTGAAGAGCCAGGCCAGCCGGGGCCTGCGCAAGCTCCGTGACCACCCGGCGCTGGCGGAGTTCCACCCGCACCCCGGCCGAGAGGAGCCCGCCGATGAACGCCCCTGACCCGGCCGGACGGGACGGCGCCCCGGGGCCCGGCGGCCCCGACGAGCTCACTTCACGGTCGCTGCGCCGCGCCCTGCGCTCCACCGCCGACGAGTTGACGCCGCCGCCCTACCCGGCGGCGCTGGTCCGCGGGATGGGCCGCCGACGGGAGCGGAACCGGCGCGTCGCGGCCGCGGTCCCGGCGGCGGCCGCCGCCGTGCTGGTGATGGTCGCGGTGCCGCAGTGGCTCGGCTCCGGCGCGAGCGGCGGGCCTTCGGCGGCCGACCCCGCCCCCTCGGCGGCGTCCGACGAGGCGGGCCGCCCGTCGTCCTCGGCAGCGCCCGCCCAGCCACCGCAACCGTCGGTCCGGCCCTGGCCCTCCGTACGGACGGCGGAGGCGGGCGAGCCGGTGGAGATCGGCCGCGGCCACCGGCTGACGCTCGCCCAGGACCAGGTGTGCCATCGCGACACGGGCGAGCCCGAGGGCGGCATCGACACCTGCAAGAGCGTGTCCGACGGCAACCAGCCGACCGGGACGGTCAGCCTCCAGCAGTACGGCGAGCTGGTCCGCCCGCTCTACGTCGGCCCCGGGCGCCCGGCCCGGATGACCGTGGAGACCGGCGGCGAGGTGTACCGCGCCCGGGTCCTCACCCTGGAGGGGAGCCCCGGGTACGCCGTGGGCTACGCCTGGGCGGACCGGCAGGACCGGAGCGACTCGTTCGACGATCCCCCTCCGGTGGTCCGGGTCTACGACGACGACGGCGAAGTTCTGGCGGAGTTCCCCTGAGGGAGTCCCGCCCCCGTACCGGCGGGCTTCGGAGCAGCGCGGGGGGCCGCTCCGAAGCCCGCCCTTCTCCTCGCGGAGGGAGGGTGCTCGGGCTTGGCCGTTCTTGAGGTCGTACCTGAAGAACAGGCCCGGGCCGGGGCGCGGCCGTCACCGCCCCCGTCTCCGCCCTCGAGCCACGGTCGCGCCTCAGGGACCGGTGTTCACCCCATGGGTGACGCGCCCTGGCCCAGGCGGTCGGTCGACGCGGCCGCGTCCCGCTCCGCACCGTGCGCCCGGCTCCGCCGCATCCGGAAGAGGGCCGTACGGCGCGCCGCGAGCACCGCCGTCGCTGCCAGGGCCGTCACCGCGGACCACACGAAGAGGGCGGGCCAGACGTAGGTGATCTGCTCCAGAGTCCCGGCCCGGCGCATCAACAGACCGAAGAGATCGGCGAGTCCGAAGAAGAACGGGACGGGCAGAACAGGACGGGCAGCGCGTACGGGGCGAGGCGCAGCCCGGTCCGCAGCGGCCCGCGCGCGTTCCGCCGGGCCCAGCGGTCGGCACGCAGCACACCGCGTACCGCCAGCCCGAGGGCGAGGAGGGTCAGCCCGGCGAGGGCCGGGTCGGCGGTGCCGGTGAAGGGGGCCTGCCGACGGGGGGTCTTGCCCCGGGCGAGGTCGACGAGGCCGTCGACGATCAGCGGGGCGTCGTCCCCGGAGACCATGCCGGTGTTGGTGACCACCGCGATCCCCACGCCGGACTCGGGGAGAAGGGTGGCCATCGAGTCGTGGGTGAGGAGGCTGCCGGTGTGCTCCACGCGCAGCGGCCGGCTGCTCTCCGCACGCCGGTTCCACCCCCTCGCGTACGTCTCGCCGGGCGGCGGGGTGTGCCGCCCAGGCCGGCCCCCTCACTCCACCACGAGGACGATCTTCCCCGTGGTGCGCCCCTTCTCGCCCAGCCGGTGTGCGGCGGCCGCCTCGGCCAGCGGGAAGGTCGCCTCGATACGCGGGCGCAGCGCTCCTGCGGAGACCAGGTCCGCGACGGCGTTCATGCCCGCGTGGTCGTCCTCGACCAGCATGGTCACCGTGCGCACGCCCCGTTCGGCGGACCGCGCCGCTTCCTCGGTCGAGCCGCCGCTGAGCAGGGAGACCAGGGTGCCGCCGGGGCGGAGCAGGCCGACCGAGCGGGTGCGGGTCTCGCCGCCGAGCGGGTCGAGGACCATGTCGACGTCGCCGACCGCTTCGGCGAAGTCGGTGGTGCGGTAGTCCACGACCTCATCGGCGCCCAGCTCGCGCAGGAGGTCGTGCTTGGGGGCGCTGGCCGTGCCGATGACGTACGCGCCGTGCGCCTTGGCGATCTGCACGGCGACATGGCCGACGCCGCCCGCCGCCGCGTGGATGAGGACGCGCTGCCCCGGGCCGACGCCCGCGGTGTCGATCAGCGCCTGGTACGCGGTGAGGGAGGCCAGCGGGAGGGCGCCCGCCTGGATGTGGTCGATCACCGTGGGCTTGCGGGTGAAGGCGCGGGCGGGCCCGACGACGTACTCGGCGTGCGATCCCGAGCCGTCGGGGTACGGCAGCATGCCGAAGACCTCCTCGCCGGGAGCGAAGAGGGTGACTCCGTAGCCGACGGCCTCGACCACTCCGGAGACGTCCCAGCCGAGGACGAGCGGGAGCCGGTCGACGAAGCCGGCCTGCGCGCGGTGCTTCCAGTCGGTCGGGTTGACCCCGGCGGCGCGGACGGCGACCAGGATCTCCCCCGGTCCCGGCGCGGGCTTCGCCACCCTGGTCTCGTGAAGGACGTCGGGGCCTCCGTAGGTGTCCTGGATGATGGCGCGCATCGTGCCGGTCTCTTGGGTCATGGGCCCAGCGTGGCGGAGGCCCGCGCTCCGCACCACACCAAGGCCGGTGCGCGGGTGAACGACGGCGGCGAGACGGCGCGCGGAGCGCGGTGCCGGTCAGCGGGCGGGCCGGGTGACCAGGTCGGCGGCGTCCGCCGTGAAGGCGCTCCTCCCCCGCTCCACCTGGGCGTCCCGCGCCGGACCGGGGCCGAGCAGCCGTCCGACCGCCGCCAGCAGTTCGCCCGGGTCGCGGGCGTAGGCGGTGAGTCCGGCGGCGGCCATGGTCCGCGCGCCGTCCCGTCCGTGGCCGGGCAGCGGCCGCCAGGTGACTACGGGGAGCGCGGCGGCCAGGGCCTGGGCGGCCGTCTGCCCGGCGGCGTTGTCGACCAGGAGCCGGGCGGAGGCCATCAGTCCGGCCATGTCGTCCGTCCAGCCCAGGGCGAGGGCGCCGGGGACGCGGGCCGCCCTGCGGCGCATCCGCTCGTCGCGGCCGCAGAGCAGTACCGGCAGGCAGCCGTGCGCGGCGAGGAGCCGGGCGGTCCGCACGGTGTGCGTGCCGACGCCCCACGCGCCGGTGGAGAGCAGGACCGGGGGAAGGTCGGCCGCCTGCTGCGGGAGTGCCCCCACGGGGTACCCCGGCCGGGCGGCCGCCCGGTGGAACTCCGGGGCGACCACGGGACCGGAGGCGGTCGCCGGGCGGCCGGTGGCGGCGCGGGCGGTGGCGGCGCCCTGCTCGGTGAGGCAGACGTGCAGGTCGTTGCCGCGGTGCAGCCAGCCGCGGTGGACCGCGAAGTCGGTGACGAAGACCGATGCGGGGACCGGGATGTCGCCCCGGGCTCGGAGCCGTCCGGTGAGCTGTGCGGCGAGGTGGAAGGTGGAGACGACCAGGTCCGGACGGAAGGCGTGGACGCGGCGCAGCAGCCGGTCGCGGGCCGTCACCGCCAGCGGCGCGCTCCCGGGGCGGGGGCCTTCCCCCGGGGAGAGGAAGAGGGCGTAGATCGCGGCGTAGAGGGCGGGGGCGTGCCGCACCGTCCCCCGGTAGAAGCCCCGCAGGGCCGGTCCGACGCCGGGTGGCAGGAGGGTGAGGACGTCGCAGAGCTCGGCGGTGTCGCCCCGTGCGCGGAGTCTGCGGGCCAGTTCGGCGCAGACGGCGTCGTGCCCGGCGCCCATGCTCGCTCCGAGCAGCAGGACTCGCAGGCTTCCCATACTCCTCCCGCCGTCGCCCGTCCGATGGACCGTCCACCGCTTGCATGCCGCGTCCGGCCGGGGGCGCAATCGGCCCGTTCGGGTGACCCGATGGCGGCGTGCCCCGTCGTTGGACGAGCGGTCGGCCCGCGCAGCACGGAAGCTGGGGGTCAGGCGTGCCGCGAGGAAGGGGACTGGGCATGCGCGAGAAGTGGGCGGCGTGACACGGCGTCCCGGGCCAGGGACGGGGCACCGGCGGACCGTACTGGTCACGGGTGCGTCCTCCGGCATCGGCGCCGCGGTGGCGGAGTGCCTGCACGCCGACGACCGGTGGCGGTTGCTCCTCAGCGGCCGGGACGGCGAACAGCTCTCGGCGGTCGCGGCCCGGACCGGCGGTGAGGCGATCCGCGCCGACCTGGCGGCGGAGGGCGGCTGCGCCCGTCTCGCCGAGGAGGCGGTGCGCCGCACCGGGAGGGTCGACGCGCTGGTGGCCGGGGCGGGGATCGGCTGGGCGGGTCCGTTCGTGACGATGCCGCCGGAGGAGATCGACCGCGTGCTGACCGTCAATCTCTCCGCCACACTGCGGCTGGTGCGGCTGCTGCTGCCCCCGATGGTGGCGCGCGGTACGGGGCGGGTGGTGCTGATCGGGTCGATGGCCGGCTGGGTCGGGGTGGGGGACGAGGCCGTCTACTCGGCGTCCAAGGGCGCCCTGCTGACCTTCGCGGACAGCCTCCGCCGGGAACTGGCCGGGACCCGGGTACGGGTCTCGGTGGTGTCGCCGGGGGCGGTGGACACGCCGTTCTTCGCCCGGCGGGGCACGCCGTACCATCGGCGCCGGCCCCGCCCGGTCTCCCCCGAACGGGTGGCACGCGGCGTACGGGACGCGCTGGTACGGGGGCGGGAGAACGTCCTCGTGCCGGGGTGGCTGGCACTTCCGGCGCGACTGCACGGGGCGGCGCCGGGTCTCTTCGGGGCACTGGCCGACCGTGCCGACCCACGCCGTGCCGACTGAGGCGGGAGCGCCGCCATGACGGTGCTGACGGTGGTGCTGGCGCTCCTCGCGGCGCTCGGCAACGCGGCCGCCTCGGTGCTCCAGCGGCGCGGCACCACGCTGGTGGACGGCGGGGCGGCCTCCACCCGGTGGCGGTCCTGGGCCGCGCGGCTCGTCCACCGCAGGGTCTGGCTTTGGGGCGCCGCCCTGCTGGCGATCTCTGGGCTGTGCCAGGCGGCGGCCCTGGCGGCGGGCCCGCTCTCCGTGGTGCAGCCGGTGATGACCACCGAACTGCTCTTCACCCTGCTGATCGGCGGTGCCGTCTTCCGCCGCCGGCCCGACCTGCGCACCCGGTGGGCGTTTGTCGCGATGGCCGCCGGACTGGCCGCTTTCATGGCGCTGCTCGACCCTTCGGGCGGCGGGTCCGTCGTGCCGGGTACGCGGTGGCTGTGGTCAGGGGTGCTGCTGGGGGTGCTGACGGTGGGGCTCACGGCGGCGGCGTGGCGGCTGCCGCCCGCGCCCGCGGCGGCGGTCCTCGGCACCGCCACGGCGATCGGGTTCGCCGGCACCGCCGCGCTGGTCAAGGACGCCGTGGGGCGGCTGCCGGACGGTGTCGGGTCGCTGGCCACCGCCTGGCAGACGTACGCGGCGGTCGTCGTGGGGCTGGGCAGCTTCCTGCTGTTGCAGCTCACGCTGCGGGCGGGCCCGCTGGTGGCCTCGCAGCCCGCCATGACGCTGGGCGACGCCTTTCTCAGCGTGCTGCTGGGCCGGGTGCTCTTCGGCGAGGAACTCGCCCTCGGTCTGCGGGTCCTGCCGCAGGTGCTGGCGCTCGCCCTGCTGATCGCGGGCACCGTCCAACTGGCCCGCTCCCCGCTGCTGACCTCGACCGACGGCAAGGAGCGGCCATGGTGAGTCTCCCGGGCGGGGGCGCCCGACGGGGCCGGGCCGCCGCCGGGGCGCTGGCGACCGGCGCGCTGGCCGCCGCCGGGTGGCACATCGGCCCGGCCGCCACCTGGCTGCCCGGCTTCCGCGCGGCGTGCTGCCCCGGGCTCGACGGCCGGGGGGCGCCCGACCGGGTGGCGCTCACCTTCGACGACGGGCCGGACCCGCTGAGCACCCCGCACTTCCTGCGGGTGCTCGACGTGCTGTCGGTGCGCGCCACCTTCTTCGTCCTCGGCAGCAGGGTGGAACGCCATCCGGAGCTGGGCCGGCGGATGGCGGCGGCCGGGCACGAACTGGCGGTGCACGGCTGGGAGCACGACCGGCCGTGGCTGCCCCGGCCGGGCCGGGACGCGGCGGAGCTGGCGCGGGCGGCGGCGGCCGTCCACCGGATCGCGGGACGGCGGCCGCTCTGGTACCGCCCGCCGTACGGCATCCTCACCGGCGGGCGGTGGGCGGCCGCCCGCCGGGCGGGGCTGCGGCCGGTGCTCTGGTCGGCGTGGGGCCGCGACTGGACCGCCTCGGCGACCCCGCGCGGCGTCGTCGCCGAGGCCGCGTCGCGACTGGGCCCGGGCGGCACGCTGCTGCTCCACGACTCGGACGCGTACGCGGCTCCGGGCGCCTGGCACGCGACCCTGGCGGCCCTGCCCGAACTGGTCGCGTACTGCCGGGCGCGGGGGCTCGGGGTCGGGCGGCTCGCGGACCACGGGTGCGCGGGTGGAGCCGTTCCCCGAGCCTCGCCCGGCCGGGAGAGGTGAGGGCACCGCCCCGAGGGCGCGCCTCCCGATGCGCCGTCCCGCAGGACAGCCCGTATCAGGGGCGGCCATCATGGGCAGGCGAAGCAGCGCACCGCGTTCCGTACGCCGGCGGTGGCCGTCCGGTGCGCGGTCGGGCCGGCCCGCAACGGCGGCCGTACCCTACCGACGACGCGAGGAGCTCCGAGCAGCATGCAGATCTCTCTGGACGGCAGGACCGCCCTGGTCACCGGTTCCACCCAGGGCATCGGCGCGGCCATCGCCGCGGGCCTGGCCGAGGCGGGGGCCCGGGTCGCGGTCAACGGGCGCGACGCCCGGCGGACCGAGGAGGCGGTGGAGCGGCTGCGGCGCGAGGTGCCCGGCGGGGAACTGCTCGCCGTCCCCGGCGACCTGGCCACCGACGAGGGGCTGGCCGAGGTCCTGGACCGGCTGCCGCAGACCGACATCCTCGTCAACAACCTCGGCGTCTTCGGCTCGCGCCCGGCGCTGGAGATCGACGACGCCGAGTGGCGCCGCTACTTCGAGGTGAACGTGCTGACGGCGGTCCGGCTGATCCGCGCCTACCTGCCGAGCATGAAGGAGCGCGGTTGGGGCCGGGTGCTGAACATCGCCAGCGATTCGGCGATCGTCATCCCCGCCGAGATGATCCACTACGGCGTGTCGAAGACGGCGCTGCTCTCGGTCTCCCGGGGCTTCGCCAAGGAGGCCGCCGGGACCGGCGTCACCGTCAACTCGGTGATCGCCGGCCCCACCCACACCGGCGGCGTGGAGGAGTTCGTCTACGAGCTGGTCGACAAGGACCTCCCCTGGGACGAGGCGCAGCGGGCCTTCATGCGCGAGTACCGCCCGCAGTCCCTGATCCAGCGGCTGATCGAGCCCGAGGAGATCGCCCATCTCGTCGTCTACCTCAGCTCCCCCCTGGCCTCCGCTACGACCGGCGGGGCGGTCCGGGTGGACGGCGGCTACGTGGACTCGATCCTGCCCTGACCGGCGGCCCGCTCCCCCAGTCCGCCGAAGCGCCGCTCGCGCCGGGCGTATGTCTCCACGGCCTGCCACAGTCCTCTGCGGTCCAGGTCGGGCCAGAGCGTGTCGAGGAAGACGAGTTCGGCGTAGGCCGCCTGCCAGGGCAGGAAGTTGGAGACGCGGTGGTCGCCGCCGGTCCGGATCAGCAGGTCGACGTCGGGCAGTGCGGGCTGGTGGAGGTAGCGGGCGAAGAGCGGGGCCGTGACGGCCGAGGGGCGGAGGCCGCCGTCGGCCACGTCGCGGGAGAGTTCCCGGGCGGCCGCGGCGATCTCGGCCCGGCCGCCGTAGTTGACGCAGAGGGTCAGGGTCAGTCCCTCACGGTGGCTGGTCCGCCGGACCGTGCGGGCCAGCGCCTCGACGAGGCCGTCGGGCAGGCCGTCCGGAAGGCCGGACCACCAGAGCCGTACGTCGCGGCGGAAGACCTCTTCGCGGTCGGCGTCCGCGCCGTCCTCCAGCAGCCGGAGGATCCCCTCCGCCTCGGCGGGCGGCCGCTGAGGAGTTCGGGGTCGTGCATGAGGGCGGCGGCGAGGTTCAGCTTCTGCCTGGTCCCGCCGCTCAGGATGCCGGTCCTGTCCCTGCGGTACCCGGCGAACCGCAGCCCTCCAGGAGTTCCCAGGCCCGGGTCAGCTCCGGGAGCCCGTAGGCCACCTGGAAGTACCGCAGGTGCTGCTCGACGGTGAGGGCGGGGCGCAGGATCGCCGACTGGGGGCAGTATCCGACGGTGGCCGGGCGGTGCACCGCCCCCCGGTCCGCGCTCAGTTCACCGGCCAGGATGCGCAGCAGGGTGCTCTTGCCCGCGGCGCCGTTCTCGCCGACGACGCCGATCAGTCGGCCGGGTGCGGCGTCCAGGTCGGTCCCGTTCAGCACGGTGCGCGAGCCGTAGCTCTTGTGGACGTCTCTCAGGCGCAGCACGGGTGCCGTGGCGGCGTTCCGCGCGGGTGCGGCCATCACGCTCCGGATAACGAGCCGGGGCGCGGGCCGTACGGGTGGTGCGGATGGTCGGGCGGGCGCGCGTCCGCTCAGTCGCGCTCGGGTACGCGCAGCGCGAGCAGGGCGATGTCGTCGCTGGCCCAGCCGCCGTGGTGGGCGGCGAGGGCGGCGATGATCCGGTCGACGGTGGTGGCGGCGTCCAGGCCGCGGGTGGCGGCGAGGGTGGCGTGCAGGTCGGCCTCGCCGAAGGGCTCGCGGGCGGTCGCCAGGGGCGCGCCGGGTGCGGGCCTGGCCTCGTAGGCGCCGTCGGAGTAGAGCAGGAGCAGGTCGCCCGGGCTCAGGCGGAAGCGGGTGTCGCCGAGCCCCACGTCGTCCAGGACGCCGAGCAGGGTGCCGGGGGTGCCCACCTCGCGTACCCGGCCGTCGGCGCGGCGGACCAGCGGCGGCGGGTGTCCGGCGAGGCAGACGCGTCCGGCCACTCCGGCGCCGGTGCGGCGGAAGGTGGTGTGGACGGCTGTCAGGAAGAGCGGCGCCTCCTGGGTGATCATGGCGCTGTTGAGGCGGGTGAGCAGCAGCGCCGGGGAAAGAACCTCCCCGGCGTCGGCGCGCAGGGTGTAGCGGGCCATCGAGGTGACCTGCGCCGCCTCCACGCCCTTGCCGCAGACGTCGCCGAGGACGGCGCCGAAGTAGGGGCCCGAGGCGTGGAACAGGTCGTAGAAGTCACCGCCGACGGCCACGGCGTGGCGGCTGCTGATGGAGGCCGGTACGTAGGCGGCGGCCGCGTCGACGCCGGGGACGGGCCGCAGGGCGGGCGGCAGCAGTCCCTGCTGGAGGGTGCGGGCGAGGTCTGCGGAGAGGCGGTGGGCCTGCTGGGAGGCGGCGAGGCTCTGCCGCAGGTGGATCTCGGCGGAGGCCGAGCGCGCCAGGGTGGCCAGGGTGGCGCGGTCCGCCTCGGTCCAGACGCGGGGCGATTCGTCGATGACGCAGAAGCTGCCGAGCACCTCCCCCTCGGGGCCGAGGAGCGGGTACCCGGCCCAGGCGCCGATCTTCATGGGCCCGACGGCCGGATGGTCGCGGGTACGCGGGTCGTGAGGGGCGTCCTCCACCGTGAACGGGCCCCCGGCGAAACCGACGAGGAAGTAGCAGAAGCTCTCCCGCACCGGGTTCTCCCGGCCGTCGGTGACGTCGACGCCCACGCACGACTTCCAGTACGAGCGCTCCTCGTCGACCAGGGTCACGAAGGCGCGCCCGGCGCCGGTGAGCCGGGCGGCGAGGGCGGCCAGATCCTCGAAGACCGGTTCGGGGCCGGTGTCCAGCAGACCGGTGGCGCGGACCGCGGTCAGGCGCACCGGATCGGAGAGTGCGGCGGGCAGCCCGTCCGCGCGCACTCCCCCGGGAAACTCGGCGCCACCGGCCACCCGACCCACTGCCTTCCCTGCCTCGGGCCGTCCCCGGCGTGCCTGGTCGGCTCCGGCGGAGGGCGGCGCTCCGGCTCTCGGGAAAAGGCTAGGCGCCTCTCGCGCGGCCCACCACCGCGAGCGCGACCGGGCGGCCCGGCCGGACGCGCCCGGCGCCCTGCCACTCCCCCGCCCCTGGGGGTCACTCCGATCCGTGGTCGTGCGGGGCGCTCGCCGGAGGGTCGGCGGGGCGGGTGCGGCCGCCGTCGTGACCGCTCACCACGACGGCGACGATGCCGACGACGACCGCGGCGGCCGCGAGGCGTCCCAGGGCGCGGGCGGTCCACTCCGGCAGCCTCGGCCCGCCCGGGCGGCCGGGGGCGCCGAGCCGTTCCGCGCGGCGGGCCGGGCGGGCGAGGCGCAGGACGAGGAGGACGGCGACCGGGATCTGGAGGAGCCAGAGCGCGGTGCGGGGCCATTCGCCGTACCAGACGTTGGTGCCGTACAGCAGGGTGTGCCAGACGCTCAGCACGTAGACGACGATGACGAAGCGGTGCATGCGGCGCCAGGCGCGGGCGCCGATGCGGTGGCGTACGTAGAAGAGCAGGCCCAGCGGGACGGCCAGGTACAGGGCGCCCTGGCCGATCGGGATGGCGATCTGGCCGGTGCCGGAGTCGTACCAGCCGGGTACGAAGGAGTCGGCGAAGGCGGCCCAGAGGCGGGCGGCCCAGGAGGGGCGGGCGTCGTGGCGGACCAGTTCCGCCGCGAACATCAGGGCGTGCGCGAACATCAGCGCGGTCGTGGTGAGGCTGGTGGTGCGGTGCCAGCGCTCCAGCCTCCGGCGGGACGGCTGCCGCGCGGTCCGGGGGCCGGAGAGCACCAGGCCGAGCATGACGGTGCCCCAGGCCCAGAGCAGGGCGGACCAGCCGAAGGCCTGGCTGAGCAGGTACATCCAGTAGGCGTTCGGGTCGTCCATGAACGGCATGACCGCGACGGTCGAGGATGTCCCCGCCTCCATGCGGACCCAGAGGAAGAGGAAGACGGCCGCCGTGACGCCGACGGCGGCGGAGGCGTCGGGGATCGCGGCGCGCAGGTCGGTGCGGAAGGTGGGCGGCGTCTCCCGGCGCGCGGCCGGCTCCGGCGGTCCTTCCGCGGTGCCCGGTGTGTCCGGTCTCCGGGGGGCCGGGGAAGCTTCGCGCTGCATGCGTCGACCTTTCGGGGCGGCGGGCACCGACGTGGCTCCTGTGCACAGTGTCGCGGGAGTCGGGCCGGTTGCCGAGAGCGGATCCGGCCACCGTGATCACGCCGGAGGGCCCGGTGGTGCGCGGGTGCGCTCCGCCGGGGCCCCGGTCGCCGTCTCAGTGGAACGGCCGATCCATCTCTTCAGCGAGGACCCCGCCCCCGGAGCAACGCCATGACAACCCCCCTTGCCTCGTGCGGCCCCCCTCGGGCCGTCGACGCCCCGTTCGCAGGTAGTTGAGTATCACGGCCGGGCGACACCGCACACTCGTTCGACGTGCGGGTTCGCGGGGCGTGGCAACCGCGCGGCCCGGGGCCGGGACCAGGGTGAGCGTGCGCGGCAACGCGCGGAACGGACGCCGCCGGAGCCCGGCGGATCCCGTACGGCGGGCCCGCATTCGGCCCGCCCTCTCCTCCCCCGCAGCTACGGAATCCCGCCCTCAGAAATGTGCCGGCCCGTCGATGGCGGGAAATCACCTTCAGGACCCCCCACGGATCTCGGCGGACACCTGGGGAATGACGCCCACTCACCCGTCCTGACCGGCTCACACGGCGACCCGAAACCGTGACCGCGCCGACTTCGGCGAGATTTTTTTCCGTACGCCGGCCAGGCCGCAGCCGTAGCCTGTAGCCGTGCTGATCTACGACGAACTGACCACGGCCGAGCGTGCGTTGTGGGACTCCTTCCCCGGAGGGCGTTGGGTGGATCTGCGTACCGGGGTGCCCGAGGAGGACGATCCCGCCGCAGGAGCGGACTGGGGCGCCGACCGCACGGTCCGCGCCGAGGTCGTGGCCGCGCTGCTGCTGGGCGGCGGTACGGAGCGGCCGGGCGGTGTCGCCTCCCTGCGCCTCGCCGGCGCGCGGATCACCGGCCGGCTGGGCCTGGCCGGCGGGGAGATCCGCCACCTGTTGTGGCTGAAGGGGTGCCGCCTCGAACAGGCGGTCAGCCTCCACGCCGCCGCGACGCGTACGGTCCGGATCACCGCCAGCAGGCTCCCGGGCGTGGACGCCGGACTGGCCCGCGTCGAGGGGCACCTGGACCTCACCGGCTCCGTGGTGGAGACGGGCCGCCTCTCGCTGATCAACGCCCAGGTGACCGGGGAACTCCTCCTGAACGGAGTACGGATATCGGCCGCCGGGCGGTGGGCGGTGTTCGCGGGCGGCCTGGCCATGGGCGGCGGTGTCTACTGCCGCGAGGGCTTCACCACGAGGGGCGGGGTGCGGCTGGTGGGCGCGCACCTGCCCGGCGGCCTGTTCCTGCAGGGTGCGCGCCTGGAGAGCCCGCACGGCGAGGCGCTGGTCGCGGACGGCGCGACAGCCTCGGTGATGAACATGTCCGACGGCTTTCGCGCCACGGGCACGCTGCGGCTGCGCGGGGCCCGCATACCGGACCTGCTGACCCTCGACGGAGCCACCCTCGACGGCGGCGGGACGGCGCTGTCCGGCGTCGGCATGCAGGTGGGCACCTTCGACTTCGGCCTCGCCGCCAAGCCCGCGGGAGCGGTCGATCTCCAGGACGCCACGGTGACCGCCCTGCACGACCGCGGGCGGAACTGGCCGGACGAGGTGCGGCTGGACGGTTTCGTCTACGGCTCGCTCCGCTCCGAGGGGGCGCCCCGGCGGGAGGACGTGGCCCACCGCCTGGCCTGGCTCCGCCGGAACCCCGGCTACGCCCCGCAGCCGTACGAGCAGCTCGCCGCCTGTTACCGCCAGGCGGGCCACGACGACGACGCCCGGCGGGTGCTGCTGGCCAAGCAACGGCACCGCCGCACCACCCTGAACGCGCCCGGCCGGGTGTGGGGGCGCCTGCTCGACGCCGCCGTCGGATACGGCTACCGCCCCTGGCTGGCCGCGCTGTGGACGATCGCGCTCTGCCTGCTCGGCAGCCTGGTCTTCAGCACCCGCGCGCCGGTGCAGACGAAGGACGGGGAGGGCGCCCCGTTCAACGCCCTGGTCTACACCGCCGACCTGCTCTTCCCCGTCGGCGACTTCGGCCAGCGCAGCGCGTGGCACTGGACTGACGCGACACAGTGGCTCGCCTACCTGCTGATCGCCGTCGGCTGGCTCCTCACGACGACGGTCGTCGCCGGCGTCTCCCGCACCCTGAACAGGAACTGACGCCCCTGCCCGCGTTGATGAAGCTGACGGCTCCCTGCGGGTCTCGGAGACGTGCGTCATGGTCTGTGGAGCGTGCCGCGGTTCTCGTCGGTCGCACTCGGCCGCGTGGTCGACGGCCCACCTCGAGAAGGTGCCGGCCGGTCGGCCGGTGAGGCGCTCCACGTGATCGGTGGTGCGAGGGGACTCCGGTCGCCGCACCGATGCGGCGACGAGCGCGTCCACCAGGGGCGCGGGACGCCCGTCCGCGAGCAGCCGTGCTCGCGCGAGATCCACGGAGAGCGCCTGCCATCGCAGATCGCGTCGGAGTGCGGCCCCGATGTGGGCGGTCTGGTCGGCCCGGCTGAGTACCTCCGGTCCGGTCGACACGTGCGGGCCGTGGTCCAGGTGCTCGTGGTGGGCGAGCAACACGGCTACGGACGCATCAGCGACATCGCGCTCGTCGACGACGGCTGTGCGCGCCGCCTCCGGGCCTGAGACGACATCGCCCTTGGCCAACTGCCGCGCCCAGCCACGGGCGTTGGAAGCCAGCGTGTCGCTCCGCGGCACCACGGGGCGCAGCCCGGCTGCGTGGAGCAGGGCTTCCATGTCCGCGTGCACCTGGACGACGGGATCACTCTGGCCAATGGCTTCGTCGTCCACGGCGGTCGAGGACAGATAGACGACCCGCGGGGCCCGACGGTGAGTTCCGCGGGACAGCGCGGTGGAACAGGCACGTACCGTGCTGCGACTGCGACGCGTCGGGCTCTCGTTGCCCGAAATCACCGCCGTCATGTCGCCGACGAGATCGGCGGCACAGGCAGTCGTGAGGGCGAAGATCGCGGCCCTCGAGGAGGAAGCCGACCACCGGCGGCAGGCGATCACCTTCCTTCGGCACACCGTCGAGTGCCGGCACCGCCACCTCGACGACTGCCCGGACTGCTCCGTCCTCGTCCGCGGGGCCTGAGCCGCACGCACGTCGGGGTCGACAGCCCCGGCGGAGCTCACGCCGCCGTCATGAGCGCCACGTCCGCCACGGCCTACTCGCTGTGCGCGATCTGGATCAGGTTGCCGCAGGTGTCGTCGAGGACCGCGGTGGTGACCGGCCCCATCTGCAACGGCTCCTGGGTGAAGCCGACTCCGAGCTCGCTCAGCCGGCGGAACTCCGCGGTCACGTCCTCCACGGCGAAGGAGGCGGCCGGGATGCCGTCATGGACGAGCGCCTCCTTGTACGGCTTGACCGCCGGGTGGCCGTCGGGCTCCAGCAGCAGTTCGGTCCCCTCGGGGGCCTCCGGGGAGACGACGGTCAGCCACCGGTCCTCGCCGAGCGGGACGTCGTGCTTCTTCACGAAGCCGAGCGCTTCGGTGTAGAAGCGCAGGGCCTTCTCCTGGTCGTCGACGAAGACGCTGGTCAGGTGGATTCTCATGAGGTGCTCTCCGGTGCGTCGGGCCTGAGCCATCGGGTCGCGATGCGCTCCAGCGGCTCGGTGTTCAGGTCGTGGAACTTGTAGCGGCCCTGGCGCCGCGAGCGGACCAGCTCCGCGGCTTCCAGTACGGCCAGATGCTGGCTGATCCCCTGCCTGGACAGCCCCAGGCCGTGCTTGGTCACCAGCCGTGCACACAGCTCGAACAAGGTCTGGCCGTCCCGCTCCACCAGCTCGTCGAGGATGAGCCGGCGGGTGGGTTCGGCCAGCGCCTTGTAGACATCCTCCGCCATGACTCCACCATAGGCAAGTAGCCACTTGCCTATCAAGGCGAGGGGGTACCGGCGTCCCCCGGCGAAGCCCATTGGACGACGGCCTCACGGACCACGGGACCGGTGCCGGCACGGGGTGAAGTGGCATACGCCGTATCCGGGGCGCGGCGGCGCTTCCGCCATCGGGCACGGCTCGCCGGTCGTCGCGCACCTTCGGGATCGACTTCCACGGCGTCGTCCGGAGACCAGCGCCCACCGGCGGCCCCCGCTCGCCAGCGGGCGCCGTGCCGGGTCGATTCGATGGCCGGTACACCATATTTCGGAGGCGGTTCCGCACCGTCTGTGTTGTGCTTTCCCGGTCAGGCGCCGGGCCTCCCGGCGCCTCCACCCCCCTCTCGGCAAGGCAATCCCATGCGTTCCCCCACGCCCCCCGCATCGCGGTCGTCAGCGCCGGCCTCGGCGGCCTGGCCCTCGCTCGCGTCCTGCAGCTCCACGGCCGCTCCGTCACCGCCTTCGAACGCGAGCCCGCCGTCGGCGCACGGCCTCAGGGCGGCAGCCTCGACATCCAAGCCGTTCGACGTCCGACGTTAAAGATCAAGCTAGGTCTCTCCCTTGGACCGCCACAGCAGCCAGCCGAAGTACGGGGCGCCGATCACGGCGGTGACGATGCCGACCGGGATCTGGCCGGGGGCGATGACGGTCCGTCCGATCGTGTCCGCGACCACCACCAGCAGAGCGCCCAGCAGCGCGGAGACGGGCAGGACCCGGGCGTGCCGCTGTCCGACCAGGGCGCGGGCCGCGTGGGGGGCCACGAGGCCGACGAAGCCGATGACGCCGACCGCGGCCACCGAGGTGGCGGTGAGGACGACGGCGACGGTGAGCAGCCCGAGGCGGGTCGTGCCGGGCCGGATGCCGAGCAGGCGCGGGGTGTCCGCGTCCAGGCCGATGATGTCCAGCTCGCGGCGGACCGCGGCCAGCAGCGGCAGGGCCAGGACGAGGGCGGCCAGCACGGGTACGACCTCGGGGAGGGTCCGGCCGTAGGTGGAGCCGGAGAGCCAGGTCAGCGCCTTGGTTCCGTTGTGCGGGTCGGTGAGGACGATGAGCAGGCTCACCAGCGCGCCGGTGCCGGCCGAGACGCCGATTCCGATGAGCACCAGCCGGTTCTGCTCCAGTCCGCGCCGTGCCGCCAGTCCGAAGACGAGCGCGGCGGCGGCCCCGGCACCGGCGAGCGCGGCGCCGCCGATGAGCCAGAACCCGGCGAGCGGGACCACGGTGAGGACGGTGACCGCGCCGACCCCCGCTCCCCCGACGACGCCGAGGATGCCGGGTTCCGCCAGCGGGTTGCGCGAGACGGCCTGGACGACGGCGCCGGCCACGGCCAGCGCGGCACCGGCGAGCAGGGCGGCGGCGACCCGGGGCACCCGGGTGTCCAGGACGAACGAGACGAGGTCGCCGGAGCGGCCGGTCAGCCAGTACCCGACGTCGCCGAGGAGCAGGCGGGTGTCGCCCAGCAGGACGGCGGCGACGACCGCGACGGCCAGCGCGGTGCCCGCGACCACGAGGGTCACGACGTACGCGCGGCGGCTGCGCAGGCGGGCGAAGGCCGTGGAGGGGTCGGCGGATCCGGCGTCGCGGGAGCGGTAGGCGAGGCCCACCAGGAGCAGCGCGCCGAAGAGGCTGGTGACGATGCCGGTCGGGACCGCGGTGCCCGCCTGCGCGCCGAAGAGGGCGCGCAGCAGGATGTCGGCGCCCAGCACCACGATCATGCCGGCCATCGCGGCGGCGGGGATGAGGACGCGGTGGCGGAGCAGGACTGGGGCCCAGGCACCGGCCAGGCGGACGACGGCAGGTGCGCACAGGCCGACGAAGCCGACCGGCCCGGCGACGGTGACGGCGACCGCCGCGAGGAGGACGGCGAGGACGACGGCGACGCCCCGGGTGAGGCGCGGGCTGACCCCGACCACGGCGGCGCCGTCGTCGCCGAGGGCGAGGATGTCGAGCCGCCTGCCGAGCAGGACCAGCCCGAGGAGGCCGAGCAGCGCGACCGGGGCCATCCGGTCGATGGTCTCCATGCCGATCTGGCCGAGCGAGCCGTTGCCCCAGGCGTACAGCCCGGAGGTCTGCTGCTCGCGCAGGATCAGCAGCATCTGACTCAGCCCGCTCAGCGCGAGGGTGAGGGCCGAGCCGGCCAGCACCAGCCTGATCGGGCCCGCCCCGGCGCGGGAGAGGCCCAGCACGATCCCGGCGGCGAGCAGTCCGCCGACGAAGGCGGTGCCTCCGGCGGGGAAGGCCGGGAGGGAGATGCCGAAGGCGGCGACGGCGACGACGGCCAGGTAGGCGCCCGCGTTGACGGCGAGAGTGTCGGGCGAGGCCAGGACGTTGCGGGAGACCGACTGGAGAGCGGCGCCGGCCGCGCCCAGCGCGCAGCCGACGACCAGTCCGGCGGCGAGCCGGGGCAGGCGGGAGGAGAGCAGGACGGCGTCGGCCTGGTCGAGCGTGTCCCCGCCGGTGAAGACGGAGCCGAGCGCGTGCCAGAGGGTGCCCGGCCCGATCGCCGCCGTGCCCTGGCTGACGTGCAGGGCGGCGAGGGCGGCCAGGACGAGCACCGCGGCCGGGGCGAGGAGCAGGGCGCGGCCCCGGCGCGCGGCCGGGCCGGTCCCGGCGGAGGGCGCCGCCTCCGCCGGGTCGGCCGCCGTCGCGGGCCGGTCCTTCGTCGTGGAGGTGCTCATGTTCACCCGGTCAGCGCGTCCACGAGGGCGTCGACGTACTGCTTGCCGGAGGCGGTGCCGCCGAACATCCAGATGCCGTCGGGGAGGCGGTACACCTCGTCGTTCTTGACGAACGGCAGCGACTTCCAGACGGCGTTGTCCTTCAGGCCGTCGGCGAACGGGTCGCCGCCGTCGGCGTCGTTGGCGATGTAGGTGAAGCGGGCGTCGCCGATTCTGGTGAGCCCCTCCACGTCGGTGGCGGCGAGGCCGTAGCCCTTGTCGCCCTTCATCTTCCAGGGGCTGACCAGGCCGAGTTCGGTGTTGATGTCGGTGATCAGCGAGCCCTTGACGTAGGGGCGCACCGAGACCTGGTTGCCCTCCTGCCAGCCGTCGGCGAAGGCGACCTTTTCACCGGCGAGGCCCGCGTCGGCGAGCTCCTTCTTGCCGTCGGCGAGCGCCTCGCGGAAGGAGGCGACCTCGCTCTCGGCCTTCTTCTCGGTGCCGGTGGCCTCGGCCATGAGGTTCACGTTGTCGATCATCTGGTCGATCTGGCGGCTCGCGTCGGCCGACTTGACGACCACGACGGGGGCGACCTTGGAGAGCTGCTTGACGGCGGAGTCGGGCAGGTCGGTGGTGGCCACGACCAGGTCGGGCTTGAGTCCGGCGACGGTGTCGACGCTCGGCTCGCCCCGGGTGCCGATGTCCTTGACGCCGTCGGGCAGGGGCGCTGCGGTGTCGTACGCCTGGTAGCCCTTGACGTCGGCGACGCCGACCGGCTCGACGCCGAGGGTCAGGAGGGACTCGACGACGTTCCACTCGGTGCCGACGACGCGCTTCGCGGGGCCGTCCAGCTTCACCTTCTCGCCGCGGGCGTCGGTGACGGTGAGGGCGGAGTCGGAGGCGCTCTCCTTCTTCGGCGCCTCGGTGGAGCCGCAGCCGGCGAGGGCGGTGGTGGCCGCGGCGGCGAGCAGCGGCCACGCCAGGTACTTGGTTCTCATGAGGGTTTCAGGGCCTTTCGAGGCGAAGGTGGTGCCTGCCCACCGCTCGGGTGCGCGGGACGCGGGTGGAGGGGTCGGTGTCGACCTGGATCCGGATGCCGTACGTGCCGGTCAGCCGCTCGGCGTCGTAGACCTCGGCGGGGGTCCCGGCGGCGACGACGCGGCCGGCCGACAGCAGGACGACGCGGTCCGCGACGGCGGCGGCCTGGTCCAGGTCGTGCAGGACGACGCCGACGGTCACCCCGTGGGTGTCCGCGAGGTCGCGGACGAGGTCGAGGATCTCCATCTGGTAGCGGAGGTCGAGGTAGGTGGTGGGTTCGTCGAGGAGCAGCACGTCGGTGTCCTGCGCGAGGCAGCACGCGAACCAGACGCGCTGCAGCTGGCCGCCGGAGAGGCTCTCCACGCCGCGGTCGGCGAGCGCGGTGAGGTCGGTGATGGCCAGGGCGTGGTCGATGCGGCGGGCGCCGTCCGGGTCGCTGCCGCGCAGCCGGTTGCGGTAGGGGTGCCGCCCGAAGCCGACCACCTCGCGGACGCTGAGGCCGGCGGGGGCGGTGCGGCTCTGCGCGAGCAGCGTGACGCGGCGCGCGAACTCGGTCCGCGAGAGGGCGAGCGCGTCGACCGACTCGTCCCCGTCGCCGAAGACCGTGACGCTGCCGGTACGCGCCCGGTGCAGGCGGGCAATGGCGCGCAGCAGGGTCGACTTGCCGCTGCCGTTCGGCCCGATCAGCGCGGTGACCTGGCCGCGCGGCAGGCGGAGATCGGCCTGATGGACGACGTCGGTCCCGTCGTAGGCGACGGTGATGCCGTCCGCGTCCAGCCCGGTCCCCGCGGGGGCCCCGGCGTCCACGGCGAGCGCGCCGTGCCCGTCCGCCGCAGGCAGGCGCGGCGGACCGTCTTCTCGGTCGAGTGCAGTCACAAGCGGTGAGGTTAGCCTAACCTCACCAAGAGGTGAGAATCAGCCCCTCGCTCCAAAGGTGTGGCTGGATTCGGCCGCTCATCGGCAGGGGCGGACCGCCGGCTCCGCACCAAGCCGGTCCGCCCGTCCCCCTCTCGGGCGGACCATGTCCCGGGGTGCTCCAATTCGTTGGCGTGGCAAGGGATTCGACCCGACGGGTGGGCGCCCAGGCCGGGCCGCCCACCGCCGTCCACCTCTCGGGAGCAGCACCAGCGTGGACTCGCACCCCTCCCCCTCGGCGCCCCGCAGCCCCCTGGTCAGGAACGCCTCGACGCTCCTCCACAACGACGCCGGCGCGTACCTGCTGCACCTGCGCGAAAACCTGCCCGGCGTCAGGCAGCCGGGGTCCTGGTCCCTGCGGGCGGCGGCCGGGAGCCGGGTGACCGGTCGCTGGAGGAGACGGGGCTGGATCTGCCGGGGCTCGTACCGTTCGCCGTCGAGACCGCCACCGGGACCGACGGAGCGCCGGTGCTGATCCAGGTGTTCACCGCCCGCTGGAACGGCGGCCCCGCCGCGCTCCACCTCACCGAGGACGTCCTGCCGCACTGGTTCCGGCCCGAGGTGATGCCGCGCCTGCGGCTTAGCCCGTCGACCCTCGAACTGGTGCACCGGCGCGCGGGTTCGCCCGTGCCCACGGAGTGGCGGGCGGAACCCGGTGGGCAGGAACCGGCCTGGCCGGAGCGAGCTGCCTCACGCGCGCCCCGGCGCACGCCCCGCCCGCAGTCCCGGAGCCAGCGCGAGGGTCACCGCGACGGAGGCCGCCGCCAGGAGGGCCATCGCGGCCGAGGGCGTGACGTGCTGGGCGAGGCTTCCCGCGAGGAGCGCGCCGAGGCCCTGGCAGGCGAGCATCCCGGAGGAGTGCAGACCGAGGGCGTGTCCGCCGAGCGCCGCGCCGGGCGGAGCCGCCTCCGCGCCGACCGCCTCGGCACTGCCACGGAACGGCGCCCCCAGCCCGCCCGGCGCTTGAGGCCATCTGTGACCGGCAGCGCAGGACCACCGCTCCCCCCGCGCACGCCCGAACATGTTTACTTCCCGGATGTCCACGCGTAACATCCGGGAAAACCACAAGGTCGGTCACGGAAACGGATGTAAACCCACATGTTCGCAGCGGAGCGTCAGCAGGAGATCCTGCGGCTGGCTCATGAGAGCGGCCGGGTGGATGTGCTCTCCCTCGCCGACGAGTTCCAGGTGACGGCCGAGACCGTGCGGCGGGACCTCAAGGCGCTCGACCGGGCGGGGCTGGTGCGCCGCGTGCACGGTGGCGCGATCCCGGCGGGCCACCTCGGCTTCGAGCCGGACCTCGCCGAGCGGGACACCCTCGCCGCCGACGAGAAGGACACCATCGCCCGGGCCGCGCTCGCGGAACTGCCCGCCGACGGCAGCGTCATCCTCGACGCGGGCACCACCTCCGCCCGCCTCGCCGCCGCCTTCCCGGTGGAGTCGACGCTGACCGTCGTGACCCACGCCCTGCCGATCGCCGCCCGCCTCGCCGACCACCCGGGCATCGCCCTGCACCTGGTCGGCGGCCGGGTCCGGCATCGTACGCGGGCGGCCGTGGACGCCTGGGCCCTCCGGGCGCTCGGCGAGATCAGGGCCGACGTCGTCTTCCTCGCCACCAACGGTTTCGACCTGGACGGCGGCCTCACCACCCCCGACCTCGCCGAGGCGGCCGTGAAGCGGGCCGCGGTCCGGGCGGCGCGCCGGGTGGTGCTGCTCGCCGACTCGGCCAAGTTCGGCCAGCAGCACTTCGCGCGCTTCGGTGACCTGACCGACGTCGACCTGCTCATCACGGACACCGGGCTCGCCGACGAGGACGCCCGCGCCATCGAGGCGCAGGGCACGGAGGTGGTCCGCGCATGATCCTCACCCTGACCCCCAACCCCAGCCTGGACCGGGCGTACGAACTGCCGTCGCTGGACCGGGGCGCCGTCCTGCGCGCCGCCCGCGACCGGGTGGACCCGGGCGGCAAGGGCGTCAACGTCTCGCGGGCCGTCGCCGCCGCGGGGCACCGCACCGTCGCGGTCGTGCCCCTCGGCGGGCCCGAAGGGGCGCTGCTGGCCCGGCTGCTCGGCGAACACGGCATCGAGGCGGCCGGTGTGCCCGTGGCCGGTTCGACCCGCGTCAACATCACCCTGGTCGAGCCCGACGGCACCCTCACCAAGGTCAACGCCCCGGGCCCGGAGCTCAGCGGAGCCGAGGCCGAGGCCCTGCTGGGCGCGGTCCGTGCGCACGCCACCGGGGCCGACTGGGTCGCCTGCTGCGGCAGCCTGCCGCGCGGGCTGGGGCCCGAGTGGTACGCCCAGCTCGTCGCCCGCGCCCACCGGGCAGGCCGCCGCGTCGCCCTCGACACCTCCGGCGGCGCGCTCGGCGCGACGCTCGCCGAGGAGCCCGACGTGGTCAAGCCGAACGCCGAGGAACTGGCGCAGGCGGTGGGCCGTCCGCTCCTCACCGTCGGCGACGCCGTCAAGGCCGCCGGGGAGCTGCGGGAGCGCGGCGCCCGGGCGGTCCTCGCCAGCCTGGGGGCCGACGGCCAGTTGCTTCTCGACGCCAGTGGCACCTGGTTCGGCCGCGCCCGGCCCGTCGCGGTACGCAGCAACGTCGGCGCGGGGGACGCCTCGCTCGCCGGGTTCCTCGCGGCGGGCGGCAGCGGTCCCGCCGCGCTGGCGGCGGCGGTCGCGCACGGCACGGCTGCCGTGCAGTTGCCGGGCAGCGTGATGCCGACCCCGGCCGACCTCGCCCCGGACACCGTGACCGTCACCGACGCCGTCCCCTCGGACCGCCTCCTCTCGGAGCCGGCCCGATGACCACCCGCACCGCCCGCACCGGCACGTCCGTACGCGCACCCCGCCGGTCGGCCGCCACGCCATCCCCGTCCCCCACCGCCATCAGGGCGGTCCGCCACCTAGGAGCCGTGCGATGAGTCAGCTCATCACCGCAGACCTGGTCGATGTCGACCTCTCCGCCGACACGAAGGAGGCGGCCGCCCGGTCGCTCGCCGAACGGATGGTCGCCGCGGGGCGGGTCACCGACCTCGACGCCTTCCTCGCCGACGTCGCGGCCCGGGAGGCGCAGATGCCGACCGGCCTGGACGGCGGCATCGGCATCCCGCACTGCCGCAGCGCCCACGTCACCGAGCCGACTCTGGCCTTCGGGCGCAGTGCGCAAGGCATCGACTTCGGCGCGCCGGACGGTCCGGCCGACCTGATCTTCCTGATAGCGGCCCCGGCCGGGGCCGACGACGCCCATCTGACCATCCTGTCGGCCCTGGCCCGGCGGCTCGCGGACAGCGGCTTCACCGAGGCGCTGCGCGCCGAGCGGGACCCCGCCCGCGCCGCCGCCCTCGTCCGGGGCGAGGCGCCCGCGCCCACCGGTGCCGCCGAGGTGCCCGCCGACGCGGCCGGCGGCGCGACCCCCGAGGCGCCCTCAGCCACGGACGGAGCCTCCGCCGGACCGGAACCCGCCCCCTTCCGCATCGTGGCCGTCACCTCCTGCCCCACCGGCATCGCCCACACGTACATGGCGGCCGAGGCGCTCCAGCGGGCGGGCGAGGAGGAAGGCGTCGACCTGCGGGTCGAGACGCAGGGGTCGGCCGGTTTCCGCCGGATCGACCCGGACGTCGTGGCCGCGGCCGACGCGGTGATCCTCGCCCACGACGTCGAGGTCCGCGAGAAGGCGCGTTTCGCCGGGAAGCCCACCGTCGACGTCGGGGTCAAGGCCGCCATCAACCGGCCGGCCGCCCTCATCGCGGAGGCCCGCGAGAAGGCCGCGCACGCCCCGGCGGCCGCGTCCGTCGACACCTCGAAGGACCCGGCGGCGGCCGACCGGGCGCCGATGGACGAGGACACCGAGGGTGAGGGGTTCGGCACCCGGCTGCGTACCTGGCTGATGACCGGCGTCAGTTACATGGTGCCCTTCGTCGCGGCGGGCGGACTGCTCATCGCCCTGGCGTTCGCCGTCGGCGGCTACCGGATCAGCGACGCGCCGTCCGTCGCCGAGCACTTCGCCTGGGGCGAGTCGGCGAGCTGGGCCGCCCTGATGTTCCAGACCGGCCAGGCCGCCTTCGGCTTCCTGGTCCCCGTCCTCGCCGGGTTCATCGCCTACGGGATGGCCGACCGGCCCGGTCTCGTCCCCGGTTTCGTCGGCGGCGCCATCGCCGTCACCATCGACGCGGGCTTCCTCGGCGGCCTGGTCGCCGGTCTGCTCGCCGGTACGGTGGTCGCCGCCATCCAGCGGCTCGATATCCCGCCCGTGCTGCGGGGCATCATGCCGGTGGTGGTGATCCCGCTGGTCTCCTCTGCGGTCGTCGGCTTCCTGATGTTCGTCGTGGTGGGCGGGCCGATCGCCTCCTTCCAGAAGGCCATGACCGACTGGCTCGGCGAACTCTCCGGCGCCAACGCGGTCCTGCTCGGCGTCCTGCTCGGCCTCATGATGTGCTTCGACCTGGGCGGCCCGGTCAACAAGGTCGCGTACGCCTTCGCCGTGGGCGGCCTCGCCGCCCCGACCGACGGCAGCCTCAAGGTGATGGCCGCGGCGATGGCGGCGGGCATGGTGCCGCCGCTGGGCATGGCGCTGGCCACCACCGTCCGGGCCCGGCTCTTCAGCAAGGCCGAGCAGGAGAACGGCAAGGCCGCCTGGGTGCTGGGCGCCTCGTTCATCACCGAGGGCGCCATCCCGTTCGGCGCGGCCGACCCGCTGCGGGTCATCCCGTCGGCGATGGCGGGCGGCGCCGTCACCGGCGCCCTGTCGATGGCGTTCGGCGCGACCCTGCGCGCCCCGCACGGCGGCCTGTTCGTCGTCCCGCTGATCGGCAGCGCGCTGCTCTACGTGGTGGCCATCGCCGCCGGCACGGTCGTCACCGCCGGTCTGGTCGTCCTCCTCAAGAGCCGCCGCAAGCAGCCGGCGGCCCCGGCCGCGGCGGACACCCCGGCGGGCGAGCCCGTCTCCGCCTGACCCGGCCGAGGGGCGCGGCCCGGCCCGCGCCGGGCCGCACCCCTCCCGGGCGGGCCCGAACCCCGTTCCCCCTCCCCCACCACCAGAGATCCCCCTCCCAGGAAGGCCCTCCCATGCCCGAGCGCAACGTCGTCATCGGTTCGAGCTCCGGACTGCACGCCCGCCCCGCCTCCCTCTTCGTCCAGGCGGCCGCCCGCCAGCCCGTCGCCGTCACCGTGGGCCGCCCGGGGCAGCAGGCGGTCGACGCCCGCAGCATGCTCTCGGTCCTCGCCCTCGGCGCCAAGCACGGCGAGACGCTGGTCCTGGCCGCCGAGGGCGACGGCGCCGACGCCGCGCTGGAGGAACTGACCGCGCTCGTCGCCGCCGACCACGACGCCGTGGAGTCGGCATGACCGGCGCCCCGCGCACGGCGGGCGCCGCCCCGCTGCACGGCATAGGCGTCGGCGGCGGCACCGCCTCGGGGCCCGTGGCCCGGATGGCCCCGCCCCCCGCCCTGCCCGCGCCCCGCACCGTGGCCGACGCGGAGCTGCCCGCCGAGGTGGCGGCCGCCCGGGCCGCGCTCGCGGCGGTCGCCGACGACCTCGCACGCCGCGCCGCCGCGGCCGACGGCGAGGCGGCCGACGTCCTGACGGCCCTCGGGATGATGGCGGCCGACCCTGCCCTCGCCGACAGTGCCGAGGCCCAGGTCCGGGAGGGCCAGGACGCGCCGCACGCGCTGGCGGAGGCGTTCGCCGGGTTCGCCGCGACGCTGCGGGCGGCGGGCGGGTACTTCGCCGAACGCGTCGCCGACCTCGAGGACCTGCGCGACCGGGCCGTGGCACACGCGCTGGGGCTGCCGATGCCGGGGCTGCCGGACCCCGGGCACCCGTACGTCCTGGTCGCCGCCGATCTGGCCCCCGCCGACACCGCGCTCCTCGACCCGGCGCGGGTCCGCGCGCTGGTCACCGAGGAAGGCGGCCCGACCAGCCACACCGCGATCCTCGCCAAGATCCTGGGGCTGCCGGCCGTCGTCGCCTGCCCGGGTGCCGCCTCGCTCACGGACGGGACGCCGGTCCTGGTGGACGGCGGCGCCGGCACCGTACTCGCCGACCCGTCGGCGGAGCGGGTGGCCGCGGCCGCCGCCGAGGAGGAGCGGCGCAGGCGGGCGGCGGCCCGGGTCGGCGGCCCCGGCCGCACGGCCGACGGCCACCCGGTCCGGCTGATGGTCAACCTGGGCGCGCCGCACGAACTGTCGGCGGCGGCCGCGGCCGACAGTGAGGGCGTGGGGCTGTTCCGCACCGAGTTCCTCTACCTGGACCGCACCACCGCTCCGGACGCCGAGGAGCAGAGCGCCGCCTACCGCCAGGTCTTCGAGGCCTTCGCGGGCCGCCGCGTGGTCGTCCGCACCCTGGACGCGGGGGCGGACAAGCCCTTGCCGTTCGCCACCGCCGCCGACGAGCCCAACCCGGCACTGGGCGTCCGGGGCCTGCGTACCGCCGTCCGCGACCCCGGGCTGCTCGACACCCAGCTCGCGGCGGTCGCCGAGGCGGCGCACGGGACCACCGCCGACGTCTGGGTGATGGCCCCCATGGTGTCCGTACCGGCCGAGGCGCTGGCCTTCGCCGAACAGGCCAGGGAGCACGGCCTGCGCACAGTGGGCGCGATGGTCGAGGTGCCCGCGGCGGCCCTGCGCGCCGGGCGGCTGGCCGAGGTGTGCGACTTCCTGAGCATCGGCACCAACGACCTCGCCCAGTACGCGTTCGCCGCCGACCGGATGCTCGGCTCGCTGGCCGGTCTGCTCGACCCGTGGCAGCCGGCGCTGCTGGAGCTCGTCCGGCAGACCGCCGAAGCCGGGGCGGCGCAGGGGCGGCCGGTCGGGGTGTGCGGCGAGGCGGCGGCCGACCCGCTGCTCGCCCTGGTCCTGGTCGGTCTCGGGGTGACCAGCCTGTCGGCTGCCCCCGGCTGCCTCGCGGACGTCCGCGCCTCACTCGCCTCCCGGACGCTGGAGGAGTGCCGGGAACTGGCACGCCTCGCGCTGGCGGCGCCGGACGCGGCGGCGGCCCGCACGAGGGTCGCGGAGGCGTCCGCCGGCACGGCGTAGACGGACATCGGACCTCACCGCGACGGACGGGACCCGTACGGCGATGAGCGCCGCACGGGTCCCGTCCGCGGTGTGTGTGCCCGGGCCCGGTTCACCCCGCGAGGGTGGTGTGCAGGGCGTCCAGGCCCTCGCTGTAGATGCCGGTGAAGAGGTCGACCGCCTCGGCCTCGGTCACGCCGTCGGGGGCGAAGCGGCCGGACCACTGCACCTCGGCGGCCCCGGGCTCCCCGGGCACGGCGTGGACCCGCAGGGTCGAGAGGTAACCGCGGACGGGGAACGGCGCCTTGAGGATCGTGTACGTGTAGTGGCGCTCCCGCTCGCTGAACCCTTCCATCCGCTCGACGATCACCTCGCCGTCGGCGTTGTGCAGTTCGCGGGCGCGGCCGCCTTCCAGCGAGGTGCTCCGCGGGATGTACGGGAGCCAGTCGGGCAGGGCGTGGAAGCCGCCGATCAGCTGCCAGACCTGGTCGGGGGCGGCCGGGACGATCCGGCTCACGGAGGTGGATGCCATGGTGGTTCTCCTGGGGGGCTGAGCTGGTGGTGCTCCCGCGTCAGGCCGAGGCGGGAAGCGGGGCGGCGGCGCCGACCAGGCCGGAGGCGCGCAGATCGGCCCAGAAGGCGGCGGGGACGTTCTCCTGGAGCGCGGCCACGTCCTCGGCGATCCGCGAGGGCCGGGTGGCGCCGGGGATGACGGCGGCCGAGGCGGGGTGGGCGAGGGAGAACTGCAGGGCGGCGGCCTTGACGCTGACGTCGTGCCGCTCGGCGATCTCCCGGATACGGCGGACCCGCTCGATGATCTCGGGCGAGGCGTCCTGGTACTCGAAGTGCGTCCCCCCGGCGAGGACGCCGGAGCTGTAGGGGCCGCCGACGACCATGTCCACGCCGCGTTCGGCGGCCGCGGGCAGCAGGCGCTGGAGGGCGCGGTCGTGGTCGAGGAGGGTGTACCGGCCCGCGAGGAGGAAGCCGTCGGGTCGCGGCTCGTCCAGGTCGAGGGTGAGCTCGATCGGCTCGGCCTTGTTCACGCCGAGGCCCCACGCCTTGATGACGCCCTCGTCGCGCAGCTTCGACAGCGCGCGGAAGGCGCCGGTGCGGGCCGTCTCGAAGTGGTGGAGCCAGGTGTCGCCGTAGAAGTCCTGGGCGATGTCGTGCACCCAGACGATGTCCAGCCGGTCGGTGCCCAGGCGCCGGAGGCTGTCCTCGACGGAGCGCAGGGTGGCGTCGGCCGAGTAGTCGTTGACCATCTTGTTGGGCCGGCCGTGCTCGAAGAGCCCGCCCTTCTCGCCGAGTTCACGGGCGGCGGGGTCCTCCTCCTCGTCGAGGACGACCCGCCCGACCTTGGTGGAGAGGACGTACGAGTCGCGGGGCTGCCGGGAGAGCAGTTCGCCCAGCCGCAGCTCGGCGAGGCCCGCGCCGTAGAAGGGGGCGGTGTCGTAGTACCGGACGCCCTGGTCCCAGGCCGCCTGGAGGGTGGCCTGGACCTCGTCCTCGGGGATGGCCCGGAACATGTTGCCGAGCGGGGCGGTGCCGAACCCGAGCTGTCCGGGAAGCAGGGTGGTGAGGCGCATGGAGCGGCCTTTCGTGACGGGTTGGTGGACGCGAGCCGTTTTTATCGGCTCGCGCCTACTACGTGCGTTCACAATACTTGCAGGCGCCTCATAATGCGAATGGCCGGATCGCTCGTACGGGCGCCGGCGATCAGGGCCCCGCCGGCACAACCCTGGCCGCTGGTGGTTCAGACGCCCGACTGGAGACGCATGAGGCGATCGAGGTCCGCGCCCCGGACTCCGACGGCCGCGCGCTCCCCGCCCGGCCGCCCCGGCCCCCGACTCGCCGCCCTTCGGCGCCTCGCGCAAGGTAGTCGTAGGCGATCTTCGGAACACGGGACGAGGAGCGCATCGGCGCCCTCGGCGTCTGCGGCGGAGGCGGCTACGCGGCCAGCGCCACCACGACCGAGCACCGCATCAAGGCATCGGCCACCGTCGTCGGCGCCAACTACGGACGGCTCCCGCGCGAGGGCGACCTGGCACCGAACGCCGCCATCGACACGCCGGAGGCCACCGGCAAGCAGCGGACGGCGAGGCACGCGGCGCGGACCCGGTGATCACCACCTGCATCACGCGACTTGCCAGGGGCTGCCATCTGGCGGAGACCCGCGTCCCGCACCGTATGTCATCATGCAATGACATTGACTGATGACTAAGGTCCCACCGGAAAGGACACCCAGCATGGCCGAGCCGCGCGCGCAGACGCGTCCGCACGACGGCCGCCGGGGCGACGCAGGTCGGCCGCGGCTCCTCCTCCCGTCCCTGATGTTCACCGCCCTCACGGTGTCCGTGGTCAGCACGCTCGGCGCGCCCATGGTGCCGACCGTCGCCCGGGAGCAGCACGTTTCGCTCAGCGCGGCCCAGTGGATGCTGACCGCGACCCTGCTGGCCGGAGCCGTCGCCGGTCCGGTGCTGGGGCGGCTCGGCGACGGGCCGCACCGGCGCGGGGCCATCCAGGGGGCACTGACGAGCGTGCTGGCCGGCAGTGTCCTCGCGGCGGCCGCCCCAGGCTTCGCGTGGCTGCTGGTGGGGCGCGTCCTGCAGGGCGTGGGCATGGGTCTGCTGCCGCTGGCGATCTCCGTCGCCCGTGAGCACCTGCCCGCCGAGCGGATGCGCTCCGGAATCGCCTCGCTGTCGGTCACCACGTCGGTGGGCGCGGGAATCGGCTACCCCCTGACCGGCGTCATCGCCCAGCACCTCGACTACCGCGCCGGCTTCTGGTTCGCGGCGCTGCTGAGCGGTCTCGCGCTGGTGGTCGTGAAGTGGGCGGTGCCCGCGGGCTCGAAGATCCCGCGGCGTCCGCTCGATGTGGCGGGCGCGACCCTGCTCTGCTCCGGGCTGGCCCTGATACTCCTGGCCCTGAGCCAGGGCATGGCGTGGGGACCGGCGTCGGGCGCGACCCTCGGCTGCCTCGGCGCCGGAGCCGCGGTGCTCGCGCTCTGGATCACCCAGGCCCTCCGTACCCCCTCTCCCCTGGTCGACATCCGCCTGGTCCGCAACCGCGCCGTCCTCGCGGCCAACGCGACCGCCCTGCTCACCGGCATCGGCATGTTCGGCGTGCTGTCCCTGATCAACCTCTACACCCAGGTCCCCGCCGGGGCGGGGTACGGCTTCCAGCTCTCCCTCACCGCGACCGGGCTCGTGCTGCTACCCATCTCCTTCGGCAGCCTGACGGCCAACCGGGCCGCCTCGGCACTGGTGTCCCGGTTCGGGCCGTACAAGGTCCTCCCCGTGGGCTCCCTCGTGGTCACCGCCGACCTGCTCATGCTCGCGCTGTGGCGCGACCACGTGGCCGTGCTCGTCCTCGGCACTTTCCTGCTCGGCGCGGGCGTGGGAGCGGCGTACGCGGTGATGCCGCTGCTCATCGTCCGGCACGTGCCGCCGTCGGAGACGGCCAGCGCCACCAGTTTCAACCAGGTCCTGCGCACGGTCGGCGGCTCCGTCGGCAGCGCCGCCGTCTCCGCCGTCATGCTCGCCCACACCCCCGCCGGCGGCGACGTCCCCGAGAGCTCCGCCTACACCACGGCCCTCCTGATCACCGCGGGGGCGTCCTTCCTCGGGTTCCTCACTGCGGTCGTCCTGCCGCCCCGGCGCCGTGGCGCACCGGAACCGGTGGACGCGGTCGTGTCACGGGGCCCGGCACCGCGGTCGCGGGAGGCGGGCGCCGCGTCGGGTATCGTCCGCCGCGGTCCCGGGAGCTGACACGATCCGGGCCGGAAAGGACCAGCCATGGGCTCGCCCGCGGGACACGCGCGAGGCAGGAAGCGCGACGCGGACGCCACCCGGGCCGCGCTGCTGGAAGCCGCCCGCGAGCTGTTCGGCCGCCACGGCTACGACGCGGTGACGCTCCGGGACATCGGCGAGCGCGCCGGAGCCGACGGCTCCCTGGTCGCGCGGTACTTCGGCAGCAAAGCCGCCCTCTACCGGTCGGCCGTGGCCGAGGAGAGCCGCGAGGTGGCGGCCTCCCCGGAACCCGCCGAGCTGGCGGCGTTCACCGCGTACGCGCTCGGGCGTGCCGACCAGCGAGGAGCGCCTGGGCCCCTGGTACAGGCGCTGCTCTCGCAGGGCAACGCCCCCGAGGTACGTGCCGCCGCGGCCGAGGAGATGCGGGCCCGACTGGTGGCTCCGCTCGCTGCCCGGCTGGCGGCGGAGGGCGCCGACGATCCGGGCGCGCGCGCCGAAGTCCTGGTCTCCTGCCTGGTCGGTGTCATCGCCATGCGGTCGAGCGGCCTCTTCGACGACCTGGCCGCGCTGAGCCCGGAGACGGTCGGCGCCATGCTGGAGTCCGCCGCCCGGGCGCAGGCCTCGGCAACCTCGCCCGTGCCGGCGCCGGACGGCACCGGCACGTCCGGCGACGGCCAGGGCGCGTCCGGCTGACCGCCCGCGGCCCTTGGCCGAGGTGGACGTAGACGCCGCCGGGTGACAACAGGCTCTCCACGTGCTCCTTGGCCCCCTTCGAGCCGTAGCCGCTCATCTTGGGAATGATCCTGGTCAGCCCGGGAAGCTCAGCCGCACCCGGCGCTGGGGCTCCCCCCCTTCGTGTCCGCCGGCCTCCGCCGAGGCAGCCCGACCGTAGCGGGCCTGACCGAAGCGTTCGGCCGGAAGGCGGACGAAAGGACCTTCGCGGGTGGACGTCCCACCCGCGAGGGTCCTTTTCGTCGGTGTGCGCCGGACTACGGCGCGTCCGTGAGGATCTCCGTCGCGACGCCCATGTGCAGCCGACGGGTGTGGTCGACCGTTCGTACCGGCCCGGTCAGCGTGACCCGGGCCGTGAGGCGCGTGTCGGTGCTCGACGCGCTCAGCCGCAGTTCGAGATCGCCCGGCTCGACGATCCTGTGGCCGTCGCGGCCCGTGAAGGACGCGAGCTCCGCCGGGGCCGCCACCCGCACCCTGGCCGCCCGTCCG
This sequence comes from Streptomyces sp. NPDC058373, assembly GCF_042723275.1. Taxonomy (NCBI): domain Bacteria; kingdom Bacillati; phylum Actinomycetota; class Actinomycetes; order Kitasatosporales; family Streptomycetaceae; genus Streptomyces; species Streptomyces sp. NPDC058373. Next base: position 127,824 of record NZ_JBHXJE010000010.1, on the reverse strand, counting down.
GGATCCAGGTCGAGGCGTACGTATCCGATGAGGCGCTGCACCGGCTGGACCACGGAGGCGACCGGGTCGTGCAGATATACCTGGACCACTTCGGTCCCCTCCCGCGCACCGGTGTTGCGGACGGTGCAGGAAAGCGTGAACTCCCCTTCCGTCGATGCCCGTCCGTTCTCCACGACGAGGTCGCCCCACTCGAAGGTGGTGTACGTCAGACCGTGGCCGAACCCGAACGCCGGGGTCGGATCGACACTGGACACATCGCTGGAGTGGCCCAGCCGCGCCGCCAGGTAGGTGGAGGGCTGGGAGCCCGGGTGGCGCGGCACGCTGACGGGCAGCCGGCCGGACGGTTCGGTGCGGCCGCTGAGCACCGAGGCGATGGCCTTGGTTCCTTCCTCGCCGGGGAAGAACGACTGCACCACCGCGGCTGCCTCATCCGCCCCACGCCCGAGGGCGTAGGGGCGTCCGGCGAGCAGGGTGACGACGACGGGGGTGCCCGTGTCGAGGAGGGTGTCGAGCAGCTGCTGCTGGACACCGGGGAGTGCCAGGTTCTCCGCGTCGCAGCCCTCCCCGCTCGTGCCACGCCCGAAGAGACCGGCCCGGTCGCCGAGTGCGACGATCACGAGGTCGGCGCCCCTGGCCAAATCGACGGCCTCACCGAACCCGCCGGTGGCCGGGCCGTCGATGTCCGCACCCTGCGCGGTGACGATCTCGCTGTGCGGGAACTCCGCCGCACATGCCTCGCGCAGGGTGGGCAGCTCGACGCCGAGCGGGGTCCCGGGGTGCCGGCCCCCGACGTGGACGGGAAAGGCGTAGCAGCCGAGGACGGCCGTCGGGGTGTCGGCGTTGGGCCCGATGAGCGCGATGCGGGCCGGGGCTCCGGCGGCCGCGTCCGCCGCCAGGGGCAGGGTGCCGTCGTTGCGCAGGAGTACCACGGCCTGTTCGGCGACGCGGCGGGCGAGCGCGCGGTTCTCGTCGGTGTCGAGACGGACGGTCCCGCGCAGCGCCTCGGAGGCCTCGCCCGCGGAGCCGTCCGCACCCGCGGCTCCGACGAGTACCGGCGGCACCGGCCTCCACTCCGCGTCCAGCAGCCCCAACTGAGCTTTCTGGACCAGCACTCGGCGTACCGCCCGATCCACCAGCGCCTCAGGTACGAGGCCCTCGGCGATCGCGTCGGTCAACGGGCTGCCGAACGTCTTGACGGTCGGCAGTTCCACGTCCACGCCCGCGCCGAGTGCGGCACCGGCCGCTTCCCCGTAGGTCCCCGCCACGCCGTGCAGCGTCTTCAGGAACGCGATGCCGAAGTAATCCGCGACAACGGTCCCGTCGAAGCCCCAGGTGTCACGGAGCAGGCCGGTCAGCAGCAGCCCGTCGGCCGCGGAGGGGATTCCGTCGGTGTCGGTGTAGGCGTGCATGACGGACCGTACGCCGCTTTCCCGTACGGCCATCTCGAACGGGGTCAGGATGATGTCGGCCCGCTCCCGCGTGCCCATGCCGACGGGGGCGAGATTGCGGCCCGCGCGTGAGGCGGAGTACCCGGCGAAGTGCTTGAGCGTGGCGACGACCCCGGCCGACTCCAGCCCCCGCACGTAGGCGGTGGCGACGGTACCCACCAGGTACGGGTCCTCACCGATCGTCTCCTCGACGCGGCCCCAGCGTGCGTCGCGGACGACGTCGAGGACAGGGGCGAGCCCCTGGTGCACTCCGACGGAACGCATGTCGCGGCCGATCGCGGCGGCCATCTCACGGACCAGCTCCGGGTGGAAGGTGGCGCCCCAGGACAGCGGCACCGGGTAGGCGGTCGCGCCCCAGGTGGCGAAGCCCGCAAGGCATTCCTCATGGGCGAGCGCCGGTATGCCGAAGCGATTCGCCCCGGCGATTCGCTCCTGGGTGCGCGCCAGCGAGAGGGCCCCCAAGGCCGGGTCGACCGGGGCCGTTCCGAACGGGCGGGTCAGCTGGCCGAGGCCGTGCGGAAGAAGGTCGTCGAGGGCGACGGCCTCCTCCATGTCGTGCTGGAACGGCGCGACCTCGGCGCCCTCGTCGGACGCGCCCACCCAGACGCCGAAGAGCTGGGAGATCTTCTCCTGGAGGGTCATGGCGGCGATCAGGGCGTCGGCCCTGGCCTCGGGAGCGAGAGTGGCGTCGCGCCAGGGTCCGGTGCGGTGTTCCGTGGTGCCGGACACCGGCGCCCGGGAGTCGGCGGCCTCGGCGGGTGTCTGCACGCCGGCGTTGTCGATGTTGGCGGTCACTTTCCTCCTACCCCCATCAGACCCTGGACCAGGGCCCGACGTGCGAACAGGTAGACGATCAGGATGGGGAGCATGGACAGGACGACTGCGGCGAGCAGGCCGGGGGTGTCGACTCCGTGTTCCGTCTGGAACTCGTAGAGCCCCATGGTGATCACCTTGGTCTCCGCCGACTGCGTCAGAACGAGGGGGAAGAGGAAGCCGTTCCACGCCTGGAGCGCGGAGAAGACGACGATCGTCGAGACCCCGCTCTTGGAGAGCGGCAGCACCAGCTGGAAGAAGACCCGCCGGGGCGAGGCACCGTCCATCGTCATCGCCTCGTACAGATCGGGGGTGATGTCACGCATCACCCCCGTCAGGATCAGGGCGCACACCGGCATGGCGAAGGCCGCCGTCGGCAGGATGACACCGATGAGGCTGTCGTAGAGACCGGCCTCGCTGATGACGAAGAACATCGGGACGATGACCGCCTGCGAGGGGATCGCCAGGCCCAGGAGGAACAGCCGGAAGACCGTGGTGGTGGCGCGGCCCCGGCTCCTGACGATGGTGTACGCCAGCGGCGGGACGAGAAGGACGACGATGCCCACCACGCACACGGTGACGATGACGGTGTTGAGGAAGTACTGCGCGAAGCCGCTGTTGAGGTCGTTGACGTAGTTGTCGAACGTGAAGCGCTGGGGGAAGGCCAGCGGGCCGTTGGCCGCGTAGTCGGGGCGCGACTGGAACGTGGCGACGAGCATCACGTACAGCGGCAGCCCCACCACGAGGAGCCAGACCATCGAGCCGAAACCGGCGAGGTAGTTGGGACGGCTCTTCCTCACAGTCCCTCCATGGTGCTGCGCATCTTGTCGTAGCCCGAGAGCCGCACCATGATCAGCGAGATGACCGTGGAGACGAGGACCAGGAGGAGGGCGATGGTGGAGGCCGCTCCGTAGTCGAAGCTCTTGAACGCCTTCTGGTACATGTAGTACGCGCTGATGGTGGTGTCGCTCCCCGGTCCGCCCTGGGTCAGGATGAGCACGGTGTCGAAGGTCGTGAGTCCGCCGACCACCATCAGGATCATGGAGGTGATGATCGAGTTGCGCAGCTGCGGCAGCGTGATGTGGAAGAACTGCCGCACCGTGCCCGCGCCGTCGATCTGCGCCGCCTGGTAGAGGACCGGCGGCACCGCGCGCGCCGCGCCCTGGTAGATCAGCGTGTGCAGTGGGGTGAACTGCCAGGTGCTGACGAAGACCAGGACGCCGATCGCCGTGGCCTGCGTCCCGAACAGGTTGCCGTCGCCGAACAGCCATGCGACCTGCGCCGGGACACCGAGGTTGGGGTCGAGGACGGCGCGCCACAGCACGGACACGGCCGCGATGGACAGCAGCATCGGGACGAAGTAGATGGCGGACAGGACGGCCCGGTTGCGCTGGTGCCCCGCCGCCCAGACCCCGAGCAGGATGCTCAGCGGGGTCTGGACGGCGACCCCGAGCACGGTGAGCAGGACGCTCAGCCAGAGGCTCTTGATCATGACGGGGTCGTCGAGGAGCTTCCTCCAGTTGTCGAGGCCGGCGAATTCCGGGCCGCTCAGACCGTCCCAGCTGGCGAAGGAGAGTACGGCGACCATGATGAGCGGGACGATGGCGAAGAGGCCGAAGAAGACAGCGGCGGGGACCGCCCAGAGGAATCCCGGGCGGCCCGCTCCGATGCCGGACGAGCCGGCCCCCATGCCCGTCTCGCCGGCCGCGGAGGGTGCTGCGGTTCGGGTCATGTCATGTGTTCCGAGTCCGGATTTCAGTGGGCTCACGGGGTCGGCAGCGCCTGCATGGCCTCGATGAAGGCGTCCTCGTCCATCGAGCCGTTGAAGAACTGCTGGAGGGCCTGGTACATCGAGGTGGCCGCCGACTGGGGGTACGCCTGGTCCCAGGAGAGCTGGAACGCCGGGGCCTCCTTGACCATGTCGTACTGGAATTTCGCGAACTCGGGGCTGGCGGCGGTGTCCAGGAAGCCTTCGGTGTTCGTCGTGGTCGGCAGGTTGCCGATGCCGAGCTGCGCCTTGACGAACTGGTCCGAGTACATGAGCTTCAGGAACTCGGCGACGGCCTGCGGGTGCTTCGTCTTCTTCAGCACGGAGTAGAAGTTGTTGGTGTTGCCGACGAGGTTCGCCTGGTCGCCCTTGCCGCCTTCGACGGCGGGGAAGGCGCTGTATCCGAGGTCGCTCTTGGCGAACTCGGGATGCGCGTCCTGCTGCGTCGAGTACTCCCACGAGCCCATCAGCTCGAAGCCGGCCTTGCCGGTCGCCAGGAGCGTGGCGGAACCCTGGTCGGTGAACTTCACCGAGTCGTAGTTGGTGCCGAAGGCCCCGGCGTCCACCAGTTCCCTGATCTTGCTCAGTGCCTTCCGGCTGTCCGGGCTCGCCCAGGCGTCCCGGTCGCCTTCCAGGGCCTTCTGGAAGAACTCCGGGCCGGCGATGCGGTCGTACAGGTACTCGAACCACATCAGTGTCGGCCACCGGTCGCCGCCACCCAGCGCGATCGGGGTGACGCCGTCGGCCTTCAGGGCCTTGACCGCCGCCAGCAGGTCGTCCCAGGTCTTCGGGGGTTCGACACCCGCCTTCTCGAGGGCCTTGCCGTTGTGGAACAGCAGCACGGGCTGCGTACCGCGCATGGGGATCCCGTAGGACGTGCCGTCGACCACCGCGCTGTTGAACACGGACGGCAGGAACTTCTCCTTGAGGTCGGGGTCCTTGGCGATGAAGGGGTCCATCGGGAGCAGGAGGTCGGCGTCGACGAACGGCTTGATACTGCCGCCGCCCCAGTTGAAGAAGACGTCCGGCGCCTGCTTGCTGCTGATGATCGTCTGCAGCTTGGCCTGGTAGTCGGCGCCCGGGATCGTGTCCAGGACGGCCTTCACCTTCGACGTCTTGTTGAAGGTGGCGACGAGCTCCTTCTCCACCTTGTTCGCCGCGTCCCCGTAGACCAGGACGTGGATGGTGTCGTCGGCGGCCGCGTCGGAATCTCCTCCGCACCCGGACAGGGCCAGCACCAGGGCCAGCGCGGCACCACCGACGACAACGGTCCGCGAGAACCGTGCGCGTTGCCTCATCGACTCACCTTTCGAAACTTTTTCGGCACGGTTACCGAAACTTCCTGGGTCGGGACGCTAGAACTCCTCATCTGAGGGGGTCAACCCTCGGTCACCGCGTTATCAAAGCGTTACGCCTAGGTGGCAGTTGTCTTGTGCTTTATGCTCCTGGCCATGCGCGATGACGAGAAGATGGGCCGCATCACCCTGGCGCAGGTGGCCCAGCGGGCCGGCGTCTCCGTTTCGACAGTTTCGAAGGTCCTCAACGGACGGCAGGACGTGGCGTCTCCCACGAGGGACAAGGTGGAGCGCCTGCTGGAGGCCCATGCGTACCGGCGCACCACACGGTCGGCCCGCGAGGCGCCGCTCATCGAGATCGTGTTCCACGAGCTGGAGAGCATCTGGGCGATGGAGCTGATCCGGGGGGTGGAGAACGTCGCCAAGGCCCACGGCGCCGGGGTCGTCCTCACCGAGAGCGGAACCCGCCACTCGCCCAGCCCCGACTGGATGGAGGCGATGCTCCAGCGGCGGCCGCTCGGTGTCGTCCTGGTCTTCTCCGCCCTGCCCAGCGAGGTGAAACAGCAGCTCAGGGCGCGTTCGATCCCGTTCGTCATCATCGATCCGGCGGGCGACCCCGACCCCGACGTGCCCTCGGTCGGCTCGGCCAACTGGAATGGCGGGCTGGCCGCCACCCGCCATCTCATCGAGTGCGGGCACCGGCGCATCGGGGTCATCACCGGCCCCGAGGACATGCTCTGCTCCCGCGCTCGGCTCGACGGCTACCGGTCGGCGATGACCATGGCGGGGCTGAAGGTGGACCCCGGACTCATCCTGTTCGGCGACTTCCACGTGGAGGGCGGATACGAGCGCGCCGCCGAAATGCTGTCCCGGCCCCAGCCGCCCACCGCGATCTTCGCGGGCAGCGACCTCCAGGCACTCGGTGTACTGGAAGCCGCCCGGGTGCACGGCCTGCGCGTCCCCCACGACCTCTCGGTGGTCGGCTACGACGACGTGTCCATCGCCCGCTGGGCCAGCCCGGCACTGACCACGGTCCACCAGCCGCTGCGCCAGATGGCGGAGGAGGCCGCGCAGATGCTGATGCGGCTACGGGCCCAGGACCCGGTGTCCACCCGGCTGGAGCTGGCCACGAGCCTGGTCGTACGCAAGAGCACGGCGCCGCCGCCCGAGAACTGAGCATCATGTGGGGCCGCGGTCCCTGGCCGGTAACGGGCCGCGGCCCATGGGCGGCTGAGGGCCGCGGTCCACGCCCCGGCCCCGCTTCCGCCGTGAGTTCCTGGTCGTCCGGCTGGCGGCCCTGAAAATCTGCTGGAGCACAGACGAGACCGGCCGCCAAGCGGCTCGCCCATCCACACCTCACACCGGAGCCCCGTCGGCGTATCACCACGGTCGGAACGCTCATGGACGGGCATGTGGCCGAGGCCCTGCTCGCTCTGCTCGACTTAATACACGCCGGCGAGCACGCGATGGTACGGAGAATCGGCGGCACGCCCCAGCTGAACGGTCTTGGTCAGCCCAGGAAGCTCAGCCGTACCTTCCGCTCCGGGTTGTCCACGTTCGTGTCCACCAAGCACACCGACTGCCAAGTCCCCAGTTCCAGGCTTCCGTTGACCACGGGGAGGGTGGCGTGGGGTGGGACGAGGGCCGGGAGGACGTGGTCGCGGCCGTGGCCGGGGGCGCCGTGGCGGTGGTGCCAGGGGTGGTCGGCGGGGAGGAGGGTCCCCAGGATGGCGAGGAGGTCGTCGTCGCTGCCCGCGCCGGTCTCCAGGACGGCGATGCCGGCGGTGGCGTGGGGGACGAAGACGTTGAGGAGGCCGTCGCGGCCCGCCGCCACGTCGCCGAGGAAGCTCGAGCAGTCGGCGGTGAGGTCGCGGACCGTCTCGCTGGAGCCGGTCGTCAGGTGCAGGACACGGGTTTCGAAGGCGTCAGGCATGGCCCCATTCTCGGGCATGGAGCGAGAGGCGTCCGGGGCGACCCGCCCGGGAGAGCCGGGGCAAGGGCGGGGGGAACACCCGGGTGCGGTGTGGAGCGGAAACGAGGAGAGGCAGGCCCTCGTCCGGCAGGCCTCCGACGATTCTGATACGCCGCGTCCACCTACCGAGACACCATTGACCGTCCGTGGACCATCTCGCTACGTTCAGCGGCATGTTGCGATCAGTTCTGCTCACCACGCGCGGTCACATCGACCTGCTGCGGGTGGCTTCCGCCGCGTGTCGTCGCGGCTGCTGACGCCCTTCCTCCCCACCTTCACCGCGCGCGAGGCGTGATCCGCTGAGCGGAACGCCACCGTCCCGCGTGTCCCGCATCGCCTGACCCGCCGCCGTACCGCACGGACCCGTCCCCGGTACGCGTTCGGCCGGTCACGCAGTTCCGGCTCACTCCCCACCTGCCCGCGCCCTGCCTGCCCGCGCCCTGCTCGCCCTCCCCCGCCGTGGAGCCTTCATGAGTATCGACCACGCACCGCCCGACATATCCCCTGTTTCACCATCACCGTCCTCGTCCGGGTCCACGTCCACCGCGCTCCGGAAGGAACCCGAGCTGGTGCCGCTGGCCGCGGCCGCCGGGCGGCGCAGTCGGGTGCCCCGATGGGCACGGCGGACCTCCGGGCCGCTCCTACTGCTGGCGCTCTGGCAGATCCTCAGCAGCACGGGTGCTCTGCCGCCCGACATCCTCGCGGCTCCGGGCACCATCGCCCGGGTGGCCGTCGACCTCGTCGCGGACGGGTCGCTGCCGTCCGCCATGGCCGTCTCCCTCCAACGGGTCGCGGCGGGGCTGCTGTTGGGGCTCGTCGTGGGGGTCGGGCTGGCGCTGCTCTCGGGGCTCTTCCGGGCCGGCGAGGACCTCGTGGACGCCAGCGTCCAGATGTTGCGGACCGTGCCGTTCGTGGGGCTGATCCCGCTCTTCATCATCTGGTTCGGCATCGGCGAGGCGCCGAAGGTCGCCATCATCACGATGGGCGTCACGTTCCCGCTCTACCTCAACGTCTACGCCGGCATCCGTGGTGTGGACTCCCAGCTCATCGAGGCGGGCGAGTCCCTCGGGCTCTCCCGGTGGGGACTGGTGCGCCACGTCGTCCTGCCGGGGGCGCTCCCCGGAGCGATGACGGGGCTGCGCTACTCCCTCGGTATCGCCTGGCTCGCGCTGGTCTTCGCCGAGCAGGTCAACGCGGACGCGGGCATCGGCTACCTGATGGTGCAGGCCCGGGACTTCCTGCGGACCGACGTCATCGTGGTCTGCCTCATCGTCTACGCCTTCCTCGGCCTGCTGGCCGACTTCGCCGTCCGCACTCTCGAAAGGCTGCTGCTGCAATGGCGACCGACCTTCACCGGACGGTGAACCCCTCCGAGCCCGACCCGGCCGCCGACGGCACGGACGGCGAACTCCCTGCGACCGTACGGGTGCAGGGCCTGAGCCGGGCCTTCGACGGCAGGCGCGTCCTGGACGGCCTGGACCTGCGGATCGCGCCGGGCGAGTTCGTGGCCCTGCTGGGCCGCAGCGGCTGCGGGAAGTCCACACTGCTGCGCATCCTGGCCGGGCTCGACCGGGACATCAGCGGCACCGCCCTGGTCCCGCGCCGCAAGGCGGTGGCCTTCCAGTCGCCCCGGCTGATGCCGTGGAAGCGGGTCTGGCGCAATGTCCTGCTGGGCCTCGACGGTGCCGCCGACCGGGCCCGGGCCGAACGCGCCCTGGACGAGGTCGGACTCGGCGACCGGGCCGGGGCCTGGCCCAAGACCCTCTCGGGTGGCGAGGCGCAGCGTGCCTCGCTCGCCCGCGCGCTGGTCCGGGAGCCCGATCTGCTCCTGCTCGACGAGCCGTTCGGGGCGCTCGACGCGCTCACGCGGATCAAGGCCCAGCACCTGGTCGGCGAGGTCTGGCAGCGGCACGGCTGCGCGGTGCTGCTGGTCACCCACGACGTCGAGGAGGCCGTGCTGCTGGCGGACCGGGTCCTGGTGATGGACGGCGGTGCCATCGCGCACGAGGTCGACATCCCGCTGGCCCGCCCGCGCAGCCTGACCGACCCGCGCTTCGCCGAACTCCGTGCCGGGCTGCTGGAGCTGCTGGGCGTGGACACCGCGGCGGCCGCCGCCTGACCCCGGCCGTACGCACGCCCCTCGGTACCCGGCGCGCCGCCGCCGACCCGTCCTCCCCTCACCGAACGGAACCCCATGAAACGCCGACCACTCCCCCTCGCCCTGCTCCTGCTGATCCCCCTCTCCCTGCTGGTCTCCGCCTGCTCCGGCGGCTCCCCCGCCGCGTCGTCCGCCGGGGGTCCGGGCGGTGGGACCGACGGGAAGGGCTCCGTGGTCCTCGACGTCGGTGACCAGAAGGGCGGTGCGGAGGCGGTCCTGCGTGCCGCCGGGGAGCTCGACGACCTCGACTACCGCATCACGTGGTCGACCTTCACCTCCGGCCCGCCACTGCTGGAGGCGGTCAACGCCAAGGCCGTCGACATCGGTTCGGTCGGCAACACCCCGCCGGTCTTCGCCGCGGGGGCCGACTCGAAGGTGACCGTGGTCGCGGCCACCCACGGCGACACCGCCGGGGAGGCCATCCTCGTCCCCAACGACTCGAAGCTGAAGCGGACCGAGGAGCTGAAGGGCCGTTCGGTGGCGGTGGCGCAGGGCTCCTCCGCCCACTACCAACTGGTGGCGTCGCTGCGGAAGGCCGGGCTGAAGCTGAGCGACATCAAGGTGACGTACCTCCAGCCGGCCGACGCGCTGGCCGCGTTCACCGGCGGCAAGGTCGACGCGTGGGCGGTCTGGGACCCGTACACCTCGCAGGTGCTCACCGCGAAGCAGGGGCGGGTACTCACCGACGGGCGCGGGGTGGTGAACGGGCTGAACTTCCAGGTGGCCGCGCCGAGCGCGCTCGCCGACAAGGAGAAGTCGGCCGCCATCGGTGACTACCTGAAGCGGCTGCGGCGCGCGGAGAACTGGGTGTATGAGCACCCGGAGGAGTGGGCGAAGGTCTGGGCGAAGGACACCGGGCTGCCGTACGAGGTGGCGCTGGCGGCGGTGAAGCGGACTCACGGGACGCGGATCAGTGTGGCCGTCGACAAGGAGGCGATCGCCTCCGAGCAGGAGATCGCCGACACCTTCGCCGAGCTGAAGCTCGTCCCGCGCCGCTTCGACTTCGCCGACTACGTCGACACCCGCTTCAACAAGGGTCTGCCGCCCTCCACCACCGAGGGCCGCGACTACCAGGAGGGTTCCTGATGACTGTCCGCCTGCACTGGTTCCTGCCGACCGGCGGCGACGGCCGTACGCTCGTCGACCGCCACGCCTACACCGACGGCGGGGTCTCCCGCTCCCGGGTCACGCCGGTCAGCGGGGTGCGGCCGCCCGACATCGACTACCTGGCGCAGATCGCCAAGGCCGCCGAACACCTGGGGTTCGAGGCGGTGCTGACGCCCACCGGCACCTGGTGCGAGGACGCCTGGCTGACGACGGCGGCGCTCGCCCAGCACACCGAGCGGCTGAAGTTCCTCGTCGCCTTCCGGCCCGGGGTCATCTCCCCCGTGCTGGCCGCGCAGATGGCCGCCACCTACCAGCGCGTCACCCGGGGGCGGCTGCTGCTCAACGTGGTGACCGGCGGCGACGGCACCGAGCAGCGGCGGTTCGGCGACCATCTCGGCCACGACGAGCGGTACGCGCGGACCGACGAGTTCCTCTCCGTGGTCCGGGGCGCCTGGACCGGCAAGCCGTACGACTTCGACGGCCGGCACTACCAGGTGGAGGGCGGGCTGACGGCGCTGCCGCCGGACCCGCTGCCCGAGGTGTTCTTCGGCGGCTCCTCGCCCGCGGCGGGCCCGGTCGCGGCCCGGCACGCCGACGTGTACCTGACCTGGGGCGAGCCGCCGGCTCAGGTGAGGGAGAAGATCGACTGGATCCGGGGGCTGGCCGAGCGGGAGGGGCGGACGGTGCGGTTCGGCATCCGGCTGCACTCGATCTCGCGGGACTCGTCGGCGGAGGCGTGGCGGACCGCGCGCGCCCTCCTCGACGAGCTGGACGCCGACACCGTGGCCGCCGCGCAGGAGGCGCTCGGGCGCAGCGAGTCCGTGGGGCAGCAGCGGATGCTGGCGCTGCACGGCGGCTCCCGCGACCAGCTGGAGATCTCCCCGAACCTGTGGGCCGGGGTCGGGCTGGTGCGCGGCGGCGCGGGGACGGCGCTGGTGGGCAGCCACGCGGAGGTCGCCGACCGGATCGAGGAGTACCACGCGCTCGGCGTCGACCACTTCATCCTCTCGGGCTACCCGCACCTGGAGGAGGCGTACTGGTTCGGGGAGGGCGTGATGCCCGAGCTGGCCGCCCGGGGCCTGCTCGACCGGCCCGGGAAGGCCGGCGTGGGCGGGGCTCCGCTGCTGGTGGCGGGCGGTCGCTGACCGGGGCCGGGACGGGCCGGGGCGTCGGGAAGAACCCGGCGCCCCGGCCCGTTGGCAGGAACGTGAAGCAGAACGGGACACCGCACACCGAGGCCCCCCGCCCCGTCGACGTGCTCGTGGTCGGCGCCGGCCAGGCGGGGTTGTCGGCCGCCTACCACCTGCGCAGGTCCGGGCTGGAGCCCGGCGAGGAGTTCGTGGTCCTCGATCACGCGCCGCGCCCGGGCGGGGCCTGGCAGTTCCGCTGGCCGACGCTGACCTACGGACGGGTGCACGGCATGCACGCGCTGCCCGGCATGGAGCTGACGGGCGCGGACGCGTCGCGGCCCTCCTCCGAGGTGATCGGCGCGTACTTCCGGGAGTACGAGGAGAGGTTCGGGCTGCGGGTTCACCGTCCGGTGGACGTGCGGGCCGTGCGGGAGGGCGGGGGCGGGCGGCTGCGGGTGGAGACCTCGGACGGGGTGTGGGCGGCGCGGGCGCTGATCAGCGCGACGGGGACCTGGGACCGGCCGTTCTGGCCGAGGTACCGGGGTCAGGAGGAGTTCCGGGGGCGGCAGCTGCACACCGCCGGCTATCCGGGACCGGACGCGTTCGCCGGGCAGCGGGTGCTGGTGGTGGGCGGCGGCACGTCGGCGGTGCAGCACCTGCTGGAGATCGCCCCGGTCGCGGCGGCCACCGCCTGGGCGACGCGGCGGCCGCCGGAGTTCCACGAGGGGCCGTTCGACGAGGACCAGGGGCGGCAGGCGGTGGCGCGGGTCGACGAGCGGGTACGGCAGGGGCTGCCGCCGCGCAGTGTCGTGTCGGTGACGGGCCTGCCGATGAACGAGGCGGTCCGGCGGGGTGTGGCGGACGGGACGCTGGCGCGGCGCCCGATGTTCGAGCGGCTCACCGCCGAGGGCGCCGTGTGGGAGGACGGTTCGGTCTTCACGGCCGACGTGGTGCTGTGGGCGACCGGGTTCCGTGCGGCGGTGGACCACTTGGCGCCGCTGAGGCTGCGCGAGCCCGGCGGCGGCATCCGGGTCGAGGGGACGCGAGTGGCCCGCGATCCCCGGGTCCACCTGGTCGGCTACGGCCCTTCGGCCAGCACCATCGGCGCCAACCGGGCGGGGCGGGCAGCGGTGCGCGAGATACGGGAGCTGCTGGCGCGGGAGCCGGTCGCGGCCTGAACGGGCGGGGCCCGGCGGGGTACGCCTCGGCGGTCGTCCCCTGCCGTTGGCGGAGCCAGAGCGGGGGTCGCCGTCAACTTCTCGGTGTGGGAGCTGAGTTCGGCGCGGGCCTTGATGAAGCGGGTGTCGCCGAGGCGGACTGTGACCGATCGAGCGGCGGTAACGCCTGCTCGCCCGGACCGCCGAGGGGGTGAGCGGCAGGCCCCGGCGGGCGTAGGGGTCGTACGGGCCGTGGGTGCGGGACCTCGTGGGCGGTGGCGAGGGGGGAGGGAGACACGTGGCGGGGGAGGAGTGTCCCTCGGGGCTGCGGTCGGCCGCGCCGAAGAGGGCGAGCGGGCGCCCTTCGCCGCCTTCCAGGTGGCACCGACGCCGAGGCCGAGAGCCTGGTCGGCCAGCGCGTAGACATGGGTGAACCGGCGGCCTCCGGGGGATCGCGAGGGAGCCCCGGTCGGGGCTGCGCTCCTCGCCGGTGAGAAGCGGGGTCGGCGGCGCGGCTAGGGGCCCGGTGGCGAGCAGGGTGGGGTGGTCCGGCCCCGCCGGATGAGGCTCCGGTGGCGGGAGCGGGCGGCAGGGGGCGAGCGCTATCCCGCCGAGGTGCTCAATTCGGGCATGCCGCCGTGGGTGGCGGTGGTGGGACGGGCGTCCTTGCGGACGAGCGCCGTGTAGAGGCCCTCCTGGGCTAGGAGGGTTTCGTGGGTGCCGCGTTCGGCGGTGCGGCCGTGGTCGAGGACGACGATCTGGTCCGCGTCGCGGACCGTGGAGAGCCGGTGGGCGATGGTCAGGGTGGTGCGGTTGGCGGAGAGGGCGTCGATCGCCTCCTGGACGGCCTGCTCGGTCCGCGTGTCCAGGGCGCTGGTGGCCTCGTCCAGGACGAGGACGGGTGGGTCGCGCAGGATGGTGCGGGCGATGGCGAGCCGCTGTTTCTCGCCACCGGAGAAGCGGTGTCCGCGCTCGCCGACGACCGTGTCGTACCCCTCGGGCAGGGCCGCGACGTGGTCGTGGATCTGGGCGGCCCGGGCGGCTTCGACCAGCTCCGCGTCGGTGGCGTCGGGCTTGGCGAAGCGGAGGTTGTCGGCGACGGAGGCGTGGAAGAGGTACGTCTCCTGGGAGACCACTCCGATCGCGCGGGCGAGCGTGGCGAAGTCCAGGTCGCGTACGTCGACGCCGTCGAGGGTGACGCGGCCGCCGGTGACGTCGTAGAGCCGGGGCACGAGGTGGCTGAGGGTGCTCTTGCCGGAGCCGGTCTCGCCGACGACGGCCAGCGAGGTGCCCGCCGGAACGTCGATGTCGATGCCGGAGAGCACCGGGCGCTCCTGTCCCGCGTACCGGAACTCGACGTGCTCGAAGCGGAGCTCGCCGCGCACCTTCTCCAGCCGCACCGGGTGCTCGGGTTCGGTGATGTCGACCTCCAGGTCGAGATACTCGAAGATCCGCTGGAAGAGGGCGAGGGAGGTCTGCACCTGGACGCCGGTGGTGAGCAGGCTGACCGTGGGGCGGAAGAGGCCTTGCTGGAGGGAGACGAAGGCGACCAGGGTGCCGATGGAGATCGCGGGGCCCTGGACGTGCTGGGAGAGTCCGGCGGCCCAGTAGATGAGGGCGGGCATCGCGGCCATCACGATGCTGATGACCGACATCCGCCAGCGGCCCGCCATGCTGGAGCGGACCTCCAGGTCGACCAGGCGGTCGGACTCGTCGCGGAAGGTGCGGGTCAGGGAGTCGCCTCGGCCCATGGTGCGGCCCAGCAGGATGCCGCTGACCGAGAGGGATTCGGTGACGGTGGCCGCCATGGCGGCCATCTGCCTCTGCCGGTCGGTGGCGATGCGCTTGCGCTCGCGGCCGACCCGGCGGCTGATCCAGACGAAGACCGGGAGCAGCAGCAGCGAGACCGCGGTCAGCCGCCAGTCCAGGGCGAGCATCGCGACGACGGTGGCGATGACGCTGGTGAGGTTGGAGACCAGGGAGGTGGCCGTCGAGGTGACGGTGGCCTGCATCCCGCCGATGTCGTTGGAGATCCGGGACTGGATCTCGCCGGTGCGGGTGCGGGTGAAGAAGGCCAGCGACATGCTCTGGAGCCGGGCGTAGACGGCGGTGCGCAGGTCGTGCATGACGCGCTGGCCCACGGTGGTGGAGATCAGGGTCTGGAGCACGCCGAAGACGCTCGTCATGACGGCGGCGGCGATCATGCCGAGCGCGAGCAGGCTCAGCAGGCCGGTGCGCTGCTCGGGGATGGCCGTGTCGAGGATCTCGCGCAACAGGAACGGTGTGGTGACCGAGACCAGCGAGGCGGCGGCGACGAGCAGGCCGACCAGCGCCAGGCGGCCGCGGTAGGGGCGGAAGAGCCGGACGATCCGGCGGACCTGGCGCGGCTGCTCCGGGTCGTCCGGCTTCTTCGGCGGTGGTGCCCAGGTGGGGGACGGTTCGGGACGCATGGGCTCCTTCGAGGGGACGTGGCGGTCGGCGCCCTCGCGGCACGCCGGGGTTCGGTGGCCCCGGGGGCGCCGGGACGGCAGCCGGCGCGGAAACGAGGTCTTCCGCGTGCGCGGACGAGAAGGCAACGCAGACCATAGCTCATTGTTACCTATGTACACAATGGACGAGGTCCTGTTAATGTTCGCGCATGGATTCACCCGACCCCGACGGCGTTCTCGCCGAGCAGTTGCTGCGCCTCACCCGCCGGCTGCACCGGCTCCAGCGGCGCCAGCTGGAGCCGCTCGGCATCACTCCCGCCCAGGCCCGCCTGCTGCGTACGGTCGCGGTCTGCGAGCGGCCGCCGCGGATGGCCGATCTCGCCCAGCGCCTCGAAGTGGTCCCCCGCGCCGTCACCAGCCTGGTCGACGGGCTGGAGGAGGCGGACCGGGTGCGCCGGGTGCCCGACCCGGAGAGCCGCCGGGTGGTGCGGATCGAGCTGACCGAGGGCGGCCGCGAGGCGCTGCGCGCCATGCGCAGCGCGCGCCGGGGCGCGGTGGAGGAGATCCTGGCCCCACTGACCGCCGAGCAGCGGTCCGTACTCGGCGGCCTGCTGTCGGCCCTGGTCGACGGCCCCGGCCGTACCGAGGTCGCTCCCCCGCCGGAGGGGGAAGGCTGAGCCACCGACACGACGGCGCCTGGCAGCGGGCGGCTCGGCCTGCCTGTCGACTGCCCGGTCAGTAGCGGTAGTCGGGCCAGTGCGGGTCCTCCCAGCGAGCTGGACCGTTGAGACCTGTCAGTCGTATGCGGTGAAGCAGTTCCTCGGGGACGTCCTGGCCGCGGAGTCGGGCGGGGGCATGGCGGGCGAGCCAGGACGCGAGTTCGGCGCACCGGGCTTCCGCGTCGTCCATCGAGTCCCATGGAAGCCGGTCGCCCAGGAGGTCGTACTCCCAACGGGCTGCCGCCGCGGCCAGGTGCTGGTCGGCAACGCGGTGATCGAGCGCCTCCCAGGTGTGGAGCCACGGGCCAAGAGTGGCGGACGCCTCGGTGCACAGTGCGAGAACCTCGTGCACCGGGACGACAGGAGCCGGTTGGCTCAGCGTGTGAGCCCACCAGGCATGCAGGAACTCCCACACCGCCGCGCTCTGGTGTGTGGGCCATTGCTGCCAGAGACCACGCGAGAACGAGTATCCGACCTCGCGCATGCCGAAGAGGGGCTGCACATGACCGCTGACCAGAGCAGTGGCGAGTTGAGGAAGGATACGGCGCAGCACCGCGCCATGGTCCTTCCAGTCGGATGTGCTCCAGGTGCGATGCCGGAGATCCAGGTCGAGCTCCGCATCGGAATCTTGCCCGCGGTCCCCGGCGCGGCCCGGCACCGGCTTTCCCGACACCTCGCGGCCCGTCGCCGGGTGAGCGCCTGGGCGGCTCAGGCGCGCAGGGACGCCCTGTCCCCCATCACGACCACGGGGTGCTGGTCCGGTTCGAGGGTGCGCAGGAGGTGGCGCATGCCCTGCTCCGAGAGGCTGACGCAGCCGGAGGTGCCGCTGCCGTGGTCGAGGTGGAGCCAGATACTGCCGCCCTTGGACTGCCCCTCGGGCCGGGACGGGTCGTTGGGCGGCGTCCCCTTGACCCGGTTGTAGTCGATGGCGATGACGAGGTCGAAGTCGTGCCAGTGCGACTTCGCCCAGGTGCGCGGCGCCGCGAAGGCGCCGCTGCGGGTGTACGGCAGGCCGCCCGGGCCGGGGTCGGCGAGGACACCGCCCGCGTCGGTGAGGGTGAAGACGCCGACGGGGCTGCGCTTGTCGTTCTCGTGGTGGTCCGGAGTCCACCCCTTCCTGCCGTTGTGGGCGGGCCAGTCGGCACGCTTCTTCCAGCCGTCGCCGTCCTTGGTGTAGAGGACGACGGTGGCGGTGCTGCGGTCCGCGCCGTCGCCGTAGACGGCGACCACCTGGCGGGTGTCGTCCGGTATCCGCTGCTGGAGGCGGCCGGAGATGCCCGGCAGTACGGTCGGGTCGGCCGACGACGCCCGGGCGTCGGGCCGTTGCGCGCCGTCCGTCGGCTCAAAGGCCACGCCGCCGGAGCCGCACGAGGTGAGCAGGAGGGCTCCGGCGGCGGTGGCGAGCACGGTACGGAGCACGGTCGGGCGAATCGCGGTCGGGCGCATGGGCTCCATGGTCGCACCGGAGGATCCGGCGCGGACCGGGGCCTGGTGGCAGGTGCTCAGGCGCGTGCGCGGGGCCTGCGGCCGAAAGCCGTACGGAGCAGCCGTTTATTCGGTTGCCGCTCCGCTCCGGGCAGGCAAGGCTGTCACGGTTTGCTCCTGCTGTACCGAGTTCTGCTCCTGCTCCACCGAGTCCTGGGACGTCATGCAGATTCGCGACCTTCCGTACACCGATCCGGGCGAGCCCGACACGCGCTCCGGGCCCCGTTTCCTCATCTGGCTCGGGCGCATGCAGCTCGGCGGCCAGCTCAAGTCCCTCGTCTGGGGGTTGCTGCACTTTCTCTCCATCGCGGCCCTGCCGTACGGCGTCGGCGTCGCCGTGGAGGCGGTGGTGGCGGGCGAGAGCGGCGGGCTGGCGGTGGCCGGCGGGGTGCTGGCGGTCTTCGGGATCGGCGTCGCCGCGGGCGACATGATGCTCCACCGCACCTCCGTCACCAACTGGATCACGGCGGCCGCCCGGGTCCAGCAGTTGCTGGCACGCCGCACCGCGACGCTGGGGGCCGCGCTGACCCGGCGGGTCGCCGCCGGAGAGGTGGTGGCCGTCTCCACCGGCGACGTGGAGAAGATCGGCTGGTTCGTGGAGGCGCTCTCCCGCTTCACGGCGGCCGCCGTGACCGTGCTGGCGGTCTGCGCCGGTCTGGTCGTCTACCAGCCGGCGCTCGGCGTGGTCGTCGCCGTCGGCGTACCGGTGCTGGCGCTCGCGGTGCTGCCGCTGCTGCCGCCCGCCACCCGGCGCGCCGACCACCAGCGGGAGAAGGCCGGGCGCGCCACGGAGCTGGCCTCCGACACGGTCGCCGGTCTGCGGGTGCTGCGCGGCATCGGCGGTGAACAGCTCTTCCTCGGCCGCTACCGGAACGCCTCGCAGGAGGTCCGGCGGGCCGCCGTGCGCAGTGCCCGGATGTGGGCGCTGATCTCGGCGGTGCAGGTGCTGCTGCCGGGGCTGCTGCTGGTCGGGGTGGTCTGGTACGGCGTGCACCTGGCGCAGCTGGGGCGGATCACGGTGGGCGAACTGGTCACGGTCTACAGCGCGGTGATGCTGCTGAACTATCCGCTGCGGCACTTCGAGGAGATCGCGATGGCCTACTCCTTCTCACGGCCCTCGGCGCAGCGCGCGGCGCGAGTGCTGGGACTGCGGCGGGAGGACGCCGGGGCTGACGGGGCTCCCGCCGAGGTCGCAGCCACGGTGCCGCGAGGCGACCTGTACGACCCCGCGACGGGCCTGCTGGCCCCCGACGGAGTCTTCACGGCGGTGGTCTGCGGAGACCCGGACCTGGCGGGCCGGCTGGCGGAGCGGCTCGGCGGGCACGCGCCCCGGGACGAGGACGCCGCGCCGGTGCCCTCGGCCCTGCTGGGTGGCGCCGCCCTGGACGAACTGCCGCTGGCGGCGGTCCGGCAGGCGGTGCTGGTGCAGGACAAGGACCCGGTGCTGCTGTCGGGAACGCTCGCGGAACTGCTCGACGTGCCCTGCTCGGGCCGGGTGGGCGGCGAGGAGGCGCTGACGGCGGCGTACTGCGGTGACGTGCTGGAGGCGCTGGCCCAGGCCTCGGTCGATCCGGACGGCGACCCGATGCGGGCCCGGATCACGGAGCGGGGCCGGTCGCTCTCGGGCGGCCAGCGCCAGCGGCTCGCGCTGGCCCGCTCGCTGGTGGCCGACCCGCGGGTGCTGGTGCTGGACGAGCCGACGTCGGCGGTGGACGCGCACACCGAGGCGAAGATCGCCGAGCGGCTGCGGGCGTCGCGGGCCGGGCGGACCACGGTGGTGCTGACCTCGTCGCCGCTGCTGCTGGACGGAGCCGAACGCGTGGTGCTGATCGACGAGGGTGCGGCGGTGGCCGTCGGCACCCATCAGGAGCTGCTGCGCGGCGAGCCGCGGTACCGCGCGGTGGTGACCCGGGAGACCGAGGCGGAGCAGGACACCCGGGCCGCGGAAGCGCCGGGCGCCGGGGAACGGGACGAGATCGAGGAGAAGGCATGATCGGGCTGGCACCCCCCGCCTACGACCCGGCGGCACCGACCGAGGCGACGAAGCTGCCGGTGGCGGGCCCGGACACGGTCCGGGCGTACGTGGCCGACCTTGCCCGGCGGCACCGCAGGGCCTTCCTGACGCTGGTGACGGTCAACGCGGTGGCGGTGATCGCCTCCATGGTGGGCCCGTACCTGCTGGGCTCGCTGGTCGAGGACGTCTCGGCGGGGGCCGAGGAGGTCCCGCTGGTCCGCACGATGCTGCTGTTCGCCGGCGCCCTGATGGTGCAGGCGTTCTTCATCCACCGGGTGCGGCTGCACGGCGCCATGCTGGGCGAGGAGGTCCTCGCCGATCTGCGGGAGGACTTCCTCATCCGCTCGGTCGAGCTGCCGCCGGGCGTGCTGGAGCGGGCCGGGACCGGCGATCTGCTCTCCCGCATCACCACCGACGTCGACCGGCTCGCCAACGCGCTGCGCGAGGCGGTGCCGCAGTTGGCGATCGGCGTGGTGTGGATCGTGCTGCTGCTGGGCGGGCTGACGGTGACGGCGCCGACGCTGGCGCCGGTGGTGCTGATCGCGGTCCCGCTGCTGCTGGCGCTCTGCCGCTGGTACTTCCGGCGCGCCCCGGCGGCGTACCGGTCGGAGGCGGCCGGGTACGCGGCGGTGGCCTCGGCGCTCACCGAGACGGTCGACGCGGGCCGCACGGTGGAGTCGCTGCGGCTGGGCCCGGAGCGGGTGACACTGTCGGACCGCCGGGTCTTGGAGTGGACGCTCTGGGAGCGCTACACCCTGTGGCTGCGCTCGGTCCTCTTCCCGGTGGTCTCCCTCACCCATGTCCTGGTGCTCGCGTCGGTGCTGCTCGTCGGCGGCGTCTACGTGCTCCAGGGCTGGATCGGTGTCGGCCAGCTCACCACGGCGGCGCTCATCTCGCAGATGCTCGTCGACCCGGTCGGCATCGTGCTGCGCTGGTACGACGAGTTGCAGGTGGCGCAGGTCTCGCTGGCCCGGCTGGTGGGGGTGCGCGAGGTGGAGCCGGAGGCGGGCGACGCGGCCGAGCGGCCCGAGGGCCGGGCGGTGCGGGCCGACGACGTCCACTTCGGCTACCGGCCGGGCGTGGACGTGCTGCGGCAGGTGACGCTGGCGGTGGAGCCGGGGACCCGGCTGGCGCTGGTGGGCCCTTCGGGCGCGGGCAAGTCGACCCTGGGCCGGCTGCTGGCCGGGATCTACGGGCCGGGGCGGGGCCGGGTCACGCTCGGCGGGGCGGAGCTGGCGCGGATGCCCGCCGAGGAGGTCCGCTCCCACGTGGCGCTGGTCAACCAGGAGCACCACGTCTTCGTCGGCTCGCTGCGGGACAACCTGCGGCTGGCCAGGACCGGCGCCGGGGACGAGGAGTTGTGGGCGGCGCTGGCGGCGGTCGACGCGGAGGGCTGGGGCCGGGCGCTGGCCGACGGGCTGGACACCGAGGTCGGCTCCGGTGCGACGGCGCTGACCCCGGCGCAGGCGCAGCAGGTGGCGCTGGCACGGCTGGTGCTGGCCGATCCGCACACGCTGGTGCTGGACGAGGCGACCTCGCTGCTCGACCCGCGTGCGGCGCGGCACCTGGAGCGTTCGCTGGCGCGGGTGCTGGAGGGCCGGACGGTGGTGGCGATCGCGCACCGGCTGCACACGGCGCACGACGCGGACCTGATCGCCGTGGTGGAGGGCGGCCGGATCACGGAACTGGGCCCGCACGACCGGCTGGTCGCGGCCGACGGCGCGTACGCGGCGCTCTGGCGCTCTTGGCACGGGTGAGACGGGTGCGGGTGAGACGGGCGGCCCCGGTCCGGTGGAACCGGGGGCCCGCAGGCGTAGGCCCGTGGTCAGACGATGTTGAGGGCGGCGACCCCGCCCACCCCGCCGAGGAGCATGAAGGCGGGCATCAGCACCTTGATCTCCACCCAGCTCCCGGCCTTGAACCGCATGGCCTTGGGCGGGCCGACCGGATACCAGCGGCGGCGGCCGACGGGGATCGGCCACAGGATCGGGCAGCCGGAGACGGTCAGGGCGTCGCCGATGTCGTGGACGAGGGCGCCGAGGATGATCGGCAGGCCCAGCCACAGGTACTCCTGGCCGGGTTCGGTGAAGAGCCAGCCCGCGCCGTTGCCCGGCTGGTCCAGGACTCCGGCGAGGATCCAGGCGCCGGCCGCGCCGAGCAGCCAGACCAGGACGTCGCTGGAGACCCGTGCGTGCCGCCAGAGCAGGCCCTCGACGGCGAGGACCATGTGGACGAAGAGCAGTCCCAGGACGGCCCACCGGCCGCCGAGCACGGCGGTGGCGGAGGCACCGGCGCCGATCAGCACGGCCCAGAGCCACGTATGGGTGAGGGTGCGGTGGCCGCCGTTGCGCCGGGGGTCGCCCTTGCCGCGGGTGGCCTTGTAGACGGCGGCGGAGAGCCGGTCGATGATCTCGCAGAGGCCCCGGGAGACCGGCCCGAAGGCGCGGGAGATGGTCGCCGACTTGTGGTCGAGGTCCGGCGCGAGGGCGGCGCCCGCGCAGATGAGCGCGCCGGTGACCAGTACCGGCCACGGCATGGGGTGGCCGTTCGCGGTGGCGAGCGCTCCCACCCCCAGCCAGGCCGCTGCTCCCGACAGTGAGTGCGCCGGTCCCATCATGGCTGTGTCCCCGCCCCTTGTCCGCTGTCCGTCTGTCGTCAGGTGGGCAGCGGTGGCGGTGGTCGCCACCTCCGGCGCGGCCGGTGGTCCCGACCGCCGCTGTCTCCCGCCCGGTTGGCGGTTCAGCCTAGCCCCGATGATCTTCGCACGGTCATCCGATTCCGTGATCGGTGCCGAAGGAAGGCAAGATGGGGGCGTGACCCTTATCGATCAGCTGCCGCCGGACGCCGACCCCGATGCCCTCTTCGACGCCTTCTCGTCCTGGGTCGAGGAACGGGGCATCACTCTCTACCCGGCGCAGGAGGAGGCGCTGATCGAGGTGGTCTCCGGGGCCAATGTGATCTTGTCCACGCCGACCGGGTCGGGCAAGAGCCTGGTCGCGGCGGGCGCGCACTTCGCCGCGCTGGCCCAGGACAAGGTGACGTTCTACACCGCGCCCATCAAGGCCCTGGTCTCGGAGAAGTTCTTCGACCTCTGCAAGCTCTTCGGCACCGAGAACGTCGGCATGCTCACCGGCGACGCCTCGGTGAACGCCGACGCGCCGGTGATCTGCTGCACCGCCGAGGTGCTCGCCTCCATCGCGCTGCGGGACGGCCGCGCGGCCGACGTCGGCCAGGTCGTGATGGACGAGTTCCACTTCTACGCGGAGCAGGACCGGGGCTGGGCCTGGCAGATTCCGCTGCTGGAACTGCCTCAGGCGCAGTTCGTGCTGATGTCGGCGACCCTCGGCGACGTCGCGATGTTCGAGAAGGACCTGACGCGCCGCACCGGCCGCCCCACCTCGGTGGTCCGCTCGGCGACCCGCCCGGTGCCGCTGTCGTACGAGTACCGCACGACGCCGCTCACCGAGACCCTCACCGAGCTGCTCGACACCCGGCAGGCGCCGGTCTACATCGTGCACTTCACGCAGGCCCAGGCGGTGGAGCGGGCGCAGGCGCTGATGAGCATCAACATGTGCACGCGCGAGGAGAAGGACCGCATCGCCGAACTGATCGGCAACTTCCGCTTCACCACCAAGTTCGGCCGGAACCTGTCGCGGTACGTGCGGCACGGCATCGGGGTGCACCACGCGGGCATGCTGCCGAAGTACCGGCGGCTGGTGGAGCGGCTGGCCCAGGCCGGCCTGCTGAAGGTAATCTGCGGGACGGACACGCTGGGCGTCGGGGTGAACGTACCGATCCGCACGGTGCTCTTCACCGCCCTCACCAAGTACGACGGCACCCGGGTGCGGGTGCTGCGCAACCGCGAGTTCCACCAGATCGCGGGGCGCGCCGGGCGGGCCGGTTTCGACACCGCCGGGCTCGTGGTGGCACAGGCCCCGGAGCACGTGGTGGAGAACGAGAAGGCGCTGGCCAAGGCGGGTGACGACCCCAAGAAGCGCCGCAAGGTGGTCCGGAAGAAGGCACCCGAGGGGTTCGTCGGCTGGTCGGAGCAGACCTTCGAGAAGCTCATCGGCTCCGAGCCTGAGCCGCTGACCTCGCGTTTCCGGGTGACCCACACCATGCTGCTGTCGGTCATCGCCCGTCCGGGCAACGCCTTCGAGGCCATGCGCCATCTGCTGGAGGACAACCACGAGCCGCGCAAGCAGCAGCTCCGGCACATCCGGCGGGCCATCGCCATCTACCGCTCGCTGCTCGCCGGCGGCATCGTGGAGAAGCTGGACGAGCCGGACGCCGAGGGCCGCATCGTCCGGCTCACCGTCGACCTCCAGCAGGACTTCGCGCTCAACCAGCCGCTCTCCACCTTCGCGCTGGCCGCCTTCGACCTGCTGGACCCGGAGTCGCCGTCGTACGCGCTGGACATGGTCTCGGTCGTCGAGTCGACGCTGGACGACCCGCGCCAGATCCTGCACGCGCAGCAGAACAAGGCGCGCGGCGAGGCCGTCGCGGCGATGAAGGCCGACGGGGTGGAGTACGAGGACCGCATGGAGCGGCTCCAGGAGATCTCGCACCCCAAACCGCTGGAGGAGCTGCTCTTCCACGCCTACGACACCTACCGGCAGAGCCACCCGTGGGTCGGCGACCACTCGCTGTCGCCGAAGTCGGTCATCCGTGACATGTACGAACGGGCGATGTCCTTCACGGAGTTCGTCTCCTTCTACGAGCTGGCCCGGACCGAGGGCATCGTGCTCCGCTACCTGGCTAGCGCGTACAAGGCGCTGGAGCACACCGTGCCCGACGACCTGAAGTCGGAGGACCTGGAGGACCTGACGGCGTGGCTGGGCGAGCTGGTGCGCCAGGTCGACTCCAGCCTGCTGGACGAGTGGGAGCAGCTCGCCAACCCGGCCGGCATGACGGCGGAGGAGGCCCGCGAGAAGGCCGACCAGGTGAAGCCGGTGACGGCCAACGCCCGCGCCTTCCGGGTGCTGGTGCGCAACGCCATGTTCCGCCGCGTGGAGCTGGCCGCCCTGGACCACGTCGCGGAGCTGGGCGAGCTCGACGGCGACGCCGGGTGGACCGCCGAGCGGTGGGGCGAGGCGATGGACGCGTACTGGGACGAGTACGACGACCTCGGTACGGGCCCGGACGCGCGCGGCCCCAAGTTGCTGCTCATCGAGGAGCGGCCCGAGGACCAGCTGTGGCGGGTCCGGCAGACCTTCGAGGACCCGAACGGCGACCGCGACTGGGGCATCAGCGCCGAGGTCGATCTCGCCGCCTCCGACGCGGAGGGCCGGGCCGTGGTCCGGGTCACCGACGTCGGCCGGCTGTGACGCCGCACGGACGCGGTCGGGGGCGGGCCCGCCGGGCCCGCCCGGCCCCCATCGGGACCAGGGACACGGGAGAGAACGGAACATGACGAACGCAGCCGAGCGGCTGGTGGATCTGCTGGATCTGGAGCGGATCGAGGTCAACATCTTCCGGGGGCGCAGCCCCCAGGAGTCGCTGCAGCGCGTCTTCGGCGGCCAGGTCGCCGGGCAGGCGCTGGTCGCGGCCGGGCGCACCACCGGAGGGGACCGGCCGGTCCACTCGCTGCACGCCTACTTCCTACGGCCCGGGACGCCCGGGGTGCCGATCGTGTACCAGGTGGAGCGGGTCCGCGACGGCCGGTCCTTCACCACGCGGCGGGTCACCGCGGTGCAGGAGGGGCGGACGATCTTCAACCTGACGGCCTCCTTCCACAGGCCGGAGGAGGGCAGCTTCACCCATCAGCTGCCGCCCGCCCGGGTGGTGCCGGACCCGGAGACGCTGCCCACCGTCGCCGACGAGGTCCGTGAGCACCTCGGCGAGCTGCCGGAGGCACTGGAGCTGATGGCGCGCCGCCAGCCGTTCGACATCCGGTACGCCGACCGGTTGCGCTGGTCGCCGCAGGAGATCGAGGGCGCGGAGCCGCGCAGCGCCGTGTGGATGCGCGCCGTCGGCCCGCTCGGTGACGACCCGCTGGTGCACACCTGCGCGCTGACGTACGCCAGCGACATGACACTGCTGGACGCCGTCCGCATCCCCGTCGAACCGCTGTGGGGCCCGCGCGGCTTCGACATGGCCTCCCTCGACCACGCCATGTGGTTCCACCGCCCCTTCCGCGCCGACGAGTGGTTCCTGTACGACCAGGAGTCCCCGATCGCCACCGGCGGGCGCGGCCTGGCCCGCGGCCGGATCTACGACCGGGAGGGCAATCTCCTCGTCTCCGTCGTCCAGGAGGGCCTGTTCCGGAGGCTCACCCGGTGAGCACGGCGGGGCCGCACGGGGACGCGCCCGCTGCGGCCCGCGCCCCCGGCCTGGCGGACCAGCTCCGCGCGGCGGTCCGGCCGCGCGAGGAGGGCCGCCCCGAGGAGGCCCGTGAGCTGCTCGTACCGCTCTGCGCCGCACACCCCGAGGATGCCGAGCTGGCCTACCAGACGGCCTGGGCGCACGACGTGCTCGGCCTGGAGGCGGAGGCGGTGCCCCACTACCGGCGGGCGCTGGCCCTGCCGGGACTGACCTCCGCCGACCGGCGCGGAGCGCTGCTCGGCCTCGGCTCGACGTACCGGGTGCTGGGCCGGGCCGAGGAGGCGGTGGCGACGCTGAGCGGCGGAGTGCGGGAGTTCCCTGACGACGCCGCGCTGCGCGCCTTCCTCTCCATGGCCCTGTACAGCGCAGGACGCCCCAAGGAGGCGCTGGAGCTGGCGCTGATCCTGGTCGCGGAGACCAGCGCCGATCCGGGCGTCGCCGCGTACGGGCCCGCGATCCGGCACTACGCGAGGGATCTGGACGACCTGTCCTGACCGCCGGGCGCCTGCCCGCCTTGGAGCCGGGCGCTTCGGGCCCGGCCGTTCTTGCGGGCGGGGCCGGTGGAGCCGGGGCCCGGCGGCTGGGGCGGCCGGGTCGGGGTGGGCCTGCGGAGCCGTCCGGCGGGCCGGGCGGGTGCCGTGGGGCGCGCGAGGCGGGGGCCGCGCGGGACGTGACCGCTCCGGAGCGCCGCCGCGCGGGCCTCGGCGATCAGCTCGGCCAGCTCGGCCGCGTACTGCTCCGTCTCGGGGCCGGGCAGGGCCCGGGTGAGGGGGTCCAGGGCGCGTTCGGCGGCTCTGCTCCGGGCGCGGGCGAAGAGCGGGCGGGGCCGGGCGGCGTCCAGCCGGCGCTGCTCGTCGGGGGTCAGGAGCGCGGCGGTGTACGCGCGGGGCAGGAGCGCGGCCACGGCGGCGGCCCGCTCCCAGGACGTGCCGGCGCGGCTGAGGCGCTGGGCCAGGATCCGGCGCCGCCAGGTACGGGGCCGGGCGTCGTCGCCGGTGGCCAGGAGGCTGCGCAGCGGCGCCGGGAGCTGCCCGGTCAGGTGGGGTGCCTGGTGGCGGCGGACGGCGCGGAGTTCGTCGGCGAGGTACTGCCAGACCACGCAGTGGTAGCGGTTGAGGTGGCAGCGGACCGGGGTGAGCAGGCCGAGCCGGGCCAGCTTCGCGAAGCGTTCCTCGGTGATGCCCAGCAGGGCGGCGCCGTCCCGGGCGCTGACCGAGGCCACCTGGGCGCGCAGTCCGTCGGGGTGGTCCGGTGCGGCGAGCAGCCGGGGGATCTCGGTGACGGGCACCTTGGGCCGCTCCCCCGGGCCGCCCGCGCCCCGGGTGGTGGCGAGCAGGCCGAGCCCGACGGCCGTCTCCACCTCGCTCTGCCGCAGCCCCAGCGCGCGGGCCGCGGACTCGGCGCTCAGCGCGGGCGGCCCGGGCGGGACCGGTGGGCGTGGTGGCCCGCTCCGCGCGGCGGCGTCCGTTCCGCGAACGCCTGGCGGCGAAGGAACGGCTGACGGATGGTCGGCGAACGGCATGGCGATTCTCCCCGTGAGCGGTGCTTTGCCCTGGAAACGAACCGTAACCGCGCCGCGGCGATCTCGCCCGGCCTGTGGAAAACTCCGAGAGTCCCTACATCGCCGCAGGTCAGTGGCCGAGCAGCCCGCCCGGACGGCTCTCGGGGATGCGCACGTCGACCCCCAGGTGCTCACCCACCCGGTTGACGAGGAGCGTCATCTCGTAGGCGACCAGGCCGAGGTCGGCGTCGGCGGAGCTCAGGACGCAGAGGCAGCTGCCGTCGCCCGCGGCGGTCACGAAGAGGACCGCGTCGTCGAACTCGATCATCGTCTGCCGGACCCCGCCGGCCCGGAAGTGCTGGCCGGAGCCCTTGGCCAGGCTGTGCAGCCCGGAGGAGACCGCCGCGAGGTGCTCGGCGTCCTCGCGGGCCAGGCCGCTGCTGGCCCCGGTGACCAGCCCGTCGTTGGAGAGGACGAGGGCGTGCCGGACGAAGCTCACCCGCTGCGTCAGGTCGTCCAGCAGCCAGCCGAGTCCCTTTTTCTGCGCCATATTCCGGTCTCTCCCCGTGTCCGTCCCCCCTGACCGGAGGATCTGGTCCGCAAGCCTTCACCACTGTCGCCGTCCGGGCAAGCATGATGAGGAGATGGCTCAGAAGATGACTGAAGCAGCATGGCGCGCATTCGTCTCGGAAGGCACGCGAACCGCCAAAGTGTCCACGGTCCGGGCGGACGGCAGCCCCCATATCGCCCCGGTCTGGTTCGTACTGGACGGCGGGGACGTGGTCCTCACCACGGGAGCGGCCACGGTGAAAGGCCGCAATCTGGCCCGGGACGGCCGGGTGGCGCTCTGTGTGGACGACGAGCGGCCGCCGTACTCCTTCGCGGTGCTCCAGGGGCGGGCCCGGCTGAGTGAGGATCCGGCGGAGCTGCTGCACTGGGCGACCCGGATCGCCGCCCGGTACGTGGGCGAGGACCGGGCGGCCGAGTTCGGTGCCCGCAACGGGGTGCCCGGTGAACTCGTGGTGCGGGTCGAGGTGGAGAAGGTCACCGGGATGGCGGACGTGGCCGACTGATCCCCCGCCCGGGACACGGCCGCCGGACCGGCGGGCGGTCGGTGCCCCGGACACCCACCGAAGGTGTCCGACGCCCGCTCAGCCGTCCAGGAGCTGCGCCGCACTTCGCGCCCCCGACGGCGGGGCGGGTCGTCGCTCGCGGAGACGCCTACGGGTTCGTTCCCGCTCCCCCGGCCTGACGGCGGCAGATCCGGCCGCTGGCACGGGCGTTCACCCGACGGCGGCCAGCAGCCGCGCGGTGTGCCGCCGTCCCGCGTACTCCACCAGGCTGACCAGTACGTCCTTGACGGCCTCGCGGTCGCGGGCGTCGCAGAGGACGACCGGCGTGCCGGGGTCCAGGTCGAGGGCGTGCGCGATGTCGTCGCTGCGGTGGCTGCGGACGCCGCCGAAGCAGTTCACGGCGACGACGAAGGGGATCTCGCGGTCCTCGAAGTAGTCGACGGCCGGGAAGCAGTCGGGCAGGCGGCGGGTGTCGGCGAGGACGACCGCGCCGAGGGCGCCCTGCGCGAGGTCGTCCCAGAGGAACCAGAACCGGTCCTGGCCCGGGGTGCCGAAGAGGCAGAGGGACAACCCGTCCTTGAGGGTGATCCGGCCGTAGTCCATGGCCACGGTGGTGTCGGTCTTGGCGGCGACCCCGCTGGTGTCGTCGACGTGGGTGCCGACGCCGCTCAGCGGGGCCTCGGTGCGCAGCGGACGTATCTCGCTGACCGCGCCGACCAGGGTCGTCTTGCCTGCTCCGAAACCGCCCGCGACGACGATCTTCAGCGTCATCGGCGGTTCACCGGCGGACGCGGCGGCGGGCTGCGATGCGTTCATGTGCGGTCTCGTCTCCGGGTGGTCCGGGCGCGCCGGACGGAGTGTCGGCGCGGGGCTCCCCTGGGTCCGGGACGTTAGCCGCGCCGAGGGCGCGGAGCAGGGGCGCGTTTCGAAAGCTGTCACAAACTGCCGGGACGCTGTCGGCCCGCGATCACCCGGGGACAGCCGATGCGCACTCGGGGCGACGGTGGCGGGGGATCATGGGCACATGAACGACGCTCACGCACACGTCCGGGAGTTCTTCACGCCCCGCGCCGCCACCTGGGACAGCCGCTTCTCGGACGACGGCCCGGCGTACGAGGCGGCCGTCGGCGCGCTCGAGCTCCGCCCGGGTGACGCGGTGCTGGACGCCGGGTGCGGCACCGGCCGGGCGCTGCCCGCCCTGCGCGCGGCCGTCGGGGCGGCGGGGACGGTGCTGGGCGCCGACCTCACGGAGGCGATGCTGGCCGAGGCGGCCCGGGTGGGCCGCCGGGAGGCCGGGGCGCTGCTGCTGGCGGACGCGGAGCGGCTGCCGCTGCGTACGGGCGCGCTGGACGCGGTGTTCGCCGCCGGGATGGTCTCGCACCTCGCGGACCCCGCGGCGGGGGTCCGCGAGTGGGCGCGGGTGGTGCGGCCCGGCGGCACCCTGGCGCTCTTCCATCCGATCGGCCGGGCGGCGCTCGCCGCCCGGCAGGGGCGCACCCTCTCCCCGGACGACCTGCGCGCCGAAGGCCCGGTCACGGCGCTGCTGGACGCCAACGGCTGGCGCACCCGGTCGTACGCGGACGAACCGGACCGGTATCTCGTACTGGCCGAGCGGACGGGCTGAACCGGCCGGGTCAGCCCTCCTCGCCCGTCGCCTCCGGGACCTTGCCCGCGGCCGGGGCGGACTGGTGCGGGACGGGGCAGCCGCGGACTCCGGGGACCGGGAAGGTGCCCAGTTCGGCGACGCGGTAGCCGTCCGGGTACCCCTTGATCTCCGGGTTCTGCCGTGCGTGGTGCGGCTCGGTGCGCGGGCCCGTCAGCCGGACCGCCCGGCCGCGCAGCCGTACGGCGCCCCGGACCAGGCGCCGGGTGAGGGGGCCGGGATGGTCGTAGCGGAAGGCGTCCAGGAGCGGGTCGTCGAGGAGGGCGAGGATGGCGGTGCGCAGCAGGGGGGCGAGCGGCTTCGGGTACCAGGAGGCCATCAGGTCGAGGGTGGCGTCCGAGACGGTGCGGGCCTTCTCGTCCCAGCCGAAGTGGGCCCGCTCGTAGGAGTCGAGGCACTCCTCGAAGGCGGCGTAGTCCTCGGGGATGTCCGGGATGCCCATGTGGCGGCCGAGGGTGCGGTAGTACGCGGCGGCGGCCTCGGCCTCGTGCCGGGAGAGGCGGCGCCAGCCGTACCGGTCGATCCAGCGCTTGGGGACGACGACGAAGGTGCACAGGACGTACCGCATGTCGTCGTCGCTGATGTCGTAGCTGCGGTGCATGCGGTTGATCCGCCGGATCGCCGTCCGGCCCTCCTCGTGGTCGAAGCCGTGCTCCACCACGGCGTCGAGGAGGAGCGCCGTGTCGTCGTACCGCTTCTGGGTGCGGTCGGTGAGCTCGGCGGTCTCGGCGAGGAGGCGGCCGATGCTGGGGACGGCGTAGGTGCGGTAGAGGGCGAGTTCGAGGGCGCGGGTGTGGTCCCAGGGGAACTCGTAGGTGGCGGTGAGCCGGTAGATCTCCAGGTAATCCTTCTCCGGGTCGAGCGTACGGATGTGCCGGAGCCGCTCGAAGCGCTTCACAGACTGCCCCCTCAAAGTGTCGGGCCGTCAACTCTACGGTGTGCCACGGCTGGTGGCCCAGCGTCACGCTCCGGTTCTCGGCGCGCCCGGGCGCCGGGTTCCGTCGGGTTCCGTGAACGTCCGAGAACGGTGGCTCCGGGGTTCTCGACGCCCGGGTTACCCACTGGTTAAGGTGCGCCGACGACAGCGCCGGGGCGCCCTCGGGCGCGGGCGCGGGACCGATGACGTGGGGAGCTGCCATGGCGGGCGTCGAGGAGACCGAGGGGACAGGCGATCCGGCCGGGGCGGACGACGACGCGCTCTTCGTGCTGACCGCGATGGTGATGACGCCGGGCCGCTTCCCGGGGGTCTTCGCCGACGACTATCCGGCGGCCTGCGCCGCGCTCGGCCTCGCCCCGGCGGCGGACGGCTACGGGCTGGTGCTGGGGCAGGACGGCGCGGGTGCGCGGTGGACGGTCGTGGTGGACGACGTGCCGCTGGTCGCGGTGGCCGTCGCCGCCTGGGACTGCGGCATGGAGTACGACCTGTCGCCGCGCGAGGAGACCGTGGTGACCGCCCTGCCGGGGTGGCCGCTGGAGCTGGCGGTGCGGGCACCCGGGGTGCCCGTGCCGCACGATCCGGAGCCCGGCCCCGAGCTGGCCGGGCTGCCGAGGCTGGCGCCGCCGGACACCGGGCGGTGGGGCGGGCCGCAGCGGCGGCTCGGCGCGGACGAGATCGCGCTGCGCTGGGCCGAGTGGCGCCAGGAGACGGACACCTCGGAGTTCACCTCCTCCCCCGCTCCGGCAGAGGCCGCCGACGAGGGGGACGCGACCGCATCCGGCGGGATCGCCCACGCGCACCCGGGGGTGCGGCGGGCGCTGAGCGAGGCGCACGCCTATCTCCAGTCGCCCCCTCCGCCGGGCCGGGTGCGCTCGGCGTACGCCTCCGGGGAGGCGCGGACCCTCCGTGTCGACGGGCCCGGCTGGTCGCTGGTGGCGCGGACCGACGACATCGCCTTCGTGCTGCTGGACGAGGAGCCCGCCCAGGTGCTCCCGGTCGGGCGGGGCGCACGGCTTCCGGCGCTGCTGGAGGGGCTGGCGGCGCTCGCGCCCCCGGAGAGCTGAGGCGCGGGCCCGGACCGGCCGCCGGGCGCCACACCGCTCCCGGCCGCCGTGTGTGGTGCCGGCCCATGGCCCGGCACCGGGGCCCGCCGCACGATGGGGCGCTCACAGCGTCGGATCGTGCTGCCCGGGAGGCATGCCATGGGGATTTTTCGAGGGCGGGAACGGGGACGGGCCAGGGCCCGGTCGGCGGGAGACGCGGCCGAGCCGCCGCGAGCCGTCCCGCCGGGCCGCGAGGGGGACCAGCGGGGCCTCCGGTCCGCCAGGGGTACGCGCCCCCGCGGCCCCGTGGTCGTCCTGCTGGCCACCGCGCTGGCCGCCGTCGCGGTGACCGGTGCGGCACCGGCCGCCGGGGCGGGCCCCGAGCGCGGGGCGGGGTGCGCGGGCCCGGAGCGGCTGCGGGTTCCCGGCGCCGAGCACCAGCGGGTGGCGTGTCTGCCCGACCTGACGACGGCGGGGCTGGCCGGTACCGCGTACACCGACATGGCGGACCAGGCGGGGCTGACGGCGGCGGGGACGCGCAATCCCTCGGGGGTGCCGGGGCGGCAGGTGGACGGGTACTTCCCGGACGACTCCGCGTTCAACACGACGCACGGCTGGAACCACGACGCGCAGTTCGTGATCCGGCTCCCCGAGCGGTGGAACGGCGGACTGGTGGTGACGGGCGCCCCCGGCACCCGGAAGCAGTACGCGACCGACACCGCCGTCTCCGACCACGTCCTGGCGCGCGGGTACGCCTACGCGGCGACCGACAAGGGCAACAGCACCCCCGACTTCTACCGGGACGGGAAGCGGCCCGGTGACGCGGTCGCCGAGTGGAACCGGCGGACGACGGAGCTGACCCGGGCGGCGCAGAAGGTGGTGGCCCAGCGGTACGGGAAGGCGCCGCGCCGGACCTACGTCACCGGGATCTCCAACGGCGGCTACCTGGCCCGCTGGCAGTTGGAGAACCGGCCGGAGCTGTACGACGGCGGGGTCGACTGGGAGGGCGCGCTCTGGACGGCCGACGGGCCGAGCCTGCTGACCTCGCTGCCGACGGCGGTGGCGCACGGGACGGGCGCGGCCGACGACGCCGCGATGTACCGGGCCGGGTTCGCGCGGGGCTCGGAGTTCCTGTGGGAGTACCACCGCACGGCCTACTGGGGCGTCACGCAGAAGACGTACCGCGCGGAGTTCGATCCGTCCTACGACCCGGCGTGCCCGGGCGCGTCGGCCGGTTCGACGGTGGAGGAGATCCTCGCGCCCTGCGCCTCGGACGCCCGCTACGACCTCGGGCGGCGCCCCGCCTCGGTGCGCCGGGCGCTGGAGAAGGTGGCGCTCACCGGCCGGATCGGCAAGCCGATGCTGACGCTCCACGGCGACCTGGACACCCTGCTGCCGCTCGCCGCCGACTCGGCCGTCTACAGCCGGATGATCGACCGCGCGGGGGCCGGGCGGCTGCACCGCTTCTACACGGTGGCGGGCGGCACCCACACCGACGGGCTGTACGACAGCCATCCGGACCGGCTGCGGCCCCTCCTGCCCTGCCACCGGTCGGCCTTCGACGCGCTGACCGCGTGGGTGGAGCGCGGCACGCCGCCGCCGAGCGACCGGACCGTGGCCCGGCCCGCCGACGGCGACGTGGTCAACTCCTGCGCGCTGCGCTGAGGCGGCGGGCCGCCTCGTGAGCTCCGGAGCCGGTCAGCGCCCGATCTCTCGGCGGCGCGTGCTGCGCAGCCGGCGGCGCTGGGAGGGGTCGAGGGTGAGGTAGGCGGCGGCCGGGACGCCCAGCACGATCAGGAGCGCCGCCCACCAGGGCAGCCAGATCAGCAGGAGCAGGCCGACCGCCACTCCTCCCACGGCGATCTTGGTGTTCGTCGACATGTCGATGACCTCCTCGGTGGCGGGGTCCGCCGTCTGTGGTGACAACGCTGCGCCCGCGCCGCTGGTTCCAGTGTGCTCGCCCGCGCGCCGAGGCGCTGCCGGCGCACCCGGTCGCCTGCCGGGCAGGTGAAGGCGGGGTGCGGCGCCGAGGGGTCAGACGGCCGGGCGCAGGCCGTCGCCGACCTGGTGGAGGTGGCTGAGCACCTGGCGGTAGGAGTCGACCGCCCCGGTCACGGTGTAGGGGAGGCCGAGCCGCTCGCAGTGGGCGCGGACCAGGGGCTGGGCCAGGCGCAGGTGGGGGCGGGGCATGCTGGGGAAGAGGTGGTGCTCGATCTGGTAGTTGAGGCCGCCGAGGAGCCAGTCGGTGACCGGCCCGCCGCGGATGTTGCGGGAGGTGAGGACCTGGCGGCGCAGGTGCCCCCAGCGCGGGCCGTCCGGGCCGGGCATCTCCATGCCCTTGTGGTTGGGGGCGAAGGCCATGCCGAGGTGGAGCCCGAAGAGTCCCTGGTGGACGGCGGCGAAGGCGAGGGCCTGCCAGGGGGTGAGGAAGGTCAGCAGCAGCACCGCGTACCCGGCGACGTGGGCGGTGAGCAGGCCACCCTCGACGAGGCGGACGCGCCACGGGTGGTTGCGCAGGTCCTGGAAGCCGTACACCTTCAGGGCGACGCCTTCGAGGAGGGTGAGGGGGAAGAACAGCCAGGCCTGGTTGCGGGTCAGCCAGGCCTGCAAGCCGGTGCGGCCGACGGCCTGGTGGCCGGAGAAGACGAGCACGTCGGGGGCGACGTCGGGGTCCTTCTCGGTGTGGTTGGGGTTGGCGTGGTGGCGGTTGTGCTTGTCGTTCCACCAGGCGTAGCCCATGCCGAGCAGCAGGTTGCCGTGGACGAGGCCGATGAGGCGGGCCACGCGGCGGTCGGCGGTGATCTGGGAGTGGCCCGCGTCGTGGCCGACGAAGGCGGTGCGGGCGGAGAGGACGGCGAGCGGCGGCGCCAGCAGCAGCGCCCACCAGCTCTCCCCGAGCAGGACGACGCCGGTGACGACGGCGGCCAGGGCCAGCAGGTTGAGGCCGATGGTGCGGACGTACCAGCCGGTGCGGTGCTCCAGCAGGCCCTGCCCGCGCACCGTGCGCAGCAGGGGGGTGAACTCGCTGCCGGTGGCCGCCTCGGCGGCGGGCGGCGTACTCGGAGGGCCGAGGGCTGAGGCGGCGGTGAGGCCGGCCGTTCGGGGCATGGGGTGTCTCCGGTTCTCCGCCACGGCACGTCGGTGCGTGGCCGGGCGGGCGGGAAGGCGGGTCGGCGCGATGGCCGCGCGGGATCGGGGCGCCGCACTCCTGGTCCGCGGCCGGTCCGCCTCCGATGCCTCCACGCTACGGGGTGGAGGCAAGCCGCGGCCATGGCGGAAGCCTCCAGAACGGCCCGGGGGAAAACCCCTGGCCCGACAGGGGGTTCGGCCCAGGGCGCGGGTGGTGGTAGCCCTACCCCCGAGCGGGCCGTCCGGAGTGATCTGGATCACCCTGCGGGAGCGGGTCCCGGCGGTTGCGGTGCTGTACCCTCGGCCGCTCAGCAGCAGGTAGTCAAATTTGAGGAATCACCATCGCCGTGCAGACCCACCCTGCCTTCTCCCCCTCCGAGGTCCGGTCCCTGACGGCCTGCGCCGCCGTGTTCGTCCCGGGTGACCCGGCACGGAGCGGCACCGTCGCCTTCTTCCCCGCGGACGGCTCCGCCGCTCCGGAGCTGCCCGGCGCCGACGTCCGAGAGCTCGCCCTGGCCCTCCCGGCCGACGCGCCGGACGCCGAGGGGGCACTGCGGGTCCATCCGGTCCGCGCGGTGCTGCTGCCCCTCGGGCGGGCCCTGCCCGTCCTCACCCGCGCCAGGCTCTCCGGCGACGCCCACCCGTCGGCGGCGTTCTGGGGTGCCGCCGCCCTGCTGGGACTGGACCTCCTCGCCCGGGGCCTGCTGCTGCCCGGCCTCTCCCCCGCCGACCACGACGCCTGGCGGTGCGGGCCGCTCGGCCCCGGCGAGGTGGAGCGGGTACGCGAACTCGCCGCCTCCATGCCCCCGTCGGCGCACGCCGGGCCGGTCGATGCGCCGCCCGGAGCCGAGGCGGCCGCACTCCGGCTGGCCGAACCGGAGCGGCTGCTGCGGAACTTCCTCGACGCCCTGGCCGACACCCTGCCCCGCTCGGCGGCCGCTCCCGCCCTCACCGGGAACGACGCCTACACGGCGGGCCCGCCCCAGCATCTGCCCGGGCAGCGCGCCTGGGCCGCCGACGTGGCCGCGGGTCACGACGCCGGGGTGCGGCTCTCACTGCGCATCGAACCGCCCGCCGGCATCAGGGAGGCGGAGGCCGGTTCGCTGCCCGAGGGCCACGCCGACGTGCTGGGATCGTTCCGCGCGGTGCTGCAACTGCACAGCCTGAGCGACCCCGGCCGGGTGGCCGACGCGGCCGAGGTCTGGGCCGGTGCCGGGGCGGACGACGGGGCGTTCGGCCCCCGGGCCAGGGTCGACGCGCTACTGGCGCTGCGCCGCGCGGCCGGGATGTGGGCCCCGCTGTCGCCGCTGCTGGCGGCCGGGGCGCCGGACGCGGTGGAGCTGGCCGACGAGGAGATCGCCGACCTGCTGGGCGAGGGCCAGAAGGCACTGGCCGGGGCCGGTGTCGAGGTGCACTGGCCCCGGGAGCTGGCGCGCGAGCTGACGGCCAGGGGCACGGTCGGCCCGGCCGCCGGCGGTGGCGGGGAGAGCGCGGGACCGGCGCTTCTCTCCGCCGGCTCGCTGCTGACCTTCCACTGGCGGTTCAGCCTCGGCGACGAGCGGCTGACCCGAGAGGAGCTGGACGTCCTGGCCGAGGCGAAGCGGCCGGTGGTGCGGCTGCGCGACCAGTGGGTGCTGGTCGGCCCCGGGCAGGCCCGGCGCGCCCGCGAGCGGCGCGAGCACGCCCTCACGCCGATGGACGCGGTCGGCGCCGCCCTCACCGGCTCCGCCGACATCGACGGCGAGCGGGTCGAGGTACGGGCCTCCGGCGCGCTGGAGGAGCTGCGGGCACGGATCGCCGACCCGCAGCGGGCCGAGCCGGTGCCCGTCCCCGCGGCGCTGGCGGCGACCCTGCGCGACTACCAGCACCGGGGGCTGAGCTGGCTGGCCGGCATGACCTCGCTCGGGCTCGGCGCCTGCCTCGCCGACGACATGGGGCTGGGCAAGACCGTCACCCTGATCGCCCTCCACCTGCACCGGCAGACCGACCCGGCGACGGCGGGGCCGACGCTGGTGGTGTGCCCGGCCTCGCTGATGGGCAACTGGCAGCGGGAGATCGAACGGTTCGCTCCCGGCACCCCGGTGCGCCGGTACCACGGTGCCGCGCGCTCGGCCGCAGCCCTGCCGGACGGCGGCTTCGTCCTCACCACGTACGGCACGATGCGGCTGGATGCCGACACCCTCGCCGGGGCGGGGTGGGGGATGGTCGTGGCCGACGAGGCGCAGCACGTGAAGAACCCCTACTCCTCCACGGCCCGTCAGCTCCGCGCCGTCCCGGCGAAGGCGCGGGTGGCGCTGACGGGCACCCCGGTCGAGAACAACCTCTCGGAGCTGTGGGCGGTGCTCGACTGGACCACGCCCGGCCTGCTCGGGAAGCTCGGCACCTTCCGGCGGGTGTACGCCCGCGCCGTGGAGTCCGGCGACGACCCGGCGGCCGCGCGGCGGCTGGCCCGGCTGGTGGGGCCGTTCCTGCTGCGGCGCCGCAAGTCCGACCCGGGGATCGCCCCGGAGCTGCCGCCGAAGACCGAGACGGACCACGCGGTGGGGCTGACCGCCGAACAGGCGGGACTGTACGAGGCGGTGGTCCGCGAGACGCTGGCCGCCGTGGCGGCCGCCGGCGGCATGGAGCGGCGCGGCCTGATCGTGCAGCTGCTGACCGCGCTGAAGCAGATCTGCAACCACCCCGCCCAGTACCTGAAGGAGGACCGGCCGCGGGTCGGCGGCCGCTCGGGCAAGGTGGAGCTGCTCGACGAGCTGCTGGACACGATCCTCGCCGAGGGCGCCGGGGCGCTGCTCTTCACGCAGTACGTGCGGATGGGTCGGCTGCTGGAACGCCATTTCGCCGCGCGCGGGGTGGCGGCCCAGTTCCTGCACGGGCAGACGCCGATCCCGGCCCGGGAGGAGATGGTGCGGCGCTTCCAGGACGGCGAGGTCCCCGTCTTCCTGCTCTCCCTGAAGGCGGCCGGTACCGGGCTCAACCTGACCCGCGCCGAGCACGTGGTCCACGTCGACCGCTGGTGGAACCCGGCGGTCGAGGCGCAGGCCACCGACCGCGCGTACCGGATCGGGCAGACCCGTCCCGTGCAGGTCCACCGGATCGTCACGGAGGGCACCATCGAGGACCGCATCGCCGACCTGCTGGTGCGCAAGCAGGCCCTCGCCGACGCCGTGCTGACCAGCGGGGAGGCGGCGCTCACCGAGCTGAGCGACGCCGAGCTGGCGGACTTGGTCACGCTGCGGACGGCCGCCCGGTGACCGGCGCGCCGGGGCCCTGGCGGGAGGGCGCGGAAGGAAGCGGTGGGACGACGGACGGGACGTGGGCAGGGATGACGGCGGAGAGCGGCATGTGGGACGGCGACGAGGCCGAGGAGTTCGGCGGGGAGGACGCCTCGGGGACGGCCCCGGCGCAGGAGCGGACGTTCGCGGCGCTGCCCCCGGCGGGCGGGCGGGGGTTCGCCACCAGCTGGTGGGGCCAGTCGTGGCTGCGGGCGCTGGAGGAAACCGCGCTGGACTCCGCGCAGTTGAAGGCGGGGCGCCGACTGGCGCGGGCCGGTGCGGTCGGTGCGGTCTCGGTGCGCCCGGGCCGGATCACGGCGGTGGTCCAGGACCGCGCGGGCGCCGTCTACCGGGCGGACGTGGTGTGGGAGCCGCTCTCACCGGACGGCTGGGACCGCTTCGTGGACATGGCCCTCGAACGCGCCGCGCACGTCGCGGCGCTGCTGGACCGTGAGATGCCGCCCCACCTGGTGGAGGACGCGGCTCAGGCGGGCGTGGACCTGTTGCCCGGCATCGGCGACCTGGAGCCGTCCTGCACCTGCGAGGCGTGGGACCACTGCGGGCACACGGCGGCGCTCAGCTACCAGATGGCGCGGCTGCTGGACCAGGACCCGTTCGTCCTGCTGCTGATGCGCGGCCGCGCGGAACGGGCGCTGCTCGACAGCCTCCAGGTACGCGGCACCCGGCGCGCCGCCCGCCGGGCCGGACCCGGACGCGCCGCCCCGGCCGAGGGCGTACCCGCCGGTGAGGCGTACGCGCTGGGAGCACTCCTCCCGCCACTGCCGCCCCTGCCGGAGCCGCCGGAGTACGCGGGTGAGACGCCGAACCTGGGCACGGAGGCGGCGCCCGCGCCCGGCGTCGACGCCGGAGCACTCACCTTCCTCGCCGGTCAGGCGGCCGAGGAGGCCCGGCGGCTGCTGGCGCGCGCCGTGGCACCGGGCCACGCCGAGACACCGGTGGAGGCGGCGCTTCCGCTCGGTGCGGACGCGGTCCGGCTGGCGGCGGCCCGCCCCGGCGCCGAGGCGGCCCAGCGGCTCGCCGATGCCTCGGGGCGCAGCCGTGAGGGCCTGGCACTGGCGGTATGGGCCTGGGAGTTCGGCGGCGCTACGGCGCTGCGGGTGCTGGAGGAGGACCAGCCGCTCACCACGGAGACGGCTGCGCGGGCGCGCGCGGCGCTCGACGCGGCGTGGGAGGAGGGCGAGCGCCCCGCCTTCCGCGCGGCGCGGGGGCGGTGGACGCTCCCGGACGAGGGCGTCCAGGTGCGGTCCGCGCCGGACGGCCGATGGTGGCCGTACCGGAAGGAGCGCGGGCGCTGGGCTCCCGTGGGCCCGCCGGTGCGGGACCCGGCGCAGGCTCTGGCGCTGGCCCGGGCTTCCCGGTGAGCGGAGCGCCGGGCCGGCCGGAGGCGCCACCCGCGTACGGGCCCGGCCCGGGCCGTACGCCGGGAACGCGTGGCCGCGCTCTCCCTCCGGCGGGCGACTGAAGGGTGGTCCTGGTTCGGCGACCGTGGCGGACATGGCTTCAGGGGCGTCGGACCGGGTCCGGTCGCCGGGTCCGGCTGCCGGGGCGTCCGGCGGCGCCTGCTCACGGCCAGGCGGCGAGAGCCGCCACGCCGTGGCGCACACCAACGGGAGAGAAGGTGCGCACCGGCAGGCTGAAGCGCTCTGACGGCCGCAGCGCCATCTACCTGCGGGGTGACGACAAGGGCAGCGTCCCCAGCCACTGCCGACCCGTACGACCGGCGCCCTCCTCCCGCCCCGTCCCGACGGCGCCGTCCGGCCCTCCGGATGGCGCCGTCGGTGTACGGGGCCGGGCGGCGGGCCGCGACCCTCCCGGCCGACGTCAGCCGGTCAATTCCGAGGGCCAGCCGGACGGAAGGTCCTCGGTGGGGAAGTCGCTCGGCAGCTCCGTGGGGAAGTCCGACGGGAAATCGCTGGGAAAGCCGGAGGGGAGATCGGTCGGGAAGTCCGACGGGAAGTCGGAGGGCCAGGCCGTGGGCGCCTCCCCCGGCGGCTGCTCCTTGGGAGTCGAGGACGGTGGCGGGGAGGACTCCGTCAGCTGCGGTCCCGGCCCGGAGGGCGGCTCGCCCTCCCCGTCGTCGCGGCCGGCCAGCAGGATCAGGACGAGGGCGATGGCGGCCACGGCCACGGCGGCCGCGATCAGCATGAGCAGCCCGCGGCGCCGGCCGCCGTCTCCGGGCGGGGGCGGTGGCCAGGGACCGCCGTGGTGGCCGCCGCCGGAACCGAAGGCGA
This sequence comes from Streptomyces sp. NPDC058373, assembly GCF_042723275.1. NCBI lineage: Bacteria > Bacillati > Actinomycetota > Actinomycetes > Kitasatosporales > Streptomycetaceae > Streptomyces > Streptomyces sp. NPDC058373. Next base: position 87,132 of record NZ_JBHXJE010000010.1, on the reverse strand, counting down.
GGGACGCCGTCTCGCCGGAACCGTCGGCCGCGCCCGGCGGGGGCGGACCGGGCGGGGGCGGCTCGGGTCCCTCCGGGGGCTTCGCCCCGGACGCCTCGGCGGGCGGCATCCCCTCCCCGGGGGCGGGGGCAGGCGTGGGCGCCGGCTCGGGGCCGGGTCCGCCGTCGCCGGGCGGAGGGGTCGGGGGCTGGGGTGGTTCGGGCGGCGTAGCCATGACCCCAGGTTCGCCTGATGGCGCGTCAGGTTGCCACCCCGCGGCGTGAATCGCGACAGTTCCCGGACATCTTCAGCGGGCCGGGCGGGCGCCCGGGGAGCCGCCGGGCGGGAGGGGCGCCCCCGCCCGGCGGCCGTACAGAACCGGAGGCGGGTCAGTCCCGGGCGGCCAGCAGGTGGTCCATGGCCAGCTGGTCGAGCCGCTCGAAGGCCATGCCGCGGGAGGCGGCCTCGTCCACGTCGAACTCCTCGTAGGCCGAGCGGTCGGCGAGCAGTCCGGCGAGGCCGTCCTCGACGGTGGGCAGGGCCAGTTCGGGCAGGCGGGCGGCGCGCAGCGCCTCCTGGACCTCGGGGTCGGCGCGGAAGGCGGCGGCACGCTCCTTGAGGATCAGGTAGTTGCGCATGCAGCCGGCAGCGGACTCCCAGACGCCGTCCAGGTCCTCGGTGCGCGGCGGCTTGAAGTCGAAGTGCCGGGGCCCGTCGTACCCGGCCGTCTCCAACAGGTCGACCAGCCAGAAGGCCGCCCTGAGGTCGCCCGCGCCGAACCTGAGGTCCTGGTCGTACTTGATGCCGGACTGGCCGTTGAGGTCGAGGTGGAAGAGCTTGCCGGACCAGAGGGCCTGGGCGATGCCGTGCGGGAAGTTGAGTCCGGCCATCTGCTCGTGGCCGACCTCGGGGTTGACCCCGTACAGGTGGGGGCGCTCCAGCCGCTCGATGAAGGCGAGGGCGTGGCCGATGGTGGGCAGCAGGATGTCGCCGCGCGGCTCGTTGGGCTTCGGCTCGATGGCGAAGCGGAGGTCGTAGCCCTGGTCGAGGACGTACTCACCGAGCAGGTCGAAGGCCTCCTTCATCCGGTCGAGGGCCAGCCGGACGTCCTTGGCCCCGCCCGACTCGGCTCCCTCGCGGCCGCCCCAGGCCACGTAGGTGGTGGCGCCGAGCTCGGCGGCGAGGTCGATGTTGCGCAGCGTCTTGCGCAGGGCGTAGCGGCGCACGTCGCGGTCGTTGGCGGTGAAGCCGCCGTCCTTGAAGACCGGGTGGGTGAAGAGGTTGGTGGTGGCCATCGGGACCTTCATCCCGCTGGCGTCCAGGGCCTGCCGGAACCGCTTCACGACCGCCTCGCGCTCGGCCTCCGATGCGCCGAAGGGGATGAGGTCGTCGTCGTGGAAGGTGACGCCGTGGGCGCCGAGTTCGGCGAGCCGGTGCACGGAGGTGACCGGGTCGAGGGCGGCCCGGGACGCGTCACCGAACGGGTCGCGGCCCTGCCAGCCGACGGTCCACAGGCCGAAGGTGAACTTGTCCGCGGAGGTGGGCTGGTACGTCATGGTGCGGCTCCCTGAAAGGTATTCGTTCGCGGCGTTGACAAATTACTGGCGGGACGGCGAGATGGGAAGGGGTCAGGATGGTCGACCCGGGGCGCCGGGCGTGGCAGGCTCGGCGCACCACCCCCCGCCCGCCGCCGTTCGCACGCCCCCGGCGCGCGGCGGCCACCCAGCAGAGACGGAGAGGCCGATGTCAACCGCCGAGGGTCCGCTCGTCGTCGGAGTCGACAGTTCCACCCAGTCCGCCAAGGCCCTGGTGGTCGACGCGGGAACGGGCCGGGTCGTCGCGACCGGCCAGGCGCCGCACCGCGTCACCACCGGCACCGGCCGGGAGAGCGACCCCCGCGACTGGTGGTCGGCGCTGACCGAGGCGGTACGCGCCTGCGGCCCGGCCGCCCACCGGGCCGCCGCCGTCTCGGTCGCGGGCCAGCAGCACGGCCTGGTCACCCTGGACGCCGACGGCACCCCGGTCCGTCCCGCACTGCTCTGGAACGACGTGCGCTCGGCCCCGCAGGCGCGCCGCCTGGTGGCGGAGCTCGGCGGCCCGCAGGTGTGGGCCGACCGGATCGGCAGCGTGCCGGGCGCCTCGTTCACCGCCGCCAAGTGGGCGTGGCTGGCCGAGCACGAGCCGGAGGCCGCCCGCGCCACCGCGGCCGTCCGCCTCCCGCACGACTACCTCACCGAGCGGCTCACCGGCCGCGGCACCACCGACCGCGGCGACGCCTCGGGCACCGGCTGGTGGGCGGGCCCGAAGGAGGCGTACGACGACACGGTGCTGGAGCTGATCGGCCTGGACCGCGGGCTGCTCCCCGAGGTGGTGGGCCCCGGCGAGGTCGCGGGCACGGTCCGCGAGGGCGAACTGCCCTTCGCCCGGGGCACCCTGGTCGCCGCCGGAACGGGCGACAACGCGGCGGCCGCGCTCGGGCTAGGGCTGCGCCCCGGCACCCCGGTGCTGAGCCTCGGCACCTCCGGCACGGCCTACGCGGTCTCCGTGCACCGGCCCGCCGACCCGACCGGGACCGTCGCCGGCTTCGCCGACGCCCGCGGCGACTGGCTGCCGCTGGCCTGCACCCTCAACTGCACCCAGGCCGTCGACCGGGTGGCGGCCCTCTTCGGCCTGGACCGCGAGGCCGTCGAACCGGGCGGCTCCGCCACCTTCCTGCCCTACCTCGACGGCGAACGCACCCCGAACCTCCCGCACGCCTCGGGCCTGCTGACCGGTCTGCGGCACGACACGACGCCCGGCCAGATCCTCCAGGCCGCCTACGACGGCGCGGTGCACTCCCTGCTCGACGCGCTCGGCCTCGTCCTCGACGCCGACGCCGACCCGGCGGAGCCGGTGCTGCTCATCGGGGGCGGCGCCCGGGGCACCGCCTGGCAGCAGACGGTGCGGCGGCTGACCGGCCGCCCGGTCCGCGTGCCGCGCGCCGCCGAGCTGGTCGCCCTCGGCGCGGCCGCGCAGGCGGCGGGCCTGCTCACCGGCGAGGACCCCGCCGCCGTCGCCCGGCGCTGGGGCACCACCGACGGCCCCCTGCTCGACCCGCTACCCCGGGACGAGGCGACGGCCGACCGCCTCGCGGGCGTGGTGAGGGACGCGGGAGCACTCTGGCGCGAGGGCTGAATCCGGCGGCGTACAGCGGCGTGCAGCCCCGCCCCTCGGCCGCCCGCCGCCGTCCCGGCCGACCGCCGCTGTCCTGCAAGCCCTCTCAGCACCTCGGCCCGCAGCGGGCGGGGACCGGCGGGGAGGCCGAGCCGGTGCCAGGGGAAGAGCGCGACCTGGCCGCACGCTTCCCCTGACATCGAGGTCAGCCCGCCGGCCCGTCAGCCCGTCGGAGTCCGCTCGGCGGCCCGTCGCCGGGACCACAGGCCCACGAGGGCGTCGACCACCAGGAAGACCGGCAGGCTGAATCCCGAGCAAGGGCGGGAACCAGCGGGGACGAGGACCGTCACGGCCAGGAGCGCGGCGGGCATGGCGCGTCTCCGGGCAGGGGCCTGTTTGCTCTCCGAGATCGCCTGGGAGGACGCGCACGCGCGGAGCGAGACTGGCGCGGAACGGGCGGGCGTGGTGTGGCGTCCTGGAACCGGACAGAAGCCGGTGTACTGACGCGCCGTCACCTCCCGGCCGCGCGGCGGCAGTTCACGGCCGCGACCGGGCGGCTGCGGCCCGCCCCGCCGTCCCCGCGCCGCTCCCCCGCGCCCTCTACCGCCGGGTCATCTACGCGCGTACCGTGCTGTCGTCGCCGCACCGGCGCGCACGCCCCGGCTCGCGGTGGATCGCGTACCACCCGTACACCGTCCCGCCCCCGCCCCGGCCCCGCGCCCGTCGGCGGGGCTTCTCAGCGGGCCGCCGTGGCGGCGGCCCGGTTCCCCCACCGAGAGGCAGGACCGCCGTGGAACGTCCCAGAACCTCCGTAGCCCGCAGGAATCTGCTGAAGGGGGCGGCGGCCCTGCCCGCCGTGCTGCTCGCCGGTTCGGCCGGGCCGGCCTTCGCGAGCCGGGTGGAGGCCCAGCAGCGCCCGGACGCCGACTGGGTGCCGGCCGCGCCCGGCAACTACACGGTGGCCAACCGGCCGCGCCAGTACCCGGTCGACTTCGTCGTCATCCACGTGACGCAGGAGACGTACGCCGACACCCTCGGCATCTTCCAGAACCCGGCCAAGCAGGTCTCGGCCCATTACGTCGTGCGCTCCGCCGACGGGCGGGTCGCCCAGTGCGTCCGCGAGGCGGACGTCGCCTGGCACGCGGGCAACTGGGACTACAACACCCGCAGCGTCGGCATCGAGCACGAGGGGTGGGTCGACCAGCCGGAGTACTTCACCGACGCCATGTACGAGGCGTCGGCCGCGCTCACCGCGGCGGTCTGCGACTCGTACGCGATCCCGAAGACGCGGGCGCACATCATCGGCCACCACGAGGTGCCCGGCGCCACCCACACCGACCCGGGCCCCCTGTGGGACTGGGACCGCTACATCACGCTGGTCAAGGCCGCCTGAGCGGACGGCTCCGGTGCGGGTGCGGCGGCGCCCGCACCGGAGCCGGGCCCCGCTACCAGGCCACCAGCAGCCGTTCCGGGCTGCGCGAGGTCCCGCCCAGCCGCCAGCGGACCGCCTCCTTCGGTTCCGCCAGCCGCAGTTCCGGGAAGCGCACCGCCAGCCGGTGCAGGGCGAGGTGGAGTTCCAGCCGGGCCAGCCACGCCCCCAGGCAGTAGTGCGGTCCCGCGCCGAAGGAGAGCGTGGGGGCCGCGAGCGGGGTGAAGAGGGCCTCGGCCTCCCCCTCGGGGAAGACGGCGGGGTCGCGGTTGGCGGTGGTGGAGTCGGCGAGCACCACCGAACCGGCCGGGATGAGGACCCCGCCGACCTCGGCGTCCTCGGCGGCGTGACGGGCGCTGCCCGGGTCGTCACCGAGCGGGATCAGGTGGAGGAGGCGGGCCGCGGCCAGCTCCGCGGACGGCTCGTCAGCGAGACGGGGCCAGGTCTCCGGCCGTTCCCCGAGCAGGTAGAGCAGGGAGTTGCCGAGCATGGTCATGGTGCTGTCGTGGCCGCCCACCACCAACCCGCAGACCAGGCTGACCAGTTGGCTCTCGGGGATGCCGCCCTCCGCGTCGGCGGCCAGGACCAGGCCGCTGACCAGGTCGTCCCCGGGCGCGCCGCGCCGCTCGGCGAGCAGGCGGGTGCCGAAGGCGGAGAACTCCGCCAGCGCCGCCTCCACCTCCGCCCTGGGCCGGGTGCCGTCCGAGAAGGCGTGCGCGCTCCAATGACGCATCCGGCCGCGGACCGAGGCGTCGAGTCCCATCAGGCGGCTGATCACCGCCACCGGCAGCGGCAGGGTGAACTCGGCGACGACGTCCACCGGTCCGCGCCGCTGCACCATCGCGTCGAGCAGCTGGTCCACGATCGCGGCGATCCAGGGGCGCCACCGGGCGACGGCCCGCGGGGTGAACGCGCGGCGCATGGTGCGGCGCAGCCGCAAATGGTCCGCCCCGTCCTGGTTGAACATCAGGTCCGGGTCGTCCACCAGGCCCGCCGCCTCGGAGCGGGCGGGGCCGTCCGTGGCGTAGAGCCCGGCCCGGCCGAACCGGCTGTCGCTGAGCACCTGGCGTACGTCGTCGTACCGGTCGACCACCCAGCCGGGTGAGCCGTCGGGCAGCGTGCACGGCCGGGGCGGGCCCGGCGTGGCGGGCGGGCGGTGGTGGAGCGGGGCGAGCGGCGGGTCGGCCTCGGCGCTGGTGGGGAGTGCGGCGGACACGGTGCCTCCGGGCGGTGACGGTACGAGGAGCTGGGGGCGCGGGCGCGGCGGTGGACCCGCCCGGGGGAGGACGCCGGAGGGGGGCCTGAGCGGGCCGCCTCCGGTGTGGGTCACAGGGCGACCAGGACTTTGCCGAAGTTGGCCGTACGGTCGTGGTAGAGGCTGCCGTAGGCGGCCGGGATGGCGTCGAACCCCTGGTGCAGGGTGTGGTCGCAGACGACCTCGTCCCGTCGGAGGCGGTCGCCGAGATCGGCGTGCAGGGCACGCCAGTTGGCGTCGGTGAACCACTCCAGGGAGAAGATCCCGCGCACCGTCGTGCGGGGGAACATGATGTACGGCAGGAGACGCGGCCCGACCGCCTCGCCTCCCACCTGGGTCGCCCACTGCCAGCACACCGCCACCTTGCTGCCGACGTTGAGCTGGGAGAAGACCGCGTCGGTCACGGCGCCGCCGAGGTTGTCGAAGTAGTGGTCGACGCCGTCCGGCGCCGCCCGGGCCAGCGCCTCGCCTACCTGGCCGGCGCTGTCGCCGTGCCGGTAGCGGACGACCTCGTCGAAGCCCAGCCCTGTCAGGTAGGCCGCCTTGGCCGGGCTGGAGGTGGTGCCGACCACCCGGGCCCCGGCGAGCCGGGCGAGCTGGCCGGCGAGGGTGCCGACGGCTCCGGAGGCGCCGCTCACCACGAGGGTCTCGCCCGGCCGGGGGTCGAGGAAGGTGGTGAGGGTGCCCCAGGCGGTCATGCCGGGGCCGCCCATCGCGCTGAGCGCGGTCTCCAGCGGCAGCGCCTCGTCGTACCAGTCCCGTCGGAGGCGGCGGTAGGCGGGGAAGACCATCGGGAAGGTGCCGGTCTGCCAGAGCTTGGGGGCGCCGTCGCTGATCACGTGGGACCGCCAGCCGCCGAAGCCCTGCACCAGGTCTCCGGGGCGGTGGGCGGCGCGCGGCCCGGCCTCCAGCACCTCCATGATCGAGTCGGCGCCCATGTGGCAGCCGACGGGGGTGTCCAGGGCGATGCCCTGGAGGTAGGGGTCGACCGAGACGTACAAGGTCTTGAGCAGCATCTCGTCGGGGGCGAGGTCGACCGGGACGTCCTCGACCACCTTCTCGTAGACCCGCCCGACGTCGGGGGCGCCCTCGGCGTGCTCGCGCACGACCCATTTCTTGATCTTCACTGCGGCTCCTTCGACGCGGTGGCGGGGCCTGGCTGCGGCCCGACGGGGATGACGCGGTGGGTGGGCGGCGGGGCGGAGGTGTCGACCCAGGCGGTGAAGGGCCTGCCGTCGTCGCGGCAGACGAACTGCATGACGTGACGGCCCGCCGCCGCCGCACGGATCAGGCCGCCGGTGATCGCCCAGACGCCCGACTGGTAGAAGTTGGCGAGGCCGGGCAGTCCGGGTCCGTGCTTCTTGACCAGCTCCTCCAGCGTCTCCCCGCTCTCCACGAACGGCTGCCAGCCGAGCACCGTGCCGTCGTGGTTGCCGGTGTAGCGGACCTGGGTGAGGGGGCTGGAGACGTCGCGTACGGCGATGGAGTCCGCCAGGCCGGGGAAGCGCTCCTCCAGGAAGCTCACCAGCGCGGTCCTGGCCCGGCGCTTGGCCGCGTAGTAGCCGCGGCCGTGGCGGACGGGCAGGGTGTGCAGCTCCTGCCCGCCCCTGCGGCGGGTGGCCTGCTCGGGCCCCTCGTCCAGGGCGCGCCAGGGGGCGATGTCGCAGAAGTAGGTGGCGTAGACGACGCTCGTGCCGGGCGGGGAGAGCTCGGGGTAGTGCCGGTTGCGGAACTGGACGTTGACGCTCGGGTGACGGATGCCGGTCAGTTCGGCCGCCTGCTCGTCGCTGAGGAGGTAGGTGGTGCAGGGGTCGGCCTCGGGGAAGCTCCGCTTGAGGCCGAGGAAGAGGGTGAAGTAGCCGGGGAAGACCATGCCGGGCCGGTGGAGGGTGTCGGTGTAGAGCCGCCGGTAGGCGTCGTCGAGGTAGCGGCCGCCCAGGAACTTGTTCATCGTGGTGGGGCCGTCGGCCGCCGACACCACGATGTCGGCACGGAGTTCGCGGCCGTCGCTGAGCCGCACGCCGACGGCCCGGTCGTCCTCGACGATCACCTCCTCGACCTTGGTGTTGTACGCGACCTCGCCGCCGAGTCCGAGGTAGCGCCGCTCGATCGACCGGGCGACGCCGAGCGAGCCGCCCTCGGGGACGCCCGCGGAGAGGTTGGCGTGCGAGGCGAGCTGGAAGTGGGTCGGCAGGACGGGGAAGTTGGGGTGCTTCTCGTAGAGGACGAAGTTGAACGCCTGGCGCAGCAGCGGGTCCTGGAACCGCGCCGAGTACTCCGCCATCAGCACCGAGATCGTCTTGCGCACGGCGTTGGCGTACGGGACGAAGGAGGCGAGCATCCGCAGCCGCTCCGCCCGGCCCATCAGGCCGACGGGCTTGAGGAAGGGGTAGACGGTGAGGGCTTTGCGGAAGGCCCGCAGGTGGCCGCAGAACTCCTTGATCCGCTTGGCGTCGGCGGGTGAGAGGTCGGTGAGGTGGGCCTGGAGGCGGTCGGGGTCGGAGTAGAAGTGGACCGCCCGGCCGTCCTGGCCGCGCACGGTGTTGAAGACGTCGAAGTGGCGGACCTCCTTGCCCTGGAGGGCGCCGAGCTCCAGCCAGATCTGGTGCATCTCGTTGCCCGGGCCGCTGCCGAGCATCCAGCTCACACAGGCGTCCAGGGTGTAGTCGCCGCGCTCCCAGGAGGTGCAGCAGCCGCCGGGGATCTCGTGCATCTCCAGGATCTGGGACCGGTAGCCGTTCATCTGGGCGTAGCAGCCGGTGGAGAGGCCGCCGAGCCCCGCCCCGATGATGATCATGGTTTCCCGGCGGCCCGCCGCGGGCGCCGCGGTCCGCTCCCCCGCTGTCGTCATGCGCCACGCCCTTCCTTGGCGTACCAGCGGTCGAGCTGGGGCAGCCGGCCGAGTCTGCCGGGGTGCCAGGGCTCGGTGCCGGTGCTCTCGTGGGCGCGGAACGGAAGGCCCAGTTCCGCGCAGAGGTACTGGACGGCGAAGCGGCCGGTGGATGCGGCGCGGATCAGGCCGCCCATCCCCACCCACTGGCCGGCCATCGAGAAGCCGGCCAGCCCGGGCAGCCGCATCCGGTCCTTGCCGACCAGGTCGGCGGCGATGTCGTCGGCGTCGGAGAACGCCTTCCAGGCGAGGATCGAGCCGTTGTGGTTGCCGGTGTAGCGCCGCGTGGTCGCCGGGGTGGCGACGTCGACCAGTTCGATCCGCCTGGCGGCACCGGCCCAGCGCCGGGCGAGGAAGTCCCGTACGAAGGCGGCGACCTGGCGCTTCTGCTCACGGTAGCGGCCGCGGTCGGTGCGGCGCAGCTCGGCCCAGTGGGCGTAGTCGCTGAAGTAGGTGCAGTGGACCACCGACTTGCCCGGCGGCGCGAAGCCGTCGGAGTACCGGGAGCGCAACTGGACGACGAGGCTGTTCTGGAGGGCGCCCGGCAGCCTGGCGCCCTCCTCGGCGCCGAGCAGGTACGTGGTGCTGTGCGCGTCCTCGTCGGGCAGGTCGCCCTCGATGCCGACGAAGGCGGAGACCACCGCGGGGAAGAGGGTGCCGGGGCGCTCCAGCAGCTCGTCGTAGAGCTTGTCGATGCGCGGGCCGGTGTACTTCCCGTCCAGCAGGCCGTGGATGGTGGTGTGGCCGTCGCAGGCGGAGACGACGTGGTCGGCGTAGTAGCGGCGGCCGCCGCGCAGTTCGACGCCGACGGCCCGGTCGTTCTCGACCAGGATCTTCTCGGTGCGGGCGCGGTAGGTGACGGTGCCGCCGAGCCCGGTGTACCGCTCCTCCACGGACCGGGCCAGGCCCAGCGAACCGCCTTGCGGGAAGCCCGCGTTGCCGTGGTGGGCGGCTGCCATGTTGAAGAGGTAGGGCAGCAGCGGGAAGCCCTCGGGGTCCTGGAAGAAGATGTTGCGGAACGCCTTGCGGAGCAGCGGGTCCTCGAACCGGTCGGCGAACCGGTGCATCGGTGTGGCGGCGGTGCGCCAGAAGAGGCGGAAGGCGGGGAGCACCGTGCGCAGGGTTGCGGCCCTCTCGCGCACCGTCCGCAAGGCGGGGGCGGTGAGGAACGGGTAGAGGTCGAGGGCGACGAACCGCCGCAGGTCGCGGCAGAAGGAGTGGATCAGCCGGGCGTCGGCCGGGGAGACCCCCAGCAGGTGGGCCTCCAGCCGGTCGGGGTCGTTGTAGAACGTCACCGACCGGCCGCTCTCGTCGACGACCTTGTTGAAGAGGTCGAAGTTGGTGACGGTTTTGCCGTCGAGGGCGCCCAGCTCCCGCCAGACCTGGTGCGCGTCGTTGCCCTCGGCGGTGCCGATCAGCCACTCGATGCAGTAGTCGAAGAGGTAGCCGTCCCGCGACCAGGCGGTGCAGCAGCCGCCGGGGAGCACGTGCTTCTCGAAGATGCGGGTGCGCATCCCGCTCATCCGGGCGTAGCAGCCGGTGGCGAGTCCGGCCATCCCGGCGCCGACGACGATGACGCGCGGCGGGCTGCCCGGCGTGCGCTCGCGCCGGGTCCACTCGCTGTCCTCCTCATGCCGCACGGTCGGCCTCCCCCGCGAGGAGTGCGCGCACCAGGTCGGCGTTGCGCGGGAGGTGGCCGGGGTCGAGCATGTCGGCGTGGGTGCCGGAGCCGCGCAGGACCCGCGTCCCGCCGGTCGAGCTGCCGTGCCAGCTGCCGGGGAGGCCGACGGCGTACAGCTCGGCCTTCTCCTCATCGGCCAGGACGCTCACCGGTGCCGCCACGGTGCCGGTGTTGGGGGTGCGGCCGCAGAAGCTCAGGTACTCGGCGGCGTGTTCCAGCACGGTGCCGGTGACGATCTCCGAGCCGGTGTGCTTGTACAGGTGGCCGCCGAGCTCCGCCTCGAAGGCCTTCAGCCCGTCCGCGCCCGGTTCGAACGCCTCGGTGACGCGCCGCGAGTCGAGCACCACCACATGGCCGACGCGCCGCCCGCGCGCCTCCAGTTCACGGGCGACCTCGAAGGCGAGGTTGCCGCCGAGGGAGTAGCCGAGGAGGTGGCAGGGCCCCTCGCGCCGGGCCGCCTCCACGAGGTCGGCGTAGCGCGCGACCTTGTCGTCGCCGGGCAGGTAGTTGAAGGCGATGACCCGGTACTCGGGGAGCTGGGCGGCGAGGCCGCGGTAGACGAGGCCGTGGCCGCCGGCCGGGGGGAAGCAGAAGAGGGGGTCGGGGGCGTCGGGGTTGAAGGTGAGGTGGGGCAGTTCGTCGGCGGTGGTGCCGGTGACCCGCTCCTCGACGGCGGCGGCCATGCCGTGCAGGGTCGTCACCTGGTAGAGGCGGCTGACGGGGACGGCGACGCCGAACTCCGTCCGCAGGTGGTGGAGGAGTTCGATGAGTTTGACGGAGCTGCCGCCGCACGCGAAGAAGTCGTCGCCGAGGCCCACCCGGTCCATACCGAGCAGCGCCTCCCAGTGGCGGGCCATGCTCATCTCGTAGAGCGTTACGGGAGCCTCGTACGACTGCTGCCGGTCGCCGCCGTGCGGCTGGGGCAGGGCGCGGAGGTCGACCTTGCCGTGGGCGGTCAGGGGCAGCGCGGAGACCTCGGCGAGGTGCGAGGGGACCATGTACGAGGGCAGCGCGGCGGCGAGGTGGCGGCGCAACGCCCGGGTGTCCAGGGTGGCGCCCGGTTCGGGGACGCAGTAGGCGCACAGGACGGCCTCGCCGGTGGCGTCGGCGCGGACGGCGGCCACGGCGCGGGCGACGCCCGGCCGGTTGGTCAGGTGGGCCTCGATCTCGCCGGTCTCGATCCGGTGGCCGCCCAGTTTGACCTGGCCGTCCTGACGGCCGAGGAGGTGGACGCGGCCCTCGGCGTCCCAGCGGGCCAGGTCGCCGGTGCGGTAGAGGCGTACGGGCCGGGCGTCCGGCTCGGCGCCGAGGGCGCGGGCCTGAAAGCGCCGGGCGGTCAGCTCCGGGTCGCCGGCGTAGCCGAGGGAGACGCCGTCGCCGCCGATCCACAGTTCGCCGGGGACGCCCGGGGGCACCGGGGCGCCGTGCGCGTCGAGGATGTGCAGGGTGGCGTGGGAGAGGGGCCGTCCGATCGGCACGGTCAGGGCGGGGTGCAGGTCCTCGGCGGGGCCTTCGAAGCAGGCGCTGTCGATGGTGGCCTCGGTGACGCCGTAGGAGTTGAGGACGCGGGTGCCGGGGCCGCAGAGGTCGCGCAGCCGCTGGTACTCGGCGACCTTCCAGGTGTCGGATCCGACCACCAGCAGCTTGAGGAAGTCGAGCCGGTCGCCCGCGCGGTCGCAGTGGTCCATGAGGCTCCGCACGAGGGCGGGGACCAGTTCGGCGCAGTCGACGCGTTCCGCGCGCAGCGTGCGGTACAGGCGGGCGGTGTCGAAGACCAGGTCGCGGTCGGCGAGGACGAGGGTGCCGCCGGAGCAGAGGGCGCGCACCAGGTCGCCGGTGAAGACGTCGAAGGAGGGCTGCGCGGTCTGGAGGTGGACCCGCACGTCCCGCTCCAGCCGGTAGGCGGTGCGCCAGGCCTCGTAGGCGGCGGCGAGGTTGCCGTGGCTGACCCGGACGGCCTTGGGGACGCCGGTGGAGCCTGAGGTGTGAATGACGTAGGCCGGGGCGTCCGGGTCGTCGGCGGAGTCCGGGGCGGGGCCGTCGCTCTCCGCGGCGCGCAGCTGGTCCGGGGTCACCGCCGGGCAGGGCAGTCCGGCGGGCGTGTCCGCCGCTCGCGGGTCGGTGACGAGGAGGTGGGCGCCGGCACCCGTGAGGACCCGGGCGAGCCGGTCGGCGGGGAGGGCGGGGTCGAGGGGGAGGTAGGCGGCGCCCGCCTTGAGGACGGCGAGCAGGGTGACGATCAGCTCCGGGGACTTGGCGAGCCGGAGGCCGACCACCGAGCCCGCCCCGACGCCGAGTTCGCGCAGGCGGCGGGCGCGGGCGTCGGCACGCCGGTCGAGTGCCCCGTACGTCAGGTGCGTCGAGGCGCCGTGCGGGGCGGGAACGGTGACCGCGACGGCTGCGGGGCGGGCGGCGGCGGCCTCGGCGATCAGCCGGTGGACCGGCCGGTGCGCGGCGGGCGCGCGCTCCACGGCTGCGGCAGCCCGGGCGCCGCTCCACTCGCCGAGGAGCCGCTCGCGCTCCTCGGCGCCGAGCATCTCCAGTGCGGGCGTCGGGGTTTCGGGGCGGGCCCGCGTCAGGCTGTCGAGGAGGTGGACGTAGTGCCCGGCCATCCGGCGGACGGTCTCCGGGTCGAAGAGGTCGGTGTTGTACTTGAGGACGCAGTGGAAGCGCCCTTCCGCCTCGTCCTCGTAGACCGACAGGGTGAGATCGAACTGCCCTTCTTCCTCGGGCAGTTCGATGTACTCCAGCCGGTAGCCGTACTGCTCGGTGGCGACCTTGTGGGTGAGCAGGATGAACATCGCCTGGAAGACGGCGGAGCGGCTGGCGTCGTGGGTGAGGCCCAGCTCCTCCACAAGCAGCACGAACGGGTACTCCTGGTTGTCCAGGCCGTTCAGCACCGTGGAGCGCACCTGGTCGAGGAGTTCGCCGACGGACGGCTCGCCGGAGAGGTCGGCGTGCAGGGGCAGCGGGTTGACGAAGTAGCCGTAGACGGAGGCGAACTCCTGCTGGGTGCGGCCGGTCACCGGGCTGCCGACGATGACGTGGTCCTGGCCCGAGTAACGGTGCAGGAGCAGGTAGTAGGCACAGATCAGCACCATGAACGGGGTGACCCCGTGGCGCTGCGCGAGGGCGTGGACGCGGCCGCTGAGACCGTCGTCGAGGACGAAGAACTCGGAGGCGCCGTTGTGGGTCTGCACGGCCGGGCGGGGCCGGTCGGTCGGCAGGTCCAGCAGCGGCACCTCGGCGGGCAGGTGGGAGCGCCAGTAGTCGAGCATGGCGCCGGCCTCGGGGCTCGCCAGAAAGCGGTTCTGCTGGTTGAGGAAGTCGACGTAGCGGGCGGTCGCCGGCGGCAGGGAGGGCTCGCGACCCTGCTTCAACGCCTCGTAGACGCCGAGGAGTTCCTCGATGAAGGTGAAGGTGGAGATGGCGTCCGAGACGATGTGGTGAACGGCCTTCATGATGATCCAGCGGTCGTCGCCGCGCCGGAAGAGGCGGAAGCGGACGAGCGCGTCGCGCTCCAGGTCGTACTGCTCGCGGTACTCGTGGATGATCGTCCGCCGGATCTCCTCCCACTCCTGGCCCTCGACGTCGAAGAGGGCGAGGTCCGGCTCCGCCTCGGCGGCGGTGCGCTGCACCGGCCGGCCGTCGCTCAGGTGGAAGGTGGTGCGCAGCGCGGGATGGCGGGCGACCAGTCTGCGGACGGCCTCGAACATCAGCTCCGGGTCGAGGACGGCCCGCACCTCGACCGCGCCGCCGATGTTGTACGCGTACCCGTCGGGGTTGAGCTGTTCGAGGAACCAGAGGGCCTTCTGGTTGTGGGTCAGCGGGTGGTCGCCGTCGTCGGTGAAGAGTTCCACCGCGGCGCCGTCCGTGCCGTCGCCCCGGTCGGCGGCGACGCGCTCGGCGAGCCCGTCGTGGAGGCGGTCGGCGAGTTCGCCGACAGGCGTGCCGCTGAGCAGGGCGACGACCGGGAGCGCGATGCCGAACTCGGCCTGCGCCTTGGCCCGCAGCTCCATGGCGAGCAGCGAGTCGAGGCCGAGCGCGCCGAGCCCGCCGGCCTGGTCGACGTCCTGGACGGGTGTGCGCAGCACGGTGGCGACGAGGTGGGTGAACCGCTCGGTGACCAGCGTGCGGCGGCGCTCGCCGTCGGCCGCCCGGAAGGTGTCGAGGAAGCCGCCGCCGCTCTCCGCACCGTCCTGGCGGGCGGCAGCCGCGAGGTCGGCGACCAGCGCGGGCGGGGTGTCGTACCAGGCGAGGAAGGTCCGCCAGTCCACGACGGTGGCGACGACCAGCTGGGCCCGGTCCTGCCCGAGGACCCGCTCCAGCACGCTCATGCCGACGTCCGGGGTGAGGGAGCTCATCCCCCGGCTGTGCGCGTAGTGCTCGACCAGGCCGAGTTCCTCGATCATGCCGGTCGCCCAGGGGCCCCAGTCGAGGCTGAGGGCGGGCAGGCCCCGGGCCCGGCGGCGGTGGGCGAGGGCGTCGAGGAAGGCGTTGCCCGCGGCGTAGTTGGTCTGCCCGGCGGTGGTCAGCAGGGAGGCGACGGAGGCGAAGAGCACGAAGTGCTCCAGCGGTTCGTCCCGCAGGTGCTTGTCGAGCAGGTACGCGCCGACCGCCTTCGGGGCGTGCACCGCGTCGAAGGTCGCCCGGTCGAGGTCGGCCACCCGGGTGTCCCGCACCTGCCCGGCCAGGTGGAAGACGCCCCGGACGGGTGGCGGGTCGCCGCGCCGGTGCTCGTCGAGCCAGGAGGTCAGCGCCGCCTCGTCGGTGACGTCGACCGGGGCGAGCACCGGGTGGGCGCCGAGGGCCTCCAGCTCCTTGAGGAGGGCGACGGCCCGGCCCTGCGCGGTGGCCGGGTCGGTACGGCGCCATTCGCGGCGGGGCGGCAGCGGGGTGCGGCCCATCAGGACGAGGTGCCGGGCGCCGCGCCGGACCAGGGTGCGGCAGAGCAGGCGGCCGAGGGCGCCGAAGGCCCCGGTCACCAGGTAGCTGCCGTCGGCGCGCAGCCGCAGCGGCAGGGGGCGGGTGAGGTCGTCGGCTGGGCGCAGGCGGCTGGTGGCGCGGCGGTCGCCGCGCAGCCCGATCTCCTCCTCGTCGTCGGTGCGGAACTCGCGCAGCAGCGCCTCGGCCTCCGCCCGGGCCCCGGCGGGGCCGGGTTCCTGTGCCGGGTCGAGGTCGACCAGCTTGCCCCGGTGTCCGGTGAGTTCCTGGTGACGCAGGACGCGGGTGACGCCCCAGGCGGGGGCGCCGAGCGGTTCGACGGCCTCCTCGGGGGCGACGGGCTGCGCCCCGCGTGTGACGACGTGCAGGGCGCAGGGCTCCTGCCGCGCCTGGAGGACCCGGGCGAGCGCCACGAGCCCGTACGCGCCGACGCCGGCGGCGCGCCCCAGCTCCTCGCGGCCGCACGCCTCGTACGGCGGCAGCCCCAGGTGGGCCAGGTGCACGAGTGCGCCCCGGAACGGCGCGCCGTCCGCGTCGAGGTCGGCGAAGAGCCGCTCCAAGTGGTCGGCGGAGTCCGGTACGAGGGTGAAGGCGGTGCCGTCGGCGTCCCGTGTGTACGAGGTACCGGACCGCACCGTGCGGCAGCGGTGCCCGAGGCCGGTCACCAGGTCGGCGAAGGCGGCGCCGACGCCGCCGGGGTCGCCGCCGGTGAACAGCAGCCAGTCACCGGCGGTGCGGGCGGGCGTGCCCTCGTCCCCGCCCTCGTCCTCGTCCCACGGCCGGTCGGTCCAGGCCGGGACGGCCAGCCAGGAGTCGATGGTGGCCCGGGAGACGGCGGTGGATGCCTTCTCCACGTCGGCCGCGCGGAAGCCGCGCAGCCGTCCGAGTGCGGTGCCCTCCTCGGCGTACAGGGTGAGGTCGGCGACGAGTTGGTCCCCGTCGTCGCGGGTGATCACGCCGTGCGCCCACAGCGTCCGGTCACCGACGGGGGCGAGGCTCACTTCGGCGAGCGAGAGCGGCAGGCGGATGCCGGTGCCGGGGGCGGGGGCGGGGGCGCCGTCGGCCGGGATCTGCGGGATGAGCAGCGACTGGAAGCAGGCGTCGAGGAGGACGGGGTGGAGGTGGTGGCGGGCGGCGTCGTCGCCGAGGGCCTCGGGAGCGCTGATGCGGGCCAGCACCTCGCGGTCGCCGATCCAGACCTCGTCGAGGGCCTGGAACGCCGGTCCGTACTGGTAGCCGAGGGCGGCGAGGCCGGCGTAGCACTCCGGGCCTGTGAGCCGCCTGCGGCTGCGGTCCTGGACGGCGGCGGCGTCCAGCGGGGGCCCGGGGTCGAGGTGCTGGGCGGTGCGGACGACGCCGGTGGCATGGACCGCCCGTTCGGTGCCGGACCCGGTGGGTGCGGAGGCGATGGCGAAGTCGGCGCTCTCCGGGTCGACGGTCAGGTGCACCGTCCGGGTCTCGTCCTCGGCGAGGAAGAGGGCCTTGCGCAGGTCGACGTCGGCGAGGACCGCGGAGGTTCCGCCGGTGAGCGCGAGGACGGCCTGCGTCGCCATCTCCAGGTATGCGGCGGCCGGGAGGACCACGGAGTCCTGGATGCGGTGGTCGGCGAGGTAGGGCAGCCGCTCGGTGTCGAGGGCGGCCTGCCAGGCGGGGCCTGCGTGGTCGGCGCGACGGCCCAGCAGGGGATGGTCGAGGCGGCCGAGGCGGACCCGCGCGACGTTCTCCGGCTCGGTCCAGTGGCGGTCGCGCCGCCACGGGTAGCGGGGCAGCGGGATCGTCGTGCCGGTCGGCTGAAGAACCTCCCAGTCGACGGGAACGCCGAGGTTGTGCAAGGTCGCGAGGGAGACCGCGAACCGCTCGGGTTCGTCCTCCTCGCGGCGGACCGAGGGCACGGTGACGGCCGTCCGGCCGGTCGCCGCAAGGCATTCGGCGATGGAGTGGGCGAGGGCGGGGTGCGGCCCGATCTCCAGGAACAGGCGGTGGCCCTCGTCGGCGAGGCGGTCCACGGCGGCCCGGAAGGCGACCCGGTCGCGGACGTTCCGCCACCAGTACGCGGCGTCCAGCGCCACCCCTTCTGCCGGGCCCTCCAGCGCGGTCAGGTGGACGGGCACCACGGCGGGGCGCGGCGCGAGCTCCGCCAGGGAGGACAGCAGTTCGTCCTTGATCCGGTCCATCCGAGGGCTGTGGTAGGGGACTTGCACGGTCAGGAGCTTGGCGAAGACCTGCTCGGCGCGGAGTTCCCCGGCCAGTTCGACGAGCGTGTCGCGGTCCCCGGCGAGGGTGACCGCGGTGGGGCTGTTGACGGCGGCGACACAGACCCGGTCGGCGTACGGCCGTACCCGGCGCTCGGCCTCCTCCTCGGAGAGGCTGACGGCGAGCATGGAGCCGGTGCCGGCCAGGGTGTGCTGGAGGCGGCTGCGGTGGACGGCGATCCGGACGGCGTCCTTCAGGGAGTAGACACCCGCCTCGTAGAAGGCGGCGATCTCGCCGGTGCTGTGCCCGACGACGGCGTCGGGCTGGACGCCGTACGACCGCCAGAGGGCGGCCAGGCCGACCTGGACGGCGAAGTTGGCGGGCTGGGCGAGCCAGGTCTCCGCCATCCGGGAGGTCTGGGCGCCGGCCGCCATCTCGTCGAGGAGCGACCATCCGGCGATGCGGCGGATCTCGTGGTCGCAGGCGGTGACCGCCTCCCGGAACACGGGCTCGCTCGCCAGCAGCCCACGGCCCATCCCCCACCACTGCGGGCCCATGCCGGTGAAGACCCAGACCAGGCGGCGGTCCGCGGGCTCCAGCCGCCGCCCGTGGACCACGCGGGGGTGGGGCTCGCCGCGCAGGTAGGCGTCGAGTCCCTCGGCGAGCGACTCGCGCGAGGAGTGGACGACGGAGAGCCGTGATTCGAGGTGCTGGCGCCGGTGGGCGAGGGTGTGCCCGAGGTCGGCGAGGGAGGCCGGGGAGCCGTGCCCGCCGTCGAGTTCGCGCCGGATGCCGGCGGCGACCTCGGGCAGGGCGTCCGGGTGGCGGGCGGTCAGCGGGAGGATGCTCCAGCCGGGCGCGGCGGGCGGTCCGGCCTCCTGGGGCAGGCGCGGCTCGGCGGTCCGGCCCGGCTCGGTGGCCCGGACGTGTGCGGCCGGGGGCGCCGGGCGCGGCGGTTCCTCCAGGACGATGTGGGCGTTGGTGCCGCCGAAGCCGAAGGAGTTGACCCCGGCCCGGGCCGGTCCGTCGTGCGCGGGCCAGTCGGTGGCCCGGGTGGGGATCTCGTACGGCGAACTCTCGCGCTGGATCGCCGGGTTGATCCGGTCGAGGTTGATGTGGGGCGGGATCACCCGGTGTTTCAGGGCGAGGGCGGTCTTGATGAGCCCGGCGATGCCCGCGGCCGACTCGGTGTGCCCGATGTTGGTCTTGACCGACCCGACGTAGCAGGCGGCGCCCGGGACGCGGCCCTCGGCGAGGACGCTGGCCAGGGCGTTGGCCTCGATCGGGTCGCCGACCGGCGTGGAGGTGCCGTGCGCCTCGACGTACTGGAGGTCGCCCGGGGCGACGCCCGCCTCGGCGCACACCCGCCGCACCAGGGAGATCTGGGCGTCGGCGCTGGGCACGGTGATGCCGTTGGTCCGGCCGTCCTGGTTGACGCCGCTGCCGAGGATCACCGCGTGGACCGGGTCGCCGTCGGCGAGCGCGTCGTCCAGCCGCTTGAGGGCGACCAGGCCGACGCCCTCGGCGCGTACGTACCCCTCGGCGGACGCGTCGAACGCCCGGGAGCGGCCGCTCGGCGAGAGGAAGCCGCCCTTGGTCTCGGCGACGGTGTACTGCGGTGCCGAGTGCAGCAGGACGCCCCCCGCGAGCGCCAGGTCGCTCTCGCCCCGCAGGAGGCTCCGGCACGCCAGGTCGACGGTGACCAGGGAGGAACTGCACGCCGTGTCGACAGTGAGGCTCGGGCCGCGGAAGTCGAAGCAGTGCGAGATCCGGTTCGACACCATCGTCATCATGGTGCCGGTCGCCGTGTGCGCCGCGAGGGTCTCGAAGCTCAGGTCGGCGAACTGGAGGATCTTGTAGTCCAGGGTGAACGCGCCCACGTAGACAGCGGTGTTGCTGCCCGCCAGCCGGGCCGGGCGCTGGCCGGCGTCCTCCAGGGCCTCCCAGGCCACCTCCAGCAGTTTGCGCTGCTGGGGGTCCATGTGGTCGGCCTCGCGCGGGCTGATGCCGAAGAAGGCCGGTTCGAACTCGTCGAAGCCGTCGATGTACCCGCCCCGGCCCGCCGCCAGCCTGCCGGGCTTGTCCCGGTGGCGGCTGGCGAGGGTGGCCGTGTCGTAGCGGTCTGCCGGGGTGGGGGTGAGGCAGTCCTTGCCATTCAGCAGGTTCCGCCAGAAGCCGCGGTGGTCGTTGGCTCCGCCGGGCAGGCGGCAGCCGATGCCGACGATCGCCACCTTGTCCCGTGAGCCGTCGTTGTTCGCGTCAGCCAAGTTCGCACACTCCTCAGGTCGTCGCGCTGCCGGGGCAGCGCCGTGGTCGGCGGTGGGGGCGGGCCCGGTCAGGCGGGTCCGCTCCGGCGCCTCTTCGCACGGCGGAGGGGATGGAGCAGACTGGCGAGGATGTCGCCGGTCGCGGGGAACGAGGTGGGGTCACTCAGTCCGACGGCGGCCGGCTCGCGGCCGGGCCGCCAGGTGAAGCTGCCGAAGAGGTGGTCCCAGCAGGAGAGGTCGGAGCCGTAGTGGCCCGCCTCGGCCAGGTCTGTGCTGTGGTGCAGGCGGTGCTGTTCGGGGCTGGCCAGGACGTGGTTGAGGCGGCCGATCCGGACGTCGATGTTGGCGTGGACGAAGTAGCCCTGTGCGGCGGTGAACAGGCCCGCCGCGAGGACCGATTCGCGGGAGAAGCCGACGAGGGCGAGGGTGAGCTGGACGGCGCCCTGGGCGACGACGATGTCGAGGACGTGGTTGACGCCGTTGTTGGCGACGTTGACCTTCTGCGGGACGTGGTGGACGCCGTGCAGCCGCCACAGCCACCGGTTGGTGTGGCCCAGCCGGTGCGCGAGGTAGCTGACGAGCGAGCCGCTCAGCAGGGCGGCCGGGACCTCGGCACCCAGCGGGAGCGCCGGCTCGGCGGGGGAGAGTACGCCGACGGCGGTGGCCACCAGCAGTTGCGCCCCCGCGCTGGCGACCATGGTCAGCAGGAAGTAGACGCCGTACCAGCGCCATTCCGCTCTGCTGGGGTGCCAGTCGACCTGGTGCGGGATCAGCCGCTCCAGCGTGGTCAGGTAGAGCAGCACCCCCATCAGGAAGAGCGGACTGACCCGCTCGGGGTCCCATCCCAGGCTCAGCGCGGCCCCGGCCACCACGACGGTCGCCGCCAGGAGCAGCGGATACGCGCCGAGGCGCAGCAGCGCTCTGCCGCGCTCGGCGAGGGATCCGGGAACAGGAATTCCGTCGGCGCGCATCCCTTCAGGGAAAGTCCCGCCGGATTCACGCCCGTCATCACGCATTCACAACGCCCCCAGGAATGCAACCGCCATCGGAAGAGTCGGTTCACGCACACAGCGAGGAAACTTCGAGGAAATCGGAGAAGCCGGAAGAGACCGGAAGGGGCCGCGAGAAACACCCGAGAGAGACAGAGGAAAACCAACAATAACCCAGCACGACCTGTGCTTTCGAAAAGACGATCCCCCTCGGAATGCGCCCGGTCCTTCACCCGGAGCGAACCCGAATGATTCTTTTCCTTTTCCGGCGTCTTCAACCCTCCCCCAACGAGTGGTTCACCGACCGCCGGCCGTTCCGCAATCCACTTCGCCGACATTGAACCGGATCCCGGGCGGGGCGAAACGAAAATGCGGAATCCTGTCGCCGGTGTGAGTTACTTAATAGGCTTATCGGTGCGGTGCCGCCGTACCGGCTCGTACGGCCGCGGGCCCACGGGCAGGCCACGCCCCGGCGCCGCCGTCACCCGTACGGACCTGCGGGCCGGGCGGCGCCCCGGGCGGGAGCGGCGGACCCCCGGCTGCGCGAGTCCTCGGGCACTCTCCGGGCAGGCGGAGGGCACGGCACCGGCCGCGCCCTCCGCTTCTTCGCGTGGCGGCCTCCCGGGCCTTACGGTGAGACTGACGAGTCCGGCTCTGGAGGTGAGTGGGCGATGAAGACGGTCCAGGAAACCATCGAGGTCGCGGTGCCGCTGCGCGCCGCGTACGACCAGTGGACCCAGTTCGAGTGCTTCCCCCGGTTCATGTCGGTGGTGAAGCGTGTCCGGCAGGTGACGCCCTGCGTGAGTGTCTGGGTGATCGGCGCCGGTCCGCTGCACCGGGAGTTCCGGACGGAGATCCTGGAGCAGGCGCCCGACTCCCACCTGGTCTGGCAGAGCCTCGACCGGCGCCGGACCGGGCACCGGGGCGAGGTGCGGTTCCGGCCGGTGGGGGACGACCGTACGGAGGTCACGGTGCGGATGGAGTTCCGCGGACGCGACCTGGCCGGACTGCTCTGCGCCGTCCCCGGGGCGGCCGACGGCGTCGTGCGCCGGGAACTCGGCAACTTCAAGAAGTTCATCGAGGGGCGGGGGGAGGCGGACCGGGGCTGGCGGGGGACGGTCCACTACGGACACGTCCAGCCCGGTGTGCCCGAGATCTCCAAGAGCCACGTGCCCACCTGGCCCGTGGGCTGACCCACGCGCGGGACCACAGCAGACGAGAGGCGAACCGGTGAAGAAGCCGCCCAGTGAAGAGCCGCAAGAGGACCTGACCGTCACTCCGCCGAAGACGTGGGCCGCGGGTGTCCCGGCGGTGGTGCACGCGCTGGAGTACTCCCTGGAGCAGACCTCCCCGCAGAAGACCGCGGTGGACCTGCTGACCATGAACCAGGTCGGCGGGATCGACTGCCCGGGGTGCGCCTGGGCCGACCCCGAACCCGGCCACCGGCACCGCAACGAGTACTGCGAGAACGGCGCCAAGCACATCAACGACGAGGCGACGACGCGCCGGATCACCGCGGAGTTCTTCCGCGAGCACCCGGTCTCCGAGCTGGCCGGTCGCTCCGACCTCTGGCTCAACCAGCAGGGGCGGCTCACCGAACCGATGGTCAAACGGCCCGGCTCCGACCACTACGAGCCGATCAGCTGGCGCGACGCCCTGGGGCTGCTGGCCGGGGAGCTGAAAGCGCTCGCCTCCCCCGACGAGGCGGCCTTCTACACCTCGGGCCGGGTCAGCAACGAGGCCGCCTTCGTCCTCCAGCTCTTCGCCAGGGCCTTCGGCACCAACAACCTGCCGGACTGCAGCAACATGTGCCACGAGTCGAGCGGTTTCGCGCTCCACGAGACCCTGGGCACCGGCAAGGGCACGGTCAGCCTCCAGGACCTCCACCACGCCGACCTGATCTTCCTGGTGGGGCAGAACCCCGGCTCCAACCATCCGCGGCAGCTCTCCGCGCTGGAGCAGGCCAAGCGGAACGGCGCCCGCATCGTCGCGGTGAACACGCTGCCCGAGGCCGGGCTCATGCGGTTCAAGAACCCGCAGAAGCCGAGCGGGGTGATCGGTCAGGGCGTCCAGATCGCCGACCGGTTCCTGCACATCCGCCCCGGCGGCGACCTCGCCCTCTTCCAGGGGCTGAACCGGCTGCTGCTGGAGGCCGAGGACGCCCGGCCCGGCGAGGTGCTCGCCCACGCGTTCATCCAGAGCGACACCAGCGGCTTCACCGAGTTCGCCGAGCACGCCCGCCAGATCGCCTGGGACGACGTACTCGCCGCGACCGGGCTGACCCGCGAGGAGATCGAGGCGGTCGGCGCGGAGGTGCTGCGCAGCGAACGGGTCATCGTCTGCTGGGCGATGGGCGTCACCCAGCACAAGCACGCCGTGCCCACCATCCGGGAGATCGTCAACTTCCTGCTGCTGCGCGGCAACCTCGGCCGCGCGGGAGCGGGCGCCTGCCCGGTCCGCGGCCACAGCAACGTGCAGGGCGACCGCACCATGGGCATCTGGGAGCAGATGCCCGACGCGTTCCTCGACGCCCTGCGGGACGAGTTCGGCTTCGAACCGCCGCGCCCCCACGGGCTCGACTCGGTGAACACCATCAAGGCGATGCGCGAGGGTCGGATCAAGGTCTTCCTCGGCGTCGCGGGCAACTTCGTCCGGGCCGCTCCGGACAGCGAGGTCACCGAGGACGCGATGCGGCGCTGCCGCCTGACCGCCCACGTCTCCACCAAGCTCAACCGGTCCCACACCGTGTGCGGGGAGACCGCGCTCATCCTGCCGACCCTGGGCAGGACCGAGCGGGACTTCCAGGCCGGCGGGGAGCAGTTCGTCACGGTGGAGAACTCGATGAGCGAGGTCCACACCTCCCACGGGAAGCTGAAGCCGGCCTCCCCGCTCCTGCTCAGCGAGGTCGCCATCCTGTGCCGGCTGGCCCGCCACACCCTCGACGGCACGCCCGACCTCCCCTGGGAGGAGTTCGAGGCCGACTACGGGGCGATCCGCGACCGGATCTCCCGGGTCGTCCCCGGCCTGCACGACTTCAACCGGCGGGTGACCCGCCCCGGCGGGATCAGGCTGCCGAACCCGGTCAACGAGGGCGTGTACCCGACCGCCACCGGCAAGGCCCTGTTCACCCGCAACGCCTGGGAGATGCCGGAGGTGCCCGAGGGCCACCTGCTGCTGCAGTCCCTGCGTTCCCACGACCAGTGGAACACCATCCCGTACACGCTCGACGACCGCTACCGCGGCATCCACGGCAGCCGCCAGGTGGTCATGGTCAACCCGGCCGACCTGACCGCGCTCGGTCTCGCCGGAGGCGACCGCGTCGACCTGGTGAGCGTCTGGGAGGGCGGCGTCGAGCGCCGCGCCGAGGGCTTCCAGGTGGTGCCGTACCCGGCCTCGCGCGGCTCCGCCGCCGCGTACTACCCGGAGACCCAGGTCCTGGTGCCCCTGGACAGCGTGGCGGACGTCAGCAACCAGCCCACCTCGAAGGGGGTCCTGGTCCGGCTGGAACCCGTGCGCTGATCCGGCGCGTACGCCCGAAGACCCTCGTGACGTCATGTCACGGGGGTCTTCTCCGCGTGGCGCCGCGACCGCCAGGACGGAAACTTTCGATGCGGCGAAGGCCGTCGGAGCAGGTCAGGCGCGTCGCCATTGATGTAGACCAGCGAAGCCCAGGGGTGGGTCTTTACGGGGGTCTACGCGCGTGTATTACTTGTGTCGTGCTCATGGCGAACGCGCTCCCACGCTTCTCCGCCCGGGCACCGATCGTCCGCGCAGTCCACGGCCCCACCCCCACTCGTGCCTGGAGGCAGTCATGCCCGCGAACAGATCTTCCGCACGCCGCGGCCGCAGACCCGCTGTCGCGCTCCTCGGCGGTCTCGTCAGCGCGTCCCTGGCGCTGACACTGGCGCCCACCGCGGCCGCCGCGCCCATGGCGCCGCCGCCCGGCAAGGACGTCGGCCCCGGCGAGGCGTACATGGGTGTCGGCACCCGCATCGAGCAGGGGCTCGGTGCCGGACCCGACGACCGTGTCATCGGCCCGGCCGACACCAGCGGTGTCCAGGGCGTCGACGTGTCGCACTGGCAGGGCGCCATCAACTGGGGCTCGGTGAAGGCGGCCGGCATCTCCTTCGCCTACATCAAGGCCACGGAGGGCACCAACTTCAAGGACGCGCAGTTCAGCGCGAACTACACCAACGCCTACAACGCGGGGCTCGTCCGCGGCGCGTACCACTTCGCCCGCCCGAACTCCTCCAGCGGCGCCGCGCAGGCCGACTACTTCGCGAGCAACGGCGGCGGCTGGTCGCGGGACAACCAGACGCTGCCCGGCGTCCTGGACATCGAGCACAACCCCGCGGGTGCCATGTGCTACGGCCTGTCCACGACGCAGATGCGCACCTGGATCAACGACTTCCACGCCCGGTACAAGGCCCGCACCTCCCGTGACGTCGTCATCTACACGACGGCGAGCTGGTGGAACACCTGCACCGGGAGCTGGAACGGCATGGCCGCCAAGTCCCCGTTCTGGGTGGCCCACTGGGGCGTGAGCGCCCCGACGGTGCCGAGCGGCTTCCCGACGTGGACGTTCTGGCAGTACTCGGCGACGGGCCGGGTCGGCGGCGTCAACGGCGACGTGGACCGCAACAAGTTCAACGGCACCGCCGCCCGCCTGCTGGCCCTGGCCAACAACACGGCCTGAGGCGGCCGGGGCCGAGGGCGCCGGCTTCCGCCGCGCCCTCGGCCTTCCCCCCTGCCGGACGCCTACCGCATCCGGCCGAGGCTATCCCGGACCCGGCGCGCGTCGCGCAGCCGCTGCTCGTACGTCGCGCCGGCCGCGAGCAGCACCACGAACGCGCCCGCCACCGCGTACGTCGCGGGCTCCGCCGCCAGCGCGAGCAGCCCCGCGTTCACCGCCCCGGCCACCGCGCACCAGAGCCCGGTCCGCGCCAGAGCGTCGGAGACCGGGCGCGCCGCCACCGCCAGCACCCCCGCCACCAGCACCACGTCCACCGCCAGGGCCACCGCGTACGGCGCCTCCGCCACGACGGTGAGCACCAGCGCCGCCACCCAGCCGAGGCCGAGCACCCCGGCACCGGCCACCGCCCACGACCCGGTACGCGGCCCGCCCTCCCGGACCCGGGCCGCCGCGTACCCGGCCCCGAGCAGCACCGCCGCCACGAGCAGCACCACCGGCGCGGCCACGGCGTCCGGCCACACCCCTGACACGGCCGTCACGTCCCGCACACCCTCCGGCGCCCCGGACCACACCCCCGTCCTCAGCGCGGCCGGACCGAGCAGCACCGCCGTCACGGCGGGCAGGGCCGTCAGCACCGCGAGCCCGGTGACCGCCGCCGAGGCGCCCAGCACCCCGCGCCGCACCGGTCGCGGCACCGCCTCGAGCCACCACAGAAGCGCCGGCGCCGCCCCGCACAGCAGGTACACCACGACCGCCCAGCTCCCCGGCACCTCCGTACGCGGCACTCCCCCGACCCCGGCCACCACCGCGAGCCCCGCCACGACTCCCCCGGCCACGGCCCCCTCACCCGGAGCCCGCCACCCGGCGGCCAGCGCCACCACGGCACCGGTCAGCAGCAGCGCGCCCGGCCCCGCGGCGTCGAGCGGGCCGTCCGCCGCCAGCGACGCGCCCAGGCCGATCAGCAGCCCGGCCGCCCCGGCCACGGCGGCGCCCAGCCAGGCGACGGCCCGCACCTCGAGCCCGCGCCCGCCCACCCCCGCCAGGACACCCGCGGCGGCCGTCGCCAGCAGCGCCCAGCCGAAGCCGAGCGGCGACGCCCCCGCCGACCAGGCCCACAGCACCAGCGGGAACTGGCCCGCCACCACCGCCGCGGGCAAGGGCAGGCGCAGCCGCCCCAGCCCCAGCCCGTACGCCGTCCACACCGCGGCGAGCGCCGCCGACGCCAAGGCCGCGAACCCGGGGCCCTCCGCGCCGGGCACCACCGCCGCGTGCAGCGCGTACGCGTCGAGCACCGTCAGCAGCAGGCCCAGCCCGGCCACCGCCTCCGCCGTCGCGGTCAGCCCCCTGCGCAGCAGCGGTACCGGGGCCGCCAGCGTCCCGGCCGTCACCGCCGCCAGCACCACCGAACGGCCGGCGATCCCCATCTCGCCCCAGCCGACCAGGGTGAACGCGACGGCGGCGACGGCCAGCAGCAGCCCGCCGAGGATCAGCAGCACATGCTGCACCCCGCGCGTACCGCCAACGGCCGGCGCCTGCCGTGCAGGCGGCCCCCACGCGGGCGGCGCGGCCTGCGGCCCGGCGCCGGACGGCGGCTGCCACGTCGGCGCGGGCCACGCCCGCCCCGCCGCCACCAGCCAGGCACGCCGGTGCAGCAGCTGACCCCGCCGGGAGTCCAGCCAGACCAGTTCACGGTCGAGGAGCGCCAGCTCCTCGACGGGCGACGACGGCACGTGTGTCATGGCCGGAGCCTGCTGCCATCCGGCCACCTCCTGCATGCGCTCGGGTACTCACTTCGGGTACTCACCTCAGGGGGTGAGTAGCTCGGTGCCGCCCCGCGGAAGGTGCGGGGCGGACAGCGGCCGGAGCCCGGGGCGCGGCCGCGGTTCAGGGTGAACGACGCTCGGCCCCCGAGACCCCTGCGCCCATGGGCGGGCGCACCTGATGCGGGGTGCGGTCGCGTGTGCGAGATTGAGGCTCACCGGGTCCGGCGGCCTCCCCGGTCCGCCGCCCGGCCTCTCAACGCTGATCGGCAGGCAGAGGGAGGCCGGCTTGTTCCCGCTTCCATCCGCCTCGGGACGGGAGGACCATGCAGACGTTCCTGCCCTATCCCGACTTCGCCGCGTCGGCCACGTCGCTCGACGCGCGGCGCCTGGGCAAACAGCGGGTGGAGGCCCTCCAGGTGCTGCGCGGTCTGACGGTTCCCGGCTACGGGTGGCGGCACCATCCGGCCGTGCGCATGTGGACCGGCTACGAGGAAGCGCTGGTGCGCTACGGGCTCGTGGTCTGCCAGGTGTGGACGGAGACCGGGCGCCGGGACACCTGCGCGGCTTCCCTGGTCGCCGATTTCACGGCCCGCCGGACGGACGGGCACGTGCGGACCCAGGAACAGCTCGCCGCCGACGGCGAGTTGCCGCCGTGGCTGGGTGACCCCGCGTTCCACCGCAGCCACCGGTCGGCCCTGCGGACCAAGGCCCCGGAGCTCTACGCTCCCCTGTTCCCGGACGACCCCGACGGCCTGCCGTACGTCTGGCCCGCCTCGGACCGCTCCCGTTAGGTTCTGTCCGGCGGATCACTGGCGGAGCCAGAGTCGGATCGCTGCGGCGGCGACGGTGCCGTGGAAGACGCAGGCAGGTTTGCCGTAACGGGTGGGTGCGCCACGAGGCGTTATGAAATCGAGTCAGGTGAGAGACCTCACCACCGGGTTGTCGTAGCAATCCGGTTGAGGCTGGGGGCAGTTCGATCCCGAGGGATGCCGAGCCGAGCGGTAAGCAGCCCCGACAACGCCGGGACGGGTCGGTACTGCCAGACGACCCGGGTCCGGCTAGCGAGACAGGAAGGTGCACGCAAGAAATCAGTGCCTGACGCCCCGTGATTACGACACCGGCTCGAACCCGGCGGATCTGGGCCGGACGCAGTGCACGACCACCAGCGCTCGTCAGTGGTCGACTCCGAAGCCGACTCTACTCATCGGTGAGGAGGCCACGCTGAAAGTCTGCGGCGTAAGCGTGGCGATGCTGCCGGGGCAGAGCTGGGCACCTCACCTGTCGATCGATTCGTGGTGAACGTGGGAACTGTCCGCGTTCGCCCCCATATCGGACCTCCAGTCCGATCGGGGGCAGGCCCATCGCCGGCTGATGGCCGTCGGGCAGGACGGGGGCTCCGTAGTACTCCGAGGCCGGGAAAGCCGGTCACATGGGGAAGGGGGCCAGCAAGCCAGCAGTAAGGAGACTGGAATGCCAGGAGGCTGTCGCCGGTGAATACCGGCGAGCTGGAATGCGCCTTGATGAAGGCCGAACGCCGGGTACTGGAGATCCAGACCA
This sequence comes from Streptomyces sp. NPDC058373, assembly GCF_042723275.1. Classification (NCBI taxonomy): domain Bacteria; kingdom Bacillati; phylum Actinomycetota; class Actinomycetes; order Kitasatosporales; family Streptomycetaceae; genus Streptomyces; species Streptomyces sp. NPDC058373. The sequence goes on along the minus strand of NZ_JBHXJE010000010.1, from coordinate 58,339 downwards.
AGCTGCACCGTTGGGCTGCCGATGATTCTCATCGCAGGTTCGACGACCTGTTCAACCTCATCGCCGATCCCGCCTTCCTGTTGGTGGCGTGGGACCGTGTCCGGGGAAACAAGGGTGCCCGCACGGCCGGAGTGGATGGGAAGACCGCCCGCTCCATCGAAGCCGGGCAGGGAGTCGAGGCGTTTCTCGACAAGCTACGGACCCAGGTCAGAGACCGCAGCTTCCATCCGGTTCCTGTCCGCGAGCGGATGATTCCCAAGGCGAATGGCACCGAACTCGGTGTCGCGGGGATGGGGCGCGTATTTCCGTCCTGGAGTTTCGAACGTCGGTTTCTGTTACCTCAGCCACTACGCTTGGATGAGGGTGACACGATGGATCCGACGCAAGCACCCTGGGATCACTTGGAAATAGCTCCGCCGACGCTATTACGGTGGCGGCTGGTGGCCCGTCACAGAGGAAGCGGAACTGTTCAACCCGGCCAAGGTAAGCACGACCAGATACCGATACCGGGGAAAACTCATTCCGGCTCCGTGGCCACTACGGCATGAGGAACTGAACAGCCCGGAACGGGATTTGCGGAGAGCCCGGTGCCTGGAGACGGGCACGCCGGGTTCGGGAGGCGGCTCGGGGAAACCCACTGGTGGAAACACCAGCAGGGCGCCCCGAGTCGACCTCACCAACCGCGCGGGAGTCCTTTGTGCCTGCGGGTCGATGCCGGACGTTCGATCGCACACGTCGCTGCGGAAGCAGGAATCTCCCGCCACTGCCTGGCCAAGTGGTACGCCCGCTGGCTCGCCCACGGCGAGGACGGCCTTACGGATCGCTCCTCCCCGCCCATCGCCAGCCCCAACCGCACGAGCGAGGACATCGCCGATCTGGTGGAGGCGCTGCGGCGCCAGACCAAGTACGGGCCTGCCCGGCTCGCCGCCGAACTGGAGAAGCTGCACGCATCACCGTGGCAACGGCCACCGTGCACCGAGTCCCTCGTCCGGCGAGGGCTTAGGTTCCGCCCAATGGATCATGTGACTTTCCGACCGGTCGCTCGTTGGTTGGGGCGTAGGTCGGGGGGATCCGACGGGTCATGAGTGGTCATTACTGGAGCCGCACCTACCTCCGCCGGGTGGCCGGGGCGGCCGGTGGGACGACCACCGCACCGTGATCGACGGGATCCTGTTCCGGGCCCGCACCGGTGCCCCGTGGCGTGACCTGCCGGAACGCTACGGGTCGTGGAAGACCGTCTACGAACGGCATAGCCGCTGGTCGGCGGACAGCACCTGGGACCGGATCCTGCAGTCGGTCCAGGCCGACGCCGACCTCGCGGGCACATACCCAAGCCCTCCTCCGACTCGCCCGCCAACGCATCAGCGTCGTGTTCGCCATGCTCCGCGACGGCACCTTCTACGAACCCCGCACGCCCGCCGACGTCGGACTCGCCGCATGACTCCAGCAACCCCGAACCACCCCAAACCCGCCAGGGACGCCTTGACGAAAACATAGAGGCACCCCCCGGGAGAGAGTCACGACTGCGCCCTTCCTGCGGACACTCCTCCTCATTTTTGCCGCTACGGCAAGGGAACTTGTCTGCGCTATGCGGGGCCGGTGAACTGGGGCCCATGACTGAACGTTGGGACGTAATCGTGATCGGGGGCAGCGCCGCGGGCCTGTCCGCCGCGCTGATGCTGGGACGCGCTTGCCGCAACGTGCTGGTCGTGGACGCCAGCGAGCCACGCAACCGCTTCTCCGCCCACATGCACGGAGTGCTCGGCCACGACGGCGACGAGCCAGCCACGCTTCTGGAGCGAGGCCGCCAAGAGATCAGCGCCTACGGTGTGGAACTCCGGCGGGGCCTGGTCACAGGGGTGACGGAGCAAGAAGACGGCGTCGAGGTTTCGATCGAGGGCGCCGGCGCACAGCACGCACGCGCGGTGATCGTCGCCAGCGGGATGACCGACCGGCTCCCCGACGTCCCCGGGCTGGCGAAGTACTGGGGGACCAGCGTCCTGCATTGTCCGTACTGCCACGGGTGGGAAGTCCGAGGCCGCCGCCTCGGAGTGCTCACCACTTCTCCGATCGGCCTGCACCAGGCTCAGCTCATCCGCCAGTGGAGCGAGCAAGTGGTGGTGTTCACCGCCGGCCTCGAGGACCTCGACGAAGCCACCCGTCAGCGCCTGCGGGCCCGGGACATGCGACTGGTCGGAGCACCGGTCACCGAGGTTCTCGGCGACGACAAGCAGCTCAGGTCCGTACACACGTCCGACGGCGAGCTCATCGAACTCGACGCGCTCTTCACGGCTCCGGAGGCCGTTCCGCACGACGGATTCCTCGCCCACCTCGGCCTGGAGCGCGGCGAAACCCCGATGGGCAGTTTCCTGACCGTGGACGCGACCGGCAAGACCGGCAGCGAGCGCATCTGGGCCGCCGGGAACGTGGTCAACCCCGCCGCCAACGTGCCCATGTCGATCAACGCAGGCACCGTGGCCGCCGGCGCGGTGAACATGGCCCTGATCATGGAGGACTTCGACCAGGCGACCACCGGCCCTGGCGTGTAGCCCTCCTAGGCCCTGGTCGGCGCGCGCTGCTCGCCGCCACTCCTGCGCCCGCGCGCGCAGGACTGGACCGCTCTGGGGGGGACACGCCGCGTACGTGTTCCCCCGCTCAGTCTCATGGTCCACGTCCACCCGGTCGTGGTGATGGCCGCCTACGCCGTCGCGGGCGTCGGAATCGAATCGGCTTCGCCGCACCGGCCCTCGCCGCGCTCGCACCGGGCGCCCGGCACTTCTCGCGGCGGCGGGCTCCGGTGCCCGACTCTCTCCGGGGGCGCCGGTTCAGCGCAGCGCGGCCACCAGTGAGTCGCTTGCCGAACACCAGATCTGCCGTGCCTCGCTGAAGCCCTGCTCGCGCAGTGTGTCGAGGTGCCACTGGACAGCGGTGGGGCGGTCGGGCCTCGCGCCCGCCGGTCGAGGTTCGCGTGGGTCGCCGAGCAGGGCGAAGCGGCGGGCGGCGGGTTCGGCGAGGGCAGGGTCGTCAGCGACCCCGCCCCACCAGTCGGCCCAGTCGAGGGCGCCCTCGTTGCGCTGCCGCTCCTGGCGTGTGGTGAGCAGGGCGTTCATCGCCGCGTTGAGGCGGGGCGCGGACTCGTCGTACATGTGGTCGGCGTTGAGGAACACTCCGCCCTCACGCAGCAGTCCGGCGAGGGTGCCGTAGAGGCGGCGCAGCGGCTCGGTGTCGAGCCAGTGCAGGGCGGTGGCGGTGACGACGGCGTCAAAGGTGGTGTGGGGAAGGCGGACGGTCCAGTCGGGGTCGGTGAGGTCGGCTTCGGCGAAGGTGACACGGTCGTCGTCGGCGAAGTGGCCGCGGGCGATGGTCAGCAGGGCCGGGTCGATGTCCACGCAGACGGTGCGGGCGCCGGGGAGCGCACGCAGGACGCGGGTGGTGATGCTGCCGGTGCCGCAGGCGAGGTCGAGGACGAGCGGGGCACGGCCCGCCACGGCTTCGACAGCGTCGGTCATGACCCGGAAGCGTTCCTCCCGGTCCGGCATGTACCACTCCTGCTGGCGGTCCCAGCTCGTCTGCCACTGCTGCCAGTCGGTGGAGGCGGGGGTGGTGGTCATGGGTGGTGGTGTTCCTCTCACTGGCGGGTGGCGGTGGCGAGGTTGCGGGACCGCAGCAGCAGTCGGGTGGTGTCGGCGACGGGCGCGGCCAGGACCGTGGCGCGGTCACCGCTCTCCACCACCCTGCCGGTGTCCAGGACGACCAGGTCGTCGGCGAGCCGCTCGACGAGGGCGAGGTCATGGCCGATCCACAGCACGGCCGTGCCGCACTCCTCGCGCAGCCGCGTGATCTCGGCGGTGACCAGGCCGACGCTGACGGCGTCGAGGGCGGTGGTGATCTCGTCGCAGATCAGGACGTCTGGATCGGCGAGCAAGGCCCTTGCCAAGGCGGCGCGTTGCAGTTCGCCGCCGGACAAGGAGGCGGCGTGCCGGGTTGTGTGCTCCGAGGTGAGGCCGAGCCGTTCCCACAACTGCCGGGCCTGCCGTCCGGCCTCGACCGGGGTGAGGCCGCGCAGACGTACGGCGGTGCGGGCGACCTGGTCGAGGACGGTGCGGCGGTCGTCGAAGGAGTTGCGTACCTCCTGCCAGACGTACTGCACCCCCCGGAGCTGACGGGTGGTGCGGTGACGGAGGACGGGCAGCGGCTCGCCATGGTGGGTGAGATGCCCGCGGTGGCGTCCGTGCAGTCCGGCGAGGCAGCGGGCGAGGACGGTCTTGCCGCTGCCGGAGGGTCCGACGACCGCCGTGCAGCCTCCCTCGCGCACCCGCACGGTCACGTCGTGCAGGATCTCGCCCCGGTGGCCCGGGTGCAGCCACGCGGTCAGGTTCTGGGCCTCCAGTACGGCCCCGGCAGATCTCGTGGGTGTGGCCGGTTCCGGCGGAGGGGGCGGTGCCGGCGGGACCGGGAGGACGTTCGGTGTCGGACCGGTCGCGGTGACCCGGCCGTGCTCCAGCAGGACCGTGCGGGCGGCCACCGCGCGTACCAGGTCGTGGTCGTGGCTGAGCAGGAGTAGAGCGTATCCGTCTGCGGTCAGCCAGGTCAGTTGTTCCGCCAACCGCAGCCGGGCCACCGCGTCCAGACCGGTGCTGGGCTCGTCGAGGACCAGGACGCGCGGGTCGCAGGCCAACACCTGGGCGAGGGCGACACGCTGTCGCTGGCCGCCGGAGAACTGGTGTGGGAAGCGACGCCGGGTCGCCCTGTCGTCGGGCAGGCCGGCCGTGCGCAGGGCGCCGGCCGCGCGCTCCGTGGCGGCCGACCGGTCACGGCCGCCGCCGTCCGGCCGGTGCAGCCGGGCGAGTTCGGTGAGGACCGAGCCGATGCGTCGGGCGGGGTTGAGGGCGTGGGCCGGGTGCTGGGGCATGTAGGAGACGATCCGGCCCCGGACTGCGCGGGCGGCTCCCGTCGGGCCCTCGTCGCCCACCACCTCCACGCCGGCGACCCGTACCGTGCCGCTCAGCCGTACGCCGGGTGCGGCCTCGCCCAGAAGGGCCAGCGCGGCGGTGGTCTTGCCGCTGCCGGACGGGCCCACCAGGGCGGTCACCTCGCCGGAGGTGACGGTGAGGTCGACGCCGTTCAGGAGCCGGGCCCTTCCCGCGTGAGCGGTGAGCCCGTCGACCTCGATCACCGGTTCCACGCCAGCACCTTCTTCCGGTCCCTCGCGGCGCCCGGCAGCAGCCCGTCCGCCAGCAGGTTGACGCCGACGACGAACATCACCAGCATCAGCGTCGGGGCCAGTACCGCCCACGGCTGCACGAACAGTGCCTCCCGGCTCGCGGCGATCACCACACCCCAGTCCGGGGAGGTCGGGTCAAGTCCGAGGCCGAGGAAGTTGGCGGCAGCCACCGTGAACACCGCCCCTCCCACCCGGGTGCCCGCGTCTGCGGCGGCCACCGGCAGCACCACCCGCCCGACGTGCCCGAACAGGACGCGCGCCGGAGACTCGCCCTGCAGCCGCATCGCCTCGGCGACGGGCCCACTGGCCGCGTCCAGCGCAGCCGCCCGCAACAGCCGGGCCACAGCGGGCACGTTCAGCACCGCCACGGCCAGCGCCACCGCGACGGGATGGCCGCGCCAGCCGACCCCGACCACGCTGATCACCAGCAGCGAGGGCAGCGGCAGCAGCAGTTCCACCGGCCGCATCAGCAGATCGTCCAGCCACCGGCTGCGGGCCGAAGCCGCCGCCAGGCCGAGCACGGCGCCCACAGCGACGGCCAGCGCCACCGCGGCACACGCCACGCCCAACGCGCTCGCCCCGCCCCGCAGTACCAGCGTCAGCACGTCCCGGCCCAGCGCGTCCGTCCCGAGAGGATGCCCGTCGCCGGGGGCGTAGGGCATCCCGTCGGAGGGAATGGCGGCGTCCGTCACGAACGGGCCGACGACGGCCGCGGCGACCGGCACCACCAAGAGCAGCGCCCCGCCCGCCGCCCGCCGGGTACTTCCACCGGTACTCATCGCAGTACCTCCGTACGGGGAGCCAGGCGGTGGCTGACGAGGTCCGCCGCCAGGTTGAGCAGGCACGCCACGGCGGCCAGGGCCAGGGTGAGGGCCTGCACGGCGGGCACGTCACGGTTCTGGACCGCCTCCACCAGTGCTGTCGCGGTTCCGGGGACGGCGAAGACGGCCTCGACGACGAGTACGCCGCCGAGCAACTGGTCACCAGTTCGGGCCAGTTCCTGTACGCCGGGCACGGCCGCGCCCGGCAGGACGTGCCGCAGCACCAGCCGGGGCGGCGGCACACCGAGACGGCGGGCCTGCACCGTGTAACCCGCGTGCAGTGCGGTGACCGTTCCGGCGCGGATCTGCCGGGACAGTACGCACACGGTGCGGGCCAGCAGGACCGCCACCGGCAGCACGAACAGCTCCGGACGCTGCCACCAGTCGTCCGCGCCCACCCAGGTCGACGGCAGCCACCCCAGCCGCAGCGCGAACACGCCCACGAGCAGCAACGCGAGGACGAAGTCCGGTACGGAGGTGAGCGTCAGGGTCACTGCCGACACGATCCGGTCGGTGCGGCTGCCCGCCCGCAGTCCGGTCAGCAGGCCGACGGCGACGGCCACCGGCACCAGCAGCACAATCGTCACAGCGGCCAGCGCGGCCGTCACCGGCACCGAGGACGCCAGTATCTCGCTCACCGGGCCCCCACCGACCAGTGATGTCCCCAGGTCACCGGTGACCAGTCCGTGCGCCCAGTCGACGAACCGCTCGACGGCCGGCCGGTCGAGGCCCATCTGCTCCCGCAACCGGGCGACCTGTTCAAGGCCCGCCTGCTCGTTGAAGTCGACGGTCGCGGCGTCACCCGGCAGCAGGTCGGTCAGCAGGAAGACGATGACGCTGAGCGCGGCGAGCTGGACGAGCGTCCATCCGGACCGCCGCATGGCGTAGCGCAGCACCGGGGTCAGGCCAGCCACACCGTGTCGAACCGGGCCCAGTCCACGGTGTTGGGCGGGGCCTCCTTCACTCCCTGGACGCTGCTGGACACAGCGTTCAGCCACTCGGGGTGCCCCCACAGCACCAGCCCGCCCCGATCGCGCAGGGTCGTCTGCACCGATCGGTACCGGGCGGTGCGCTCGTCGTCGTCCACGACGGCCCGCGCGGCGGTGAAGGCGTCGTCGAAGTCGTCGTGCTTCCAGGCGCTCTGGTTCTGCGGGGCGTCGGTGAGCAGCCGTTCGCTGATGTAGGTCGGAATCGTCATGGCGCCACAGCGGTGGTTGGTGACGGTGCCCTTGGTCAGCGCGTCCGTGAAGTACGACTCCGGCGGTCCGTTGACGATCTCCACCCTCAGCCCGGCCTCCCCTGCCTGCTCTTTGAAGAGGTGGGCGGCCTGCGTGAATCCGTCGGCGGCGGTGGAGGTGTAGAAGGTGACCTTCTTGTTGTACAGGCCGGTGCGCTTGAGCAGTCGGCGGGCCTCCGCCACGTCCTGCTCGCGCTGTTCCAGGCCGTCGGGGTAGTAGGTGTAGCCCTTGCCGTACAGGTCGTCGCCGATCTCGGCGCGACCCGAGCAGACCACCTCCACCAGCCGCTTACGGTTCACAAGCAGCTTGACGGCCATCGCCGCGTCCGGGTCGTCGAACGGCGCCCGGTCCGTCTTCAGCGCGAATCCCTGCACCCCGCTTCGCTTGGTGGCCACCACCCGCACCCGGCTGTCATGGGCGACGGTACGGGCGAAGGTGGGCGTCATCTCGTGCGCGAAGTGCACCTCGCCGCTGCGGACGGCGGCAGTGCGGGCCTCGCTCTCCGCCGAGAGGATGCGTATCTCGTCCACGTGCGGGGCACCGTTCCAGTGGTCGTCGAAACGACGGCCGGTGAAGACGCGCCCGGCCGTGAAGGAGACGAACCGGAACGGGCCGGTGCCGACGGGCTTCGTCGGATCGTCCCAGCCGTCACGGACGATGGGCGTGCCCGTCATCGCGAGCAGGCTGGGCAGTTCGGCGTTGGGCCGGTCGAGGGCGATCTCCACACCCCGCTTGCCGACCTTGCGGCAGTTGGCCAGGTCGACGTGGGACAAGGAGTTCTTCGCCAAGTGGTCGGCGGCGTTCGGGGCGAGGATACGGGACAGGCTGTACAGCACGTCGTCCGCGCCGAGGGCGTGGCCGTCGTGGAAACGGGCCTCGCGCAGCTCGAACCGCCACACCCGGGCCTCGTCGTCGCTGGACCAGGAGCGGGCCAGCCGCGGCACCGGCCGCAGGGTCGAGTCCAGCTCCACCAGCTTGTCGAAGACGGCCTTGTGCCGGGCGATGTCCACGAACTGGCGCTGCGCGTGCGGGTCCATGGTCTCCTTCACGCCCGCACCGGGAAAGGCCGCGCTCAGCCTCCCGCCCTTCTTCGGAGAAGAGGAAGCGGAACCGGCGGACGAGCAACCGGGAAGCAGCAGTCCGGCGCCGGTCGCAACCGCCGCGGTGAGCACACTCCGGCGCGTGGGGGTGACCGGCATGTGGACGAACCTTCCTGCCTGTTGTGCTTCGACACCACGGCATATACATCACAACCGTAACTGCAAGCTTTGCGCAATAGGGACAGTTGTGGAACTGATCACTCAGTTCCACAACGCTGCCGGGCATACTGCGCGGCGTACACACGAGCGACGGGAACCAGGAAGCCGGTGCGAATCCGGCGCGGTCCCGGAGGGCAGCGGCAGCGTGTCCTGGTGGCCCGAGCGCTCTCCGTCGAACCGAGCGTGCTGCTGCTGGACGAGCCCTGCACCGGTCTCGACGTGCCGACGCAGGAGCTGCTCACCGACCTCTTCGGCGAACTGAGCGACGAGGGGAAAGCCGTTCTCATGACCACCCACGACCTGGTCGGAGCCGTCCACACCTGCGACAAGCTCTGCCTCGTCAACCGCACGGTGATCGCCACCGGGACCCCCGACACGCTCCGCGACGGTGAATCGTGGCGGTGCTCTCCTCAGCCGTGTGCGGTGTCGTCGGCTGTTATGTGGTGCTGCGTGGTATGGCGTTCGTCGGCGACGCGGTGGCCCACGCCGTCTTCCCCGGCCTCGCCGCCGCCTTCGTGATCCAGGGCAATCCGGTGCTGGGGGGCGCCGTCGCCGGTGTGCTCACCGCGATCGGGATCGCTGTCTTCGCGCAGAACCGGCAGCTGCGCGAGGACAGCGTCATCGGAGTGTTCTTCGTCGCCGCGTTCGCTCTGGGCATCGTGATCATCAGTCGCTCGCCCGGCTACTCCGGCTCGCTGCAACAGTTCCTCTTCGGCTCCATCACCGGTATCCCCGGCGAGGACATCATGGTGGTCGCCGTCACCACAACGGCACTCCTGCTGTTCGCCTTTCTCTTCCACAAGGAGTTCGTCGCCGTCACCTCGACCGGGAATCGGCTCGCGCGGTGGGCCTGCCCGTCTTCGCCCTCGACCTCGCGCTGTACGTCATGGTCTCGGTCGCCGTCGTCATCTCGGTCCAGACGATCGGCAACATCCTCGTGCTGGCGCTCCTGGTCACTCCTGCGGCCGGTGCCCGTCCTCTCACCGACCGGCTCGGCGTCATGATGCTGCTCGCCCCGCTTCTCGGCGCCACGTCGGCCTCTACCTCTCCTGGAGCCTGGACCTGCCCACCGGAGGGACGATCGTCCTGGCCGCCACCGTCTTCTTCCTGCTCGCCTGGGTCCTCGCCCCCGCCACGGCGCTCTGACCCGCCTCTGGCAACGCAGGCAGCGCACACAGATACCCGCTCTGTGAGAGAACAGGGCCCAGGCTCAGGCGTCCGCCGCTGACCTTCGGCTACTGGACCGGCTGGCCCAAGCTCCCAACCGAGCGGGGCCAGCCGCCTCCGGGTGTCCGGGCCCCGAGGCACGGGCCCGGACACAACCATCGCCCCAGAAAAGCGTCCGCCTCAGCTCACGAAGTCCGCACGACGGTCGACACGGGCGTCGTGCGCCCCGCCCCGCCCCGTCGTCATGGTCCTGGCGGGCACCAGGTGGCCGCTGACGGCGCGGAGTTTCTCCCGCGTCTCCTCCAGTTCCCGTTCCGGGTCGGAGTGCGCCACGATGCCCGCGCCCGCGCGCAGCCAGGTCCGGCCGCCCCGGCGCAGGACGGTACGCAGCACCAGGGCGGCGTCCAGGGTGCCGTCGGCCTCCAGGCGTACGACGGCGCCGCTGTACAGTCCGCGCTCGTCTTCCTCGGCGTGGCCGATGGCCGTGAGCGCAGGGCCTTTGGGTATCCCGGAAGCGGTGACCGCGGGGAACAGCGCGGCGAGGGCGTCCCACCGGTCGCGACCGGTCGCGAGCCGGCCCCGCAGACGGGAGGCGAGGTGCTGCACGCTGCCTCGTTCCTCGACCCCCATGAACTCCTCGGTGCGCACCGACTCCGGCAGGCACACCGTGTTCATCTCCTCCTGCACCAGGCGCACGGAGACGGCGTGCTCGTACACCTCCTTGGCGTCGCGGTGGAGTTCGGCACGACGGGCGGCGTCCGCGTCGCCATCGCCGGTCAGGGCGCGCGTTCCGGCCAGCGGCTGGGCCGTGACGAGGCCCTCGGCGTCGATCCGGGCGACGATCTCGGGGCTGAAGCCGGCGGCCTCCCACCCCCCGTGCCGCAGCAGGAAGGAACGGGCCGGAAGATGGCTGCGCCTCCCGGCCAGATAGGTGGCCGGCAGGCTGATCTCCTCCGGTACGGACACGGTGCGGGAGACGATGGCCTTGTCGAACTCCCCCGCCTGGATGGCGCGTACGACAGCCGCGACTGCGACGCGGTACCGGTCGGCGCCCTCCTCCAGATCGACAGGCACGCGTGCCTCGGTCGGCTCACCGGCCGAGGCCGTCGCGTCGCACAGCCGTCTCTCCAGAGCGTCGAGCGCGTCCGGGTCGCCGGCCCGCAGGACCGCGGTGGTGGGCGTCAGTACGATCTCGCGCTCGGGGACGACGAAGCGGGCGACGGCTCCGTGACCGGACGTGCCGCCTCCGTGGTAGGCGTGGGCGAGTTCGAAGGCGATCCAGCCGTGCGCCGGTCCGGCACCGCCGGTCCGGTTCCGCAGCAGTTCACCGGCGGAGGCCAACGGGTGCGGGCCGACGGGTACTTGCACCGGGTCGCTGCCCGGTCCGTGCAGGCTGACGTTGGCCCGGCCCACCTCGACGACCACGGACTCGCCCTCACTCCAGGTGACGTGACCGTCGTGCTCGTAGAGGAGGTGGGGGGCGTCGGTGTTCGCGGCGAGCGCCGCGGCGACGGCGACGGGATCGCCGGTGAAGGTGAGTTCGCGTTCGAGGATGGGTTCCCGAGGGCTCACGGGATGTTCTCGCTTTCCGGTAGGTGGTGGGGCGTCGGCGGTCGCAGCGGTGTCGATGGACCGGCCACGAGGCACGCCGGTGGCGCCTCGCGGCGGTGATGCGTGACTTGGACGGCGGGAAGACGGGCGCGGGACGGCCGGTGCCGCCTCGTCAGCGGATGAGCTTGCCGATCTCCGGCGAGCCCGGGACCCCCGCGGCACTCACCAGGCTGCTGCTCATCCCTGCCTCGCACGCGAGCTGTTCGAGGCTGAGGTTCTCCCAGTCGTAGCTGTCGGAGTTGGTGCGCACCAGCTCGCCTTGGCGGAAGACTTTCCAGGTGGTCCGCCAGCGCATCACTTGGCCCTCGACGGGTTCGGCCTCCGTCCACCACTCGTACGTCTGCTCGCCGATCGACTCGCGCAGCATCCGGAAGGGCGGCACATGCCGGGCGGCGCCCACCCCCATCAGCTCCACGATGACCGGTCCGCCGACGGGCAGTCTGCTGCGCAGGTCGCGCCAGAGCTGGCCGCGTTCGGCCGTAGTGAGGTGGCCGACCACGCCGAAGATCACCACGGCGCTGACGGTGCCGGGCAGCGTCAGCTCCTGCGCGGGTTCCGCCACGACCGTGACGCGCTGGCGCAGGTCCTCGTCCCCGAACACCCGGCTCGTGAGCATCGCCCGCATCGGGACGGACGGCTCCGCGGCGATGATCGGGACGCCCGGCAGGGCCTGGGCGATGGTGGCGGTGATCCGTCCGGTACCCGCACCGATCTCGACGACAGGACCGTGGGTGGTGTCGACTCCCGCCAGGGCGGCGGTGAGGGGACCGGCGCTCGTCCGGACGTGGCGCGCGGCCACCATCTCGTAGAACTCCGCGGAGGCGGTGTAGTAGTCCGCGACCATGACGGTGACGTCCTTTCCGTTCTCGTCGGCCTCAGGGGGTGCTGGGCCAGGTACGCGTGGGCCGGCGGAGGTCGAGACCGAGATCCCGGCCGATGGCCGCGACCAGCGGAGTCCGCTGGGGGACGAGGAAGAAGTGGCCGCCGTCGAAGGCGGTGACGGCCAGGGGCTGCCGTGTGGTGCTCGCCCACGTCTCGGCGTCCGGCGCGCCGCACTCGGGGTCCCGGTCCCCGAAGAAGACGCTGACCGGGCAGTCCAGGGGGGCGGTGGAGGACGGCCGGTACGTCTCGATCAGCCGGTAGTCGCTGCGGACGTATCCCAGGACGGCGGCACGCAGTTCGGGGTCCGCGAGCACTTCCTGAGGTGTCCCGCCGTAGCGCGCCAGTTCGTCCATCAGCGCGCCGTCGTCCTGGCGGTGGAGGTCCCCCACCACGGCGTGATGCGGTGACGCCCGGCCGGCGACCAGCAGCCTGGCCGGCGCGGGGAGGCCCCGGCGGCGCAGCTCAAGAGCCACCTCGTAGGCGACCGCACTGCCCATGCTGTGGCCGAAGAGGGCGTAGGGGCGGTCGAGTTGGTACTGGAGGACGTCGACGACCTCGCTGACCAGGGCGTCCATCGAGCTGACCGGATCGTCGGCGAACCGGTCCTCCCGGCCCGGGTACTGCACGGTCACGTGCTCGATCTCGTCGGGCAGCAGTCGCTGCCAGGGGCGGAACGAGGAAGCCGCTCCGCCCGCGTGCGGAAAGCACACCAGGCGCAGACGCGCTTCGGGCCGGACCACCGGCTTGCGCAGCCACGGTCCGAGAACCGACTGATTCACCATTCTCTCCTACCGCGAGAGCCGCAGCCCTTACCGCGAGTCGCACAAGGCGGTCTCACCGCCACCAGTCCAGTCAGTTCACCATCAATATGCAATCTCGTCCAGACCCACTTGGAGGCTGGTTGAGTAAATGCCTTACTTTTCCATAGCAACCGTAGAACGTCGGCGCCTATGATGCCGATGTCGCCGTACGAAGGATGGACAGCCATGACTGAGAACGAGGCGGCAGGCGCCGCTTCCCACGCTTTTCCGATGGCCCGCGGGTGCCCTTTCGGACCGCCGCGGGAGTACGCGGAACTGCGCGAGCAGGGCCCGGTGTCCCGGGTGACCCTGCCCACCGGCCGGTCGGCCTGGATCGTGACGGGTTACCAGGAGGTCCGCTCGATACTGGCCGACCCCCGGGTCAGCGCCGACATACGGCACCCGAACTTCCCGGCGCTCGTCGCCGGCGAGCAGGAGGTGGGCGCCAGGACCAGGCCGTTCATCAGGATGGACCCTCCCGAGCACACGCGGTTCCGGCGCATGCTGCTCGCGGAGATGACCGTCCGCAAGGCGCGCGGCATGCGCCGGAACATCCAGCGCATCGTCGACGAGCGCATCGACGAACTGCTCGCCGGCGGCCCCCCGGTCGATCTGGTCACCCACTTCGCCCACACCGTGTCCAGCACGGTGATGTGCGAACTCATCGGGGTACGACGGTCCGACCCGTGGTTCCGGCGCGTCACGGGGACGCTGGGTTCCCAGGTCTTCGGCGGCGGCGCCAGCACCGCCGAAGGCGCGGCGGAAGGCATCGGCGCCCTCTCCTCCGTGGTGGACGGGATCATCGCGGAGCGGGAGGCGGCCCCCGGCGACGACCTGCTCAGCCGGTTGACGACCCAGCGGCTGCACACCGGCGAGGTGAGCCGCGAGGAGCTGATCACGACCATCGCGATCCTCGTCGTGGCCGGCTGGGAGACCACGACGAACCAGATCGCGCTGAGCGTGCTGGCGCTGCTGGAACATCCGCACCTGATCGCCGAGCTGCGCGCGGACCAGAGCAGGTTCCCGGCCGCCGTCGAAGAACTCCTCCGCGTTCTTTCGGTCGGCGACTCCATCGCTCTGCGCACCGCCACCGAGGATATCCACTTCGGCGAACACGTGATTCGCAAGGGCGATGGAGTCATACCGCTATTGGCTGCCGCAAATCATGATGACAGCATCTTCCCTTCACCCGAGGAGATTGATTTCGAGCGGAAAGGAAAGCAGCATGTCGCATTCAGTTACGGCGTCCATCAATGCGTCGGGCAGAATATCGCCCGCCTGGAACTGGTGACCGCGATCAGCACTCTTCTCGACCGCGTTCCCACGCTCCGTGCGGCGGCTCCGCTGCACGCGGTCCGGTTCCGGCACGAAGGCATCGCCTTCGGGCCGGAACAGGTACTCGTCACCTGGTGACCACCGGCCGTTCCGCACCGCGCAGCACGGCCAGGTGCGGAACGGCCGCCCCGTGGGGAGGTGGCGGCGGTTCGAGGGTCAGTCCCGCCTCCTCAGCGATCCGCTCCAGGGTCACCGTGTGCCAGTGGTACGCGTCCCGCACCTCCCGCACCAGCCGCGTCCCGTCGAACACGCGCCAGGTCGTCTCCAGGCGCATCCGCTCCTCACCGGCGGGCTCACCGGCCATCCACCACTCGTAGCGCAGGCCGCCGAGAGCCGCCTGACGCAACCGGGTCGGCGGCATCGAGACCGGGGTGTACAGCCCCATGAGTTCCACGACGAGCGGGGCGCCGGGAGCGAGACGGCCGGCCAGCTCCCTCAGCAGCGCTCGGCGCCGGTCCGGCTCCAGGTGCCCGAGCATCCCGCAGGCGATCACGCCGCAGAGCCGGCCGGGCAGGGCGAGGTCGTTCGCGGCGTCGGGCAGCACCGTCACCCGCTCCGCCGTCCCGGGGTCGTCCGCGAGGCGGCTGGTCAGGATGGCCCGCATCCCGGGGGATGGCTCGGCCGCGACGATCCGGCAGTCCGGGTAGGCGGCGGCCACCTGACGTGTCACCAGGCCACTGCCCGCGCCGATGTCGAGCAGGGGGCCCGCTTTCGGGTCGATGCCCGCCAGCGAGGCGACCACCGCGGGGCCGGTCCGGTCCGTGTGCTCCCGGGCCCCCAGGTCGAAGAACTCGGCCGGCTGGGTGTACCCGGCTCCGGGAGCGTCACCCTCGGCCCCGGACGGCTCCGACGGCGCCGACCTGGGCGACGCGGTCTTCCCGGCCGGCCCGCGGCCAGGGCGCTCTCCCGGCCCGAGCGGGCCGGACGAGGCCAGGTCCGCCGCGGCCAGTGGAGTGGGCGCGGACGGGCGGATGAGTTCGGGCGGCCCGAGCCGGGCCATCAGGTCCCGCCACACGTGGAACACGGCGAGGTCGTGCTGGGCCGTGCGCAGCACGTCCGTGCCGTCCCGGATCGCGTCGCGCAGCGCGCTGAGCGCGTCGGTCACCGCCGACGGCCACAGACCGGAGAAGACACCGTCGAAGCTGCGCGGCTCCCGTGAGACGTCACCGACGAGAGAATGTGTGGGCAGCCGCAGCCACTCCGCACCGGGCCCGGAACGGAAGACCAGCCGGTGCCCGTCGTCGCGCGGCGAGTGCATCCGGGGGTGCCAGAGCACCGGCCCGTGGGTGTCCGCGAGCGTCAGCACACCGCCCTCGGTGGCGATGGCCACGCGGTGCCAGAACAGGGCGTGGTTGTCCCGGTCCCCCGGATGGATCTGGTTCTGCACGCGCAGCGTCAGCGGCGCTCCGGCCAGGGCGCCGTGCAGGGTCCGTACCGGTACGCGCCCCTCGGAGGCGGCGAGCACGTCGTCCCCGACGGCCGCCACGTCCCCGAGCTGCCACGGGCGCAGTCCGCCGAGCGCCCGGCCCAGGATGTCGATGAGCGGGGCCAGCACGTGTACAGGCGACGCCGCGTCCACGTACAACACCTTCTGCCGGGCGCGGAGTTGGCGTGCCGCGTCGAGGAAGACGCGGACGGGCTCCACGTGGGGGTAGTGAGTGTTGACGCGGTACTGAAGCTTCCGCTTCCTGGCGACGCGGAGGGTCTCGGACAGTTCGTCCGGGTGCAGCGGGTGCTCCTGGAGTACGTGCACTCCCCGGTGCAGGAGGCCTAGGCTCAGTTCGGTTCCGGGCCCGCCCATCACGGCTGACGGCACGACGACGCAAGCGACGTCGAGGTCGTCCGGCAGTTCGTCGACACCGGTGTGGCAGGGCACGCCGAACCGCTCGGCGGTCTCCTTGGACTGGCTGCTGCCCTTGGCGAGGATGCCCACCAGCTCGAAGTTCGGGTGCTCGCGCACGGCGTCGAGGTAGAAGCGGCCGAAGTTGGTACCGGCCACCACCGTTCGCAGGGGCCGGCGGGGGGAGGCGTTCACAGCTCACCGTCCTCGAAGTCGTCGCCCGCCCGCTCGCCGCCGTGGCCTTCGCCCTCGTAGACCGAGAACTCGGCCGCCCCGGAGCGGGTCAGGTCCTCGATCGCCTCGGCGGGCGTGAGCACGTCGCCCGCGAAGTGCAGGCCGGACGGGACGCGGCCGTCCGTGAGGGCGCGGACGGTGTGGGCCGCGACGGCGCCCGTCAGCCGGTAGCTGTCGTCCGCGCGCACGACGGCGGTGCGTCGGCGGTCGGGCCCGGACAGCGTGAGGACCAGGCGGTAGTAGGGCTCGGTGCCTGCCAGGTCGATCTCGCCCGCCCGGATGATGCGCCGGACCAGTTCCCTGCGCTGCTCGGGCGTATCGGCGGGAAGGGTCGGAAGCGCGGTGAACAGCGCCCGTACCTGGGTGCCCGGGAAGACGTTGTACCACTCGGCGTCGGCCAGGCCGGTCGCTCGCGCGCCGCGTTCCAGCTCCGCGGTCAGCAGGGGCTGAAGGGCGACGCGTTGGGGGTAATGCGGCACTTCGGCACTCTCGTCCACCCGCAGCGCCCGCGGGACGCGCCGGCCGTCGCGCCAGGCCGCCAGCGGGTGCCCGTAGGGCTCGCCTCCGGCGCCGCCGACGTTCAGCGAGAGCAGGATGTCGGCGGCGACGGTCTCGGTGGCGCGTTCGAGCCCGCCGGCGTAGGCCACCAGGCGCGTCGCACGCGCCGGGTCCTCTTCGGCCAGTTCCGCGAGCCGCCGGTGGACCAGGAGGGAGAGCCCGGGCACGGTGCCGGCCGACAGGACGACGGTCCGGCCGGCCGGCACCGCGCGGTCGGCGGTCAGCGCCTCGTGCACCGGGTCGTCCCCGAGTACGTCGACGTAGTCGGCGCCCGCGTCGAGGGCGGCCCGGGCCACCGTGTCCTTCAGTGCGTAGCTGGGCCCGGCGCAGTTCACCACCACACGGCAATCCGCGCAGAACTCGGCGAGTGAAGCCGCCTCCAGCGCATCCACCCGGCGGGTCTCCGCCTTCGCCCGGCTCGCCGTCCCGGCCTGGCCGGCTTCGTCGCCGATCACCTCCGCACGGATGGCGTCGGGCCTGCGGGCGCCCAGACGCAGCGGGCCGGCCCCCGCCCGTGCCAGGGCGGTGGCGGCGTGGTGGCCCACCGCCCCGGACGCTCCCAGGACGCCGATCACGCTTCCATCCCTTCGATGATCTCGCGCAGATGCCCGAAGACGGTCGGCACGTTGTCGCCGGTCATACAGGTGAAATGCTCACCCGGGATCTCGCGGCTCTCCAGGTCGCCGAGGCAGATCTTCGCCCAGTGGTCGGTGATGGTGTCCGCGCTGCCGGGGAAGGGGTACGCGCCGTTGTGCCGCAGAAAGGTGATGTCCCCCGCGTACGGTTCGGCCCGGTGCCGGCTCAGCGCGTACGTGCTCTGCTGGTAGGTGCGCAGGGCCCTCAGCAGCCCCTCGGGCTGGTAGGTGCCCTCCAGGGCGGGCGGCAGCGCCTCGCACATCCGGGTGACGCGGGCCATCCGGGGCAGCGATTCGAGGCGCGTGAAGGTTTCGGCGACGTCGGCGTACTCCCCGTCGAGGTCGGCGATCGCTCCGTCGACGATGGCCTCCGGCGAGCGGTCGAGGACGGCGCCGACCGCGGCGCCGACCCGGTCGGAGTCGGCCGGGAACCCGATGTGGGCGTGGTCCATGCCCATCATCAGGGAGAAGGAGTACTCGGAGAGCAGTTCGTCGTCGATCCGGAACGTCGGGCTGTGGCTGCTGATGACGGTGAGGCTGCGGACGTCCGCACCGGCCTCCGTCAGCCCGCGTGCCACCTCGGTGGCGATGACGCCGCCCACGCAGTAGCCGACCACGTCGAAGGCGGTGTGCCCGGTGTCGACCAGGGCCCGCGCGTACCGTGCCGCGAGCCGGTCGATGAGTCCGTCGGGGTCGGCGTTGAGGAACGTGTCCAGTTCCGGGATCTCCAGACCGACCAGTCCGTTGCGGCCGGCCGTCTTGTTGCGGATCTCGGTGATGAGCGGCCGGTAGGGAAGGAGTGTGCCCGTACCGGCGTGCACGAGGACGGTGACCGGCCGCGAGGGGGGCGTCTCGACGAGGGTGACGACGGGGGACGCCTCGCCGCTCTCACCCTGCTGGTCCGCCGTCACGTCACGCAGGTAACCGGCCAGTCCGGCGACGGTCGGCTGACGCAGCAGGTGTCGCAGGACGACCTCCCATTCCAGGTCCCACTCCAGGCCGTCCAGGCCGTCGAGCCCGTCCCGGAGCCGACCGACGATGCGTGCCACGAGCAGGGAGTCCCCGCCCAGCTCGAACAGGTCGTCGTCCCGGCCCACCTCGTCCAGTTCCAGCAGTTCGGCCCAGAGGGCCGCGATCGCCCGCTCCAGGTCGTCCTGGGGCCGGCTGGAGGCGGGTGCCTCGGCCTGCCGGTCGGTCTGCGCGGCCCAGCCCTCCAGCCGGGCGCGATCCAGCTTGCCGTTGGCGGTCTTCGGCAACTGGTCGAGGAGCTGCCAGCGGGTCGGCACCGCGTACTCGGGCAGCAGTTCCGCGCAGCCCGCGCTGAGTTCGGGCACCGTGATCGGTGCGCGCGTCGGCTTGGGCTGCACGAAGTACAGCCGCCGGCCGTAGACGGCGGTCTCCTCCGGTCCGGCGGGGAACTCGGCGGCGATGCGGCCGTCCTGCTCGCCGAGGAGTGTCGTCCACTGCGCGGCGGTGAGGAAGGACTGCTCGTCGCCCGCACGGACGTCGGTGAACGGGCCCGCGTGCTCGGGGAGGAACTCGGTGGAGACGCGCAGGGCATGGTCGTCGTCGGTGGCGTTCTGCAGCAGCACCAGCCAGCCGCCCGCCGTGACCAGGGACCGCAGCCGGGCGAGGGCGGCCTCGACGTCGGGGACGTTGTCCAGCACGCCGACGCAGATCAGCACGTCCACGGAGTGGGGCGGGAAGCCCTGTTCGCGGGCGTCCTGGGCAGGGTCGAAGGAGGCGCACCGCACCCGCGGGTCGTCCGCGAAGCGCTGTTCGACCGGGGAGCGGTGCCGGGCGGAGGAATCGGTGGCGAGATAGTCGAAGGGGAGATCGCCCAGAGCGGGCACCAGCTCGGTCACGGCACCGCCGCCGCGCAGTCCGACCTCCATCACCCGCAGCGGAGCGCCCTGCGCGCGGCCCCGGGCCATCTCCACGACACCGGCCACGAGCACCCGGTGCAGCGCGTGGGCCGCCGGGTTGTTCCGGTAGGCGGCGTCGAGCGCCTCGGCGGAGACACCGGAGAACGGGAGGTCCCCGGGGTCCGCCCGGCCGGTGAGCAGGGACGGCAGGACGCGCGCGCAGTTACGGACCATGGTGAACAGCTCGGCGCTCCACCCCGCCTCGCGTTCGCGCGTGGCGGCCTCCTCCCATGCCTCTTCGGTGGCGCCGGGCGCGGGGGCGGACAGGTTCCGGTAGCCGCCGTCGGCCTCGGTGAGCCTGCCCTCCGCCACCAGGCCGCGCAGCCAGCGACGGACCAGCCGGTGGTGCTCGGGGGCCGCCTCCAAAGCCTGGCAGACCCGGTCGGCGGTCAGGGGCTCCTCGGCTCCGGCGAAGACGGGCGCGAGCGTCTCGCACATGGACGAGAGCGCGGCCGCGTCCAGTGCCGCGCGGAACGCCGCGAGCGCGGGCAGGTCCACGCCTTCGGCCGCGTCCCGCCCGGCCCGCTCGAAAAGGTCCCGCAGCGCGCGCTGCACCGGCGGCGCTGCGCCGAGGTGCGCGGGCTCGACGAAGGCGGCGAGCGTACTGGGGGTCGTCCGGCCGGCGTCGCCCCGGCCGCCCGCCACGACGACGGCGGCGGCGCCGACGGAGGGGAGGGATTCCACGGCCGCCTGGATCTCCCCCAGTTCGATCCGGTATCCGCGGATCTTCACCTGGGTGTCCGCACGGCCCTGGAACTCGATGACGCCGTCGGGGTGGTAGCGCCCGAGGTCACCGGTGCGGTAGAGACGCTCGCCGGTGTCCGGGTGCTCGACGAAGGAGGCCGCGGTCCGCTCCGAGTCGCCGAAGTACCCCTGGGCCAGGCCGGCTCCGCCGATGTACAGGTCGCCGGTGACCAGGTCCGGGCGGGGCCGCAGGGCGGAGTCCAGGACGTGGAAGCTCTGGTTGGCCAGGGGCTTGCCGTAGGGGATGCTGCGCCGGGTCGAGTCGGTGCGGGAGACCGGGTGGTGGATGGACCAGATGGAGGCCTCGGTGGCACCGCCCAGGCTGTGCACCTCGGCGCCGGGGGCCCAGCGCCGGACCGCTTCCGGGAGGCTGACGGGGATCCAGTCCCCGGACAGCATCATGAGTCGGACCGAGGGCAGCGGCGGGTCGTCGGAGCGCAGGTAGTCGTGGAGCATCTGGAGCTGTCCGGGGACCGAGTTCCAGACGGTGACGCTCTCCCGCCGGACCGTCTCGGCCCAGCTGGAGGGGTCGCCCCGGCGTTCGGGGTGGGGCATCACCACGGTGGCGCCCACGGAGAGCGGGCCGAACAGGTCGTACACGGAGAGGTCGAAGCCGAGCTGGGCCAGGGCGAAGACGCGGTCGTGCTCGGTGACCGCGAACCGCCGGTTGATGTCGGCGATCGTGTTCAGGGCGGCTGCGTGACTGATCATCACGCCCTTCGGCGTGCCCGTGGAGCCCGAGGTGTAGATGACGTAGGCCAGGGAGTCGGGATCGGCTCCGGTGTCGGGGGCGACGGCGTCACCGGCGCGCTCGGGGAGGCCGTCCACCGCGATGACGGGGGTGCCGTCCGGCCAGTCGCCGTCGGCCAGCCAGGACTGGGTGAGGACAGCCCGGGCATCGGCGTCGGCCAGGATGGTGTCACGGCGCCGGGGCGGCTGCGTGGTGTCCAGCGGCAGATAGGCGGCACCGGCCATGAGGACGCCGAGGACGCCGGCCGCCTGCTCCCAGCCCTTGTCCATCGTGACGGCCACGATCTGCCCGGAGCCGACGCCTCTGGCCGTCAGGGCCCGGGCGACGCCGGTGGCCCGCGCGACCAGTTCGCGGTAGGTGAGCGTGTGGTCCTGGCCGACGACGGCCACCCGGTCCGGGGTACGGCGCGCGGTGTCGAGCACCGCCTCGTGGAGCAGGGCTCGGGGAAGCGGAGCGCTGGTGTCGTTCACGCGGGCCCGCACGGCACGGGTGTGCTCGGGCAGGTCGATCTCCGCCGGCGCGGACCAGCACGCGGGGTCCTCGGCCAGCCGGCGCATGAGGTGGGTGAAGGCACCGAACAGGTCCTCGGCGGTTCCCTGAGCGAGGACACCCTCGCGTACGTCCCAGCTCAGCGCGAGGCCGTCGCCGCGTTCCATCACCTGGCAGTCGATCCAGACCTGTGGTGTCTGGGTCTGGGCATGCCGGACCACGGCTTCCGGCTGCCGCATGGTGGCGGAGCCGAGGGTGCTGGTGAAGACGACCGGCGCCAGCAGCGTCTGGGCCTCGCGCAGCCGGGCCATCTCGGTCAGCACCTGGCTGCCGGTGAACAGCGAGTGGGCCAGGTCCTCCAGGAGGTTCGAGCTGACAGCGCGGACGCGGTCGGCGAAGGCCTGCCGCTCCCGCAGGTCCACGGCGAGCAGTTCGACGGCGGTGAAGTCGCCCACCAGCCGGTCGACGTCCTCGTGCAGCGGGAGCCGGGTGAAGGTGGGGAGGTTGAGCAGGAACTCCTGGTTGCGACTCCACCGGCCGATCACTTCGGCGAAGGCGGTCAGAGCCGCGGCGGACACGGGTATGCCCAGCGCCGTCGCGTGGGCCCCGAACGCCTCGCGCTGCCCGGCGCTCAGCACGGTCTCGTACCGGCGGAAGGGGCCGGGAGCCCCGGCTCCGTCCGCGAGCGGCAGCTCCGGCGGGCCGGGCAGGTCGGGCAGACGCCGCAGCCAGTAGTCGCGGTGCCGGTTGTACTCGCTGGTGAGCGTCTGCCGACGGCGTGCCAGCACGTAGTCACGGAAGCGGGCGTTCAGCGGCGCCAACGCGCGCCTGTGGTACACGTCCTCGAGTTCGGCGAGGACGATGAGGAGGCTGGCGTAGTCCACGATGAGCTGGTCGATGGAGAGGTGCAGCAGCAGCGCGTCGTCGCAGCGGGTCATCCGGAGCTCGAAGAGCGGCGGCCGGTCGGTGGGCGGTACCCGTGCGGCCAGTTCGTCCCGGACGCCGACCACCCGGAGTTCGACGTCCGCCGCCGCGAGGCCGCGCATGTCCTCCACGGGGATCGGTGTCTCGGGGATGGTGGGCAGCACCTCCTGGGAACCGTCCGGGTGCACGACGGCTCGCAGCATGTCGTGCCGCTCCACGATCGACCACCACGCCTCGTTCAGCCGGGCCGGCTCGGTGTCGGCGGGGTAGGCCAGCTCGGTGTAGACGTGGCAGGCGACGCCGCCGTAGCCGTACGCGCTGCCACGGCCCACGAGGTAGGCGCCCTGGATGTCGGTCAGCGGGAACGGCTGGTGCGCGGCCTCGGGTTCCGGGACGAGGCGGGTGGCCCGCGCCCGTTCGGTCAGATGGGCCAGCACGTCCCCACGGCGCGAGCGCAGCAGCGCGCGCCGCTCCTCGGTCAGCGCGCCCTGCGGGGCGCGGAAGCGCAGCTTGCCGTCCTCCTCCCAGAGCCGGATGCCGTGCCGCTCCAGATCCGCGACGATGTCCTGCGCTTTCATATCTCTCCACTCTCTTCGTACTGATCACTGATCTGGAGGGCGTCGACCCGGGCTGCCAGGTCCGAGAGGGTCGAGGCCGCCAGGAAGGCACGCACGGGGATGTCCGTGCCGAAGAACTCGTTGACCGCTGCGACGAGGCGCAGCGCGGTGAGGCTGTCGCCGCCCTCGCTGAAGAAGTTGGCGTTCCGGTCGGTCACTTCGGTGCCGAGAAGCTCGGCCCAGAGGGCCGCGACGTGGCGCTCGGTCTCGCCGGCCGGAGGGCCCGATGTCTCGTGCTGCGAGGCCACCGAGGCGGCGAGCGCAGCCCGGTCGACCTCGCCGTCCTCGGCGAGGGGCAACTCCTCCAGCGTTTGGACGAAGGTGAAGCGCCCGGGCGTCGCGTGTGCGGGGAGGAGGTTCTCCAGGTGCTCGGGGAGGCCGGTGGGCCGCTCACCGGCGGGGACGACCACCGCGTGCATCCTGCGGTCGTGCTCCGCTCCGGTGACGAGAACCACCGCGCGGGCGACGCCCGGGTGCGTCTCCAGGGCTGCCTCGACCTCGTCCGGTTCGACGCGCCGGCCGCTGATCAGGGTCGGCTGTCCGGACGGTGCGAACAGGTCGAGCGTGCCGTCCGGCCGGTGGCGCGCTCGTGTCCCGGTGCGGTACCAGCGTGTCCCGTCCTGTTCGACGAGCCGGCTGGAGCCGGTGTCGCCGACCCGTTCCGTGATCCCCTCATCGCTGATCCACAATTCGCCGCCCACCCAGTCCGGCCGGTCCCGCCCGGCGGTGTCGACCACGCGGTGCCGACGGCCGGCGAGCGGCAGGCCGGCGGGCATGGGCGTCGCTTCGGCGGCGGCCGTCGCGGGCGGCTCGTACGCGGCGGCCCACAGGGCGGTGCCGGGCACGGTGCCAAGCGAGACGAAGCGGCAGCCGGGGCCTGCCAGCTCGCGCACCCGGCGCGGCAGGGCGTGGCCCGCCCGGCCTCCCGAGACCATGGCCAGACGAAGCCTAGGCAGGACGCGGGGCCCGGCTGCCGAGGATTCGGATTGCGTCTCGGTGAGGAGCCGGTCCAGCTGAAGCGGGGTGCTGTTCCACACCGTGACGTCGTGCCGGAGGGCCACTCGCGCCGGTGCGGCGGGGTCGGCGCGCTCCGCGTCGGAGGTCAGGACGAGTGCCGCCCCCGTGCCGAGCAGGCCGAGGACGTCGAACAGGGCGCCGGCCGTGTGGGGTTCGCTGACCGCGATACCCCGGTCGTCCTCGCTCACGGAATACCGGGCGCGAAGGTCCGCCAGCGTTCCTTGCACCGCCGCGTGGCTGAAGGTCAGGGGACCTTGCTCAGTGAGGCGGACGAGGGCGGGGGCGCCGGGGTCACCGTGGAAGGATTCGCACGGTGTGGCCCGCGCCAGCACCTCGGAGAAGGTGACCGTGCGCACGCCGCCGATGACGGTGCCGGGCACGTCGGTGACGACGAGGACGGCACCCGCCGCCTTGCAGTTCTCGGCCACACCGTCGGGGTCCGGCGTGGGTCGCAGCGGCAGGTGGACGGCGCCCGCGGCCAGGGTCCCGAGGACCGCGGAGACCTGGTCGGCCCCGACGGGCAGCAGGGCCGCCACCGTGTCGCCGGGGCGGACGCCATGGTGGGCCAGGCCTCCCGCCACCAGGGTCGCGCGCTCCGCGACCTGCCCGTACGTGAGGGCGCTGCCGTCCGGCAGGAGAAGCGCCGTCCGCTCCGGGGCGGTCCGGGCCCACCGGAGCACGTCCTCGTGCAGCAGGGTGGTGGGGACGGGGACGGGAGTGCCGGCGAGCCGTTCCCGCGCCCGCTTCTGCTCGGGCGGAAGAGCTGCGGGGAGGGGGCCCTGCGTCCACTCCTCATCGGCCAGCCGGTCGAGCATGCGGCAGTAGGAGTCGAACATGGCGTCCAGCACGCCGGGACGGAACAGCTCCTCGATGGCGTCCCAGCTCACCAGGACGCCGCCGCCCGACTCCGTCACCTGGTTGTCGAGCATGACCTGCGGCGTCTGGGAGATGCCGAAGACCTTGGGCGGGAAGGCGCCGCTGAGGTCCTTGGTCTCCCGGTCGCCCACGCCCACCGTGCTGCTGAAGACCACGGGCATGGCGGCCTCCACGGTGCCCGTGCGCCGGGCGAGTTCCTGCATGAGCCAGATCGCGGACGCCTCCCGGTGGTCCAGGTCCTCGCCCATGACCCGCTGGAGGCGATGTGCCGCGTCGAGCCAGCTCTCGCCCGGGCGGGGCCGGTGACCGATGAGCGAAACCGAGGTGAAGTCGCCGACCAGGTGGTTGATCCGGGGGTGCACCGGAAGCCGGTTGAACAGGGTCAGGTTGACGGTGACCCCGTCCTGGTCGCTCCACGCGGCCAGGACCTCCACGTAGCAGATCAGCAGGACCACCGAGGGGGTCAGGCCCTGGCGGCGGGCCCGTTCGCGCAGCCTCTCCCAGCGGTCGGCCGGCAGCGGTCGGCTGCGGCGGGTGAACCGGGGGCGGATCACCGCGGCGGGGTCGCCGGCGAGCGGTAGCTCGGGGGCGGGCGGCAGGTCGTCCAGCCTGCGCAGCCAGTAGGCGCGGGCCCGCTCGACCTCGTCCTTCTCCGGTACCACGTCGAGCACGTAGTCCCTGAACGAGATGTCGATGGGCGGCAGTGCGGCGTCCGGATCGGCGTGGAGCGCGTCCAGTTCGGCGTAGAGCGCCATGATGGAGGCACCGTCGAGGACGATGTAGTCGAGACCGACGGCCAGCCGGGTCCGGGTGCGGCCCTCGCTCGGGTAGCGCACGGCCCGGATGTCGAAAAGGGGCCAGCGGGTCAGGTCCAGACGCCGGTGGGAGGACTCGGCGCGCAACGCCTCCAGCACGCCGGGCGCCTCGTCCTCCGTGCCGACCTCGGTGACCGGGATGGTGAAGCGGGGGGCCTCGCGCAGGATGCGTTGGCGCCCCTGGTCGTCGAAGACGGCGCGGAGCATCTCGTGGCGCTCGATCAGCGTCCGCCACGCGCGTTCCACGCGGGCCAGGTCGACATCGGCGCCGTCGAACTCGCTGTAGTGGTAGGTGCCGACGCCGCCGAGCGGCAGCCGGTCGTCGCGGCCGATCCAGAACGCGCGCTGCACGTCGGTGGGCGGGAACGGCTCGTACCGGTGGGCGAGGTCGCCGGTGCCCAGCGTCTCGGCACGGTGTTTCTGCCGGGTGAGGGTCGCGGCGAAGTCGGAGAGCCGGGGGCGTGCGAACAGCTGGGCGACCCGCGCCCCGCCGACATCGCGGGCACGCAGCGCGGCGATCACCCGGGTGGCCAGCAACGAGTCGCCGCCGAGGGCGAAGAAGTCGTCGTCACGTCCGAGCCCCGGGGCGCCGAGGAGTTCGGACCACACTTGCGCGAGGGCGGTCTCCGCCCATCCGGCAGGAGGCTCGCCCGGTCGCTCCTCGGCGGCGGCCGTGCCCGCGTCCACCAGCGCGGCGGCCTTCTTGCGGTCGGGCTTGCCGTTGGCGGTCAGGGGCAGCGCGTCGACGATCTCGATGCGGGACGGGACCATGTAGGCGGGGAGCTGCCGCGTGAGGCCGTCGCGCAGTTCGGCCCCGGTGGGCCTTCCTCCCGGTGTGCCGGCGGCGACAAGGGCCAGTTGAGCGGGGCTCCCGGTCACCAGGGCCACGCAGTGGGAGACGTCCGGCCGTGCGGCGGCCGCGGCCTCCACCTCGCCGAGTTCGATGCGGTGCCCGCGCAGCTTGACCTGGTGGTCGACGCGGCCGAGGAACTCCAGTACCCCGTCGGAGCGGTACCTGGCCCGGTCCCCGGTCCGGTACCAGCGCCTGCCCTCGTGCCGCACGAACTTCTCAGCGGTACGGTCGGGATCGCCCCGGTAGCCCTCGGCCAGCCCGGCACCGCTCATCCACAGCTCACCCGGGACCCAGTCCGGGCAGTCCCGGCCCCGCGCGTCGACCACCCGGGCCCGCATGTTGGGCAGGGGCACGCCCCAGGGGATGGAGGCCCAGTCCGGCTCGACCTGGTCGACCTCGAAGACCGTCGAGTGCACGGCTGCCTCGGTCATGCCGCCCAGCGCGACGAACCGCGCGTCGGGTGCCAGGGCGCGCAGGCGTCCCGGCAGGTCCATGCCCACCCAGTCGCCGCCGAGCAGTACCAGCCGCAGCGTGTCGCCCAGTCCCTCGGGGTCGGTCTCAGCCGCGGTGAGGATCATGTCGAGCAGCGCGGGGACACAGTTGACCAGGGTGATCCGGTGTTCCCGCAGCAGCCGGACCCAGTGCTGCGGGTCGCGCTGCGCCGCCTCGTCGACCAGGACGACCGAGCCGCCCGCCGACAACGGTCCGAACAGGTCGTAGACCGCCATGTCGAAGTCCAGCTCGGCCAGGGCCAGCCCCCGGTCGGAGGCGCCCACTGCGAACCGCGCGTTGATCGCGGCGAGGGTGTTCATCGCGGCGCCGTGGGAGACGTCGACTCCCTTCGGGGTACCGGTGGAGCCGGAGGTGAAGATCGTGTACGCCACCGCTGAAGCCGGCTGGTCCAGCACCGGAGCCACGGGCTGCCGGGTGTCGGCCGCGCCGAGAAGAAGCACGCGGGGCGAATCTCCGTCGGCGCCCTGGGCGGGCGACTCCGCCGCGCCGCCTGTCTGGTCGGTCAACACCGCCGTCGCCCCGGCGGCCGCCAGGACGCGGGCGGCGCGTTCGGCGGGCTGGTGCACACCGATGGGGACGTAGGTCGCGCCGGCTCCCAGCACGCCGAGGACCGCCGCGGCCTGCCCGACGCCCCTGGGGAGCCGCACCGCGACCGAGTCGCCCGGCCGCACACCGGCGTCGGTGAGCAGCGCCGTGACGCGCCCTGCCCAGGTCCGCAACTCCTGGTACGTGTGGGAGCGGCCCTTCTCGTCGATCAGCGCCACCCGTTCGGGCTGGGCCGACGCGGACCGGTGGAATCCTTCGTGCAGCAGTTCCGTCACCGGCGGCGCGTCGGTGTCGTTGACGCGTCCCCGGACACGGGCCTGGCCGGCTGGGAGCTGGGCGCCCACGGGGCGGGCCCACGCCTCCTCGTCGTCCAGCAAGGCTTCGAGCAGGTTCCGATAGGCGTCGAAGGCCGCCGCCGGAACGCCAGGGGCGAACAGCGCCTCCCGCACGTCCCAGTTGAGCAGGAGACCGCCGTCCAGCTCGGTCACCTGCGCGTCCAGCCACACCTGCGGACCCTGCGAGATGATCCAGGAGGGCTCGCCGAAAGCCTCCCGCACGGCACGGTCGTAGACCTCGCCGAGGCCGAGGGCGCTGGTGTAGACGACGGGCGCGAGTACAGGCGTACCCCCAGCGGCGCGCGAGAGGTCCCGCAGGACATCGACGCCCGTGTACGTCCCCCGGGCGATCGTTCGGCGCAGCTCCGCCTGGATGTCACGTGCCGAGTCGAGGAAGGGACGCTCGCGGCTCAGGTCCACGTCCAGCAGGACGGAGCTGCTGAAGTCGCCGATCAGCAGTTCGGTGGCGGGCCTGCTCAGGTCCCGGTCGAACAGCGGGAGGTTGAGCAGGAACCTCGGCTCGGCGCTCCAGGAGGCGAGCACCTCGGCGAAGGCGGCGGCGAGCACCGCCGTCGGGGTGACGCGGTGGCGCCGCGCCCGTTCGAGCAGGACACGTTTGCGCCCGGCTGTCAGGTGGTGGTGCAGGCGGGTGGTCCGGTGGTACTGCGGAGCCGCGGATTCCGGGCTGAGCGGATCGACGACCGTGGGCAGCTGGGGCGGGGCGCTGAGTCCGTCGAGCCGGTCGTGCCACCACGCGCGCGCCGTGGCCACCTCGGTCTTCCTGCGCTCCTGATTCTCCCGCAGATAGTCCCGGTAGCTGTGGCCGATGTCCGGCAGGGGCTTGCCCGGCTCGTCGTAGAGGTGCTGGAGGTCCGCCAGGAGCACGCGCATGCTGGCGGCGTCGGCTCCGACCATGTCGAGGTCGATGTGGAGACGGGTCCGGTCGTCGGGCAGCAGGCTGAGCGCCACGTCGAACACCTCGCCCTGCTCGACGTCCATGCGCCGGTGGGTGTAGTGGTCCCGCAGCCGGTCGAGCGCGTCGGTACGACCGTCGGCCGTCTCCTGTCTGAGGTCGTGCACGGTGACGGCCGGTCGGGCGGGTTCGGCGAGGATCTGCTGGCGACCGTCGTCGAGCACCTTGACCCGCAGCATCTCGTGGCGTCGGCGCAGTGCGGTGACGGCGACGGCGAGGCGCTCCGGGTCGACGCCGGTTCCGTCCAGTTCCGCGTAGAAGTGGGCTCCCACGCCGCCGAGGGGCTGATCGTCCTGGCGCCCGATCCAGTAGGCGTGCTGCATGGCGGCCAGGGGGAACGGGCCGTCCGGTGTCGTCTCGTCCGACCGCTGCGCCTCAGTTGCCAGAAGGCCGGCCCCCTCCGGTCCCGTGTCCGTTTCTCCCGGCGGGACGGCGGCCGGGGCAGCCCTCAGCACGGCCAACCACTCCCCCAGCGTCGCCGCCTCGGCCAGCTGCTCGTAACTGACCTTGACGCCCCGGCGGCGCCAGTCGGCGGTGAGCCGGATGATCCCCAGGGAGTCCAGCCCGAGCTCGAACGGATCGGCGTCCAGGGTCACCTCCGCGAGGGGAGCGTCCACGGCGGCGGCCACCGCCCGGAGCACCTCCGCCTCCCCGAACTCCGCTCGTCCCGGTGCAGGCGCTTCGCTCACGAGTTCCCGTTCCTCCCTCATCGGTCCACCACTATCTCAAATGACAATCATATTCATTTACCTTAGCCTAGACGTTCGACGGCGTCGGCACCAGCCGTAACTTCTGCACCACGGAGGCAAGATGGGCACGACCGCGATCCACGGAGCACCGTCCGGCACACCGGACTGGCCCGACTGGCCGGCGCAGGCCGCGCAGCACTACCGGGAGGCCGGGTACTGGCGTGACGAGGTCTTCGGCGACCTCCCGTCCCGTCAGGCGTCGATACGTCCGCGAGCCACGGCCCTGGTCGACGGTGACCGCCGCTGGACCTACGCGGCGCTCGCGGCGGACGTCGAAGTGCTGCACCGGTCCTTGTACCGCCGTGGAGTGCGCCGCGGCGACCGCGTCATCGTGCAGCTGCCCAACCGGGCGGAATTCGTGCTGCTGTGGTTCGCCTTGCAGCGGCTCGGCGCCGTGCCGGTGCACGCGCTGCCCGGCCACCGCCGCCACGAGATCGACCACCTCGCCCGGATCACCGGGGCGGTCGCCTACGTGATCCCCGACCGGCACGCCCGCTTCGACCACCGCCCCCTGGCCGTGGAACTGCGCGCCGAGCACCCCTCGCTGCGGCACACGATCGTGGTCGGCGACCCAGGGAGCCACGCCGACCTCGTGCCCTACGAGACGCTGCTCGACCCGCAGGCGCCCCCGGTCACCGATCCACAACCCCCGTTCGCCGCCGGGGCCCTGGCGCTTCTGCTGCTGTCGGGAGGTACCACCGGCACCCCCAAGCTCATTCCGCGGACGCACCAGGACTACGCCTACAACGCGCGGGCCGCGGCCGAGGTGTGCCGGCTCGACGCGGACTCGGTCTACCTCGCCGTCCTGCCGATCGCCTTCAACTTCACCATGAGCTGCCCCGGCATCCTGGGCACGCTACAGGCGGGCGGTACCGTGGTGCTCTCCCCCAGCCCCAGCCCGGCCACCGCCCTCGAACTGATCGAGCGGGAGAAGGTGACCGTCACCGCCGTCAACCCGCCGCTGGTGCCCTACTGGCTGCGCGAACACGAGGAGGGCAGCCACGACCTCTCCAGCCTCACTCTGCTCCAGGTCGGTGCCGCCCGGCTGGCCGACGACCTCGCGCGCCGCATAGGCCCCACGCTCGGATGCCGGCTCCAGCAGGTGTTCGGCATGGCCGAGGGACTGCTCAACCTGACCGACCTCGACGACCCGGACGAACTCGTCTGCTCGACGCAGGGCCGCCCGGTCTCCCCGGCGGACGAGGTACGCATCGTCGGTCAGGACGACGAGCCCCTGCCCGACGGCGAGGTCGGCGAACTCCTCACGCGCGGCCCTTACACCCTGCGCGGGTATTACCGCTCCCCCGAACTGGCGCGCACCCACTTCACCGAGGACGGCTTCTACCGCACCGGCGATCTCGTCCGGCGGCTGCCCACCGGGCACCTCAGCGTGGTCGGCCGCGTCAAGGAGCAGATCAACCGAGGGGGCGAGAAGATCGACGCCACCGAGGTCGAGGAGCACCTGCTCGCCCACCCGGGCATCGACTCCGTGGCGCTGGTGGCCGCGCCGGACACCGAACTCGGCGAGCGCTCCGTGGCGTTCCTCATGTGTGACGGCCCGGCGCCCGGGGCCCGGGAACTGGCCGTCTTCCTTCGCGGGCGCGGCCTGGCGGGGTACAAGGCTCCGGACCAGGTGGAGGTGATCGGGCAGATGCCGTTGACCCCCGTGGGGAAGACCGACAAGAACGCCCTGCGGAAGCTGGCTCGGCGCGCGGAGGGGAGGGCCTGATGGCGCCGGCTGCACTGACGGGCCCCGGGGTGGCCGCACAGGTGGGGAGGGGGCCCGGTGCGCGTATCCGTCGACCGTGACCTGTGCGTCGGTGCGGGGCAGTGTGTGCTGTCCGCCGAGGGAGTGTTCGACCAGGACGGGGACGACGGCCTGGTCGTACTGCGCGACTCTGGCCCCTCGCCCGCGGAGTGGGACGCCGTCCGCGACGCCGCGGACCGGTGTCCCGCCGGCGCCATCACACTGCGCGAGGAGTGACTGCCTCCGGGGCGACCATTGCTGCGCGGGAGCAGTGCTGACCGGTGGAGGCCGGTCAGCACTGCTCCCGCGCTTCAGCCGCTGGTCGTTCCCCGTCGTGCCTCAGCTCGGCGTCGAGGTGGACGCCGCCCCGCGGCCTGGGGCCGGAGGGTGCCGTCCGTCAGCATGAGGCACCGGTCCGCCGTCGCGGCGACGATCGCACTGTGGGTGATGAGCAGCAGGGCAAGCCCCTGCTCGTCCCGCAACGTCGCCAGGGTGTCGAGCACTTCCCGTTCGGTGGCTCCGTCGAGGGAGGCGGTCACTTCGTCGCAGAGCAGCACGCGCGGCCCGGCGGCGAGGGCCCGGGCGAGGTTGGCCCGCTGCCGTTCCCCGCCGCTCAGCTCGCTCGGGCGGCGGTGGCTCGCGCTCGGGGGGAGGGAGACCGCGCCGAGCAACTCCGTGGCCGGCAGCGGAGTGAGGCCGCCACGGACCGCTGCGCGTCGGGCCCTCTCCAGAGCCTTGCCGACGGTCTCGCGGGGATTGAGCGCGGCACGGCTGTCCTGATCGACATGGGCCACCGACAGCCGCTCCGCCACCGGCCTGCGCGCGGCGGACCACGGCTGGGCAGAGCCGTTCAACCAGAGGAGCCCCGCCGTCGGCTCCAGCGTTCCCGCCAGCATCCGCGCCAGCGTGGTCTTGCCCGCTCCGGACGAGCCCATGACGGCCACGGACTCGCCGGCGTCCAGTGTCAGGTCCACGTCTCGCAGGACGGGTTCGGGCCCTGGTCCTCCTCGGACGCCTTCCGCCTTCACGACGCAGGCTTTGTGCTCCCCGGCCCGCCGTGGTGAGGGGCTGTCGCCCGGTCGCCGAGGGGAGTTGAGGGCGACGCTGCCGACCACGTCGCCGACTTCGGTGAGTCTGCCGTGCGTCAGACCGACCTGGCGGTCGGTGAGACGGTCGACCACCGCCATGTCGTGGCTCACCACCAGCATGGCCGCCTGGCGGACCGCTGTGCGCAGCAGGTGGATCAGGTCTTCGGTCGTACCCGGGTCGAGGCCGCTCGTCGGCTCGTCCAGGACGATGAGTTCCGCGCCGGCGGCCAGGGCCGAGGCCAGGGCCACCCGTTGGGCCTGGCCTCCGGACACCTGGTGCGGGAAGGCCCGCGCCAGGTCGGCGGGCAGCCCCAACTGTTCCAGCGCCTCGGCGCGGAAGGACGCAAGCTCCGCCCGTGGCACTCCTGCCCGCCGGGCGGCACGGTCCAGTACCCATCCGATCCGGTGCTCGGCGGGCAGCGCACTGGCGCAATCCTGGGGCAGATAGGCGGCCAGGCGGCCGCGCACCCGCCGTGCGCCGACGGCGGAGAACGGGTCGTGGCCCGCGACTCGCACCGTCCCGCCGAGACGGGTCAGCCCCGGCCTCGTGTAGCCCAGCAGCGCGTGCGCCAGCGCCGTCTTGCCCGATCCCGACCGGCCGACCAGGCCGACCCGCTCCCCCGGGCGCATCGTCAGCGAACACGCGGAGAGCACGCCGCATTCCGCCCACGCCAGGCTCAGGTCCGCGACCTCCACCAGTGTCATGCCTCTGTGTTCCGTTCGTCTCGTGATCGCCTGACCGGAGACGTGAGGCGATCTGCGGCAAGGGTCGTCCCGAGCGCGAGCACGACCAGCAGGAGGGCGGGAGCCAGCACCGGCCACGGCTGGGCCCCTGCGCCCACCGCGTTCTCCCGGACCAGCCGGCCCCAGTTGGCGGCCGGCGCCGGTGCTCCCAGCCCCAGAAAGCCGATGGTCGCGCAGAGTTGCGTGGCGGCGATGAAGCGCAGTCCGGCCTCGGCCCACGCTTCCGAGGCGATGTTCGGAAGGATGTCGTGGCGGATGACCGCGAACCTGCTGTCTCCCCGGGCCAGCGCGGTGCGTACGTAGGCCAGATCTGCCAGCCGGGCGGTGGCCGCACCGATCACCCGCACGGAGAACGGGAGGCTCACCAGGGTGACGGCCACCAGCACGGCGACATCGCTGCCGGGGCTGCCCGCAGCGATCAGCAGAGTGATCAGGAGCGGCGGTACGGCCGCCAGGCCGTCCACGACATGGAGGAGGCCCTTGAGTGGCCCGCCCCGGGCCAGCCCCGAGCAGGTACCGATGACCAGGCCGACCATGCTGCCCAGTGCGGTCGCCGCCAGCGCCTGGAGGACGAGGGTCCGCCCGCCGTGCGCGGTCCTGGCCAGCGCGTCGCGGCCCAGCACATCGGTGCCGAAGGGCCTCGACCAGCTTGCCGGTTCGAAGGGGGCGCCCACCCGCTCGGTCGGCGAGGGCAGCGGCAGCCACGGGCCGGCCAGGGCGACCAGCGCAGCCAGGAGCAGAGCTGCCACCAGCAGCCGCCTGCCGAATGTACGTGTCACGGTGCGCTCCGTGCGGCCGGACGCCGGGACCACGGGCGGGAGCGGACGTTCAGCAGCCCGGCCAGCAGGTCGCCGACGCACAGGATCATCAGCGCGGCACCCGCGAGGCTCAGCCCGAGCCCCTGCACCATCGCCACGTCCCGGTACGTGACGGCTCGTGCCAGCTCACTGCCGACACCCGGGTAGTTGAACAGCGTCTCGACGACGAGACTTCCCCCGAGCGATCCGGCCGCCATCACGGCCAGGCCCTGGATGCCCGGAGCGGCGGCCGCCGGCAGCACGTAGGACCACGCCAGCCGCGCACCCGACTCCCCGTCGAGCCGGGCCTGCTCGACGGCGGGGCTCTCGGCGACGCCGACCACCGCGGCGCGGACGAGACGAGTCGCCACTCCGAGGCCGCCCAGCACCAGGGCGGTCACGGGCAGCACCAGCATCTCCGGATGCCGCCACGGGGAGTCGCCGGGCGGAAACATCGACACCGCGGGGAACAGCCCGCCGAGGTGGGCCAGCACCACGACCAGACCGGTGGCCAGGAGAAACTCGGGCAGCGCGATCAGCGCCACCGTCACCGAGGACAGCAGCCGGTCGCCGGGACGGCCGGCCCGGAGACCGGCGACCAGCCCGAACACCGTGGCGAGTACGGCGATGACGGCCACCGCGAGCCCGACCAGCACCACCGAGTTGCCGAACCGCGAGGCGAGCACCTCGGTCACCGGCCGGCCTGCGGCGGAGGAACGACCGAGATCGCCGGTCAGCACATCCCCCAGCCACGCCACGTAGCGGGTGACGGCCGGCTCGTCGAGACCGAGGCGTGCCCGGGCCTCCGCCCGCTGGTCCTCCGTGGCATCCGGGCCGACGAGAGCCCCCGCCGCGTCCCCGGGCAACGCCTCGGTCGAGAAGAAGAGCACGGCCGACAGCAGCAGCAGCGTGGAGACGACGGTCACACCACGGGCCAGCCCGAACCGGATCACGCGATCACGCCGACGTGATCTCGGCGGCCGAGAGGTCCGGGAACTGAAGCGACCGCACACCGCTCAGCCGGTCGGTGTGGGCGTCCAGGGTCGGGACGAAGACCGGGATGATCTGGTTGCCCTTCTTCCACAGCAGGTGTTGCGCCTGGTGCGAGGCGGCTTCCCGGTCGCTCTCGGAGAGGGCGCTGCGGGCGGTGGCCAGCAGCTTGTCCACGTCGGGGAACGATCCGGGGGTGTGGTTGGCCTCGAAGGGGGCCGGCGGGTTGTAACCGGCGGCGAACGGCAGGCGCTGGTAGGCCCCGTAGTCGGCGAAGAGCTGTCCGGCCGGCAGCTCCTTCAGACGGGCCTTCACCCCGATGGCCCGGAGGTCCTCCACGATCAGGGTGGCCGTCTCGACCATGCCGGTCAGCTCAGGACCGGCGGTCAGCTCGATCGCCATCCCCTCGTGGCCGGCCTCACGCAGCAGTGCCTTCGCCTTCTCGGGGTCGTGCGTCCGCTGGTCCAGGCTCTTGGCGTACCCGGGGAAGCCGAGTGCCGGGACGTCGTTGCCGAGCTCGGCGCGGCCGTAGTACACCGTGTCCACGATGGCCTGGCGGTCGACGGCGAGGCGGAAGGCCCTCCGCACCCGCTCGTCCTTGAACGGCGCGTGCGACAGGTTCATCTCGAAGCGCAGGTTCGACACGTACGGCGGCTCTCCGGCCCCCACGGTGAAACGCCGGTCCTTCGCCAGAGACCGCGCCTCGAAGGGCGAGACCCCGCTGACGAAGTCGGCCTGGCCTTCCTTGAGCGCGTTGACTCTCGCGGCGGCCTCGCCCATGGACAGCAGGTGGATCTCGTCCAGGTGGGCCTCGTCGCCGAAGTAGTCGGGGTTACGCCGCAGCACCGTCTGCTGCCCGGGCTCGAAGGTGTCGATCAGGAACGGCCCGCAGGACGGCGTACTCGGGGTGAACTCGGTGGTGCCGTCCTTGATGACCAGCATGCTCTGGCACAGCAGCAGCCGTCCGTCGGCGATCGGCTGCGCCGTGGGCAGGCGGAGGGTGCGCCGGTCGAGCTTGCGGGCGGCGGAGAGGTCGAAGTTGCGCCCGACGAGACGGGTGAACGGCAGGCCCTCCAACTCGTCCGGGGCGCGCAGCGAGTGGAGCAGGTCGGCAGCGGTCACCGGGGAGCCGTCGGTGAAGGTGACGGAGTCCCGCAGCCGCAGGGTGTACGACTTGAGGTCGTCGCTGATCTCGATGGACTCCAGGATCCCGTAACTGACCCCGTCCGGCTGTGCCGCGTCGATGGTTCCCAGAGGGGCGTGGACGAGCCGCGCCCGGACGAAGTCGAGGGCGGTCGGCCCGACGAAGTAGTTCAACGTCTCGCTCGATCCCCCTCCCGCGAAGGCCGCCCGCACCGTCGCTGGCGCGTCGTCGCCGCCCCCGTCCGAAGAGGAGGAGCAGGCGGTCAGCAGCCCGGAGAGGCTCGCTGCGGTCAAGGCACCGAAGCCCAAGAAGGTACGACGCGGGAGATCACTCACTGTTTGTCCTTGCTTGCGGGAGAAGAGACAGGGGACCGGGCACAGGCTCGTCGCCGCCGGCCGCCGAGGCGCGCGGCTCCGCCGGCGCTCACACGCGGGCAGGCCGGAGAAGCGGGCCCGGCCCGGCCGGTCGACGCATGGCCTGGTCGCCTCAAGCCATCATATGGAAATAATAATCGTTCTCAATAAGGTTTACATGAAAATGATTACCAACTAGGCTTCCGATCATGGCGGATGTCGATGAAGCAGGACTGATCACCTACCTGACGACCAATCGGGCGTTCATGACCCCGGCCGTCGAGCAGGCCGTCGGCCTGCTCGACCTGGCGGGCAGTCGCCGCGTGCTCGACGTGGGCACGGGCGCCGGCGGCGGCCTGGTCGCCCTCGCCCGCGCGGCCGGTGAGCAGGCGCGGGTCCTGGGTGTGGACCGCAACGAGAGCGCGCTCACGCTGGCCCGGCAGCACGCGGCGGACGCGGGCGTCCTCCACCAGGTGCACACGGAAGCCGCCGACCTGCTCCAGGTGGCAGCCAGGGCCTCGGAGAAAGGCCGTTACGACGCGGTCTGGGCGAGCGACGCGATCTGGCCGGGCAACGTCGAGGACCCTGCCGCGGCCGTCACACGACTGGCCGAAGCCCTCGCACCGGGCGGCGTACTCGCGCTCTTCACGAGCAACTACTACAGCTCGACCTTCCTCCCCGGCCACGCCCGCCTGGAGCGGCAACTCCTCACCGCGTCGGAGCTGGACTGGGGCGTTCCCGCCGACGGGCCGCACCACTACGCCAGGCACCTGCACTGGCTGACCGCGGCCGGCCTGCGCGACCTGCGCCTCCACGTCCTGCCCCGGATCGGTTTCCCCGTGGACACGGACCCGACGGTCCGCCCCTACCTGGAGGACGTCGTGTGGCCCCAACTGCTGGCAGGTGCCCGCTGCCAGGGCAGGGAGGCGGGGATGACCGGGGAGGACCTCGCGCGGGCAGAGGTCCTGCTCACGCCGGGAAATCCCGAGTACGTGGTCGACGAGCCCGGCTACTACCTCGTCCATCCCGCCCTGCTGGTGACCGGACGCCGCTGATGTCGTCGGTACGCCGTCCACCGCCGAACGGCAGAGCGGCGCCTCTCGTCGGCCTCGCACGAGAAGGCACCGCCCACATCCCCAAAGCGACGGACAACCCCGAGGACATCCAGACGCGCTTGGCGGAGCTTGACTCGGCCATCATCGAGCTGGTCCGACGCCGCACCGACGTCTGCGCGTATCTGACCAGTCGGAGACGGGCCACCGGAAGGCCGACGATCGAACTCGCCCGCGAGAACGAAGTGCTGCGACGCTACGGCGAGGCACTCGGGCGCCCCGGCGTCTCACTGGCCATGCTGCTGACAGAACTGGGGCGACCGTACTGACAGATCGACCGGTTGCCGCTCGGTACGACGAACCCACGTGAGCCACGCAACGGCGGTGCTGGGCTCAGCCACCAACGAATGGCTGAGCCCAGCACCGCCGTAAAACCCTCGCGCCTCCCCGGACGACACCAGCGCCCGAGCTTCACTCTTTGCATCCGGCTGTGATTCCCCCGCCCGGGAATTCCTTATCGGACCGTGTGGATCGACGCGTCAGTGGTCGTCCCAGTGGCCCTCGTGAGCCGCGTGCCGGTGGCCGTCGTGCACGTAGTCGACGTGGTCGCCGTGAGGAACGGCCGCGTGGCCACAGCCTTCGCCGTGCGTGTGTGAGTGCCCGGAGTGCTCAAGATGCTCGCCGACCTCGCACTCATCCACATGACCTTGATGTTCGCGGTGCAGATGCCCGTCGTGCACGTAGTCGACATGGTCCTCGTGCGGTACCGCCACGTGCCCGCACCCCTCGCCATGGGTGTGGTCGTGACCGGGGTGCGGCTGGTGGTCCGTAGCTGTCGCCACGCTGATCATCTCCGTGCGTTCATGGTGCCGCGCACTGCGCACGGCACGCCTGCACCATTTATTACCGATGCACGCGAGATCACCGCGAAAGACACGCGCGAATTCAACGCTCCGCGTATTGGAATTGATAACGCTTTTCACGCTGTATTACCCAAGCGTGATTCGAGCCTTTCAAGACACCTCGTGAACGGCACCGCTCCCCAGTCGCCACCCGTGCGCCTGCCTCCGTCGCTCCCAGAAGGAGGCGTACGTGCCGCCCGCTGTGATCAGCTCGTCGTGGGTGCCGCGTTCGGCGATCTCGCCCGCTTCCAGCACCAGGATCTGGTCGGCGTTCACGATCGTGCTCAGCCTGTGCGCGATGATCAGGACGGTCTTGCGCTCGGCCAGCGCGCGCACAGTCCTGGCGAACAGCGCCTCGTTCTCCTGGTCCAACGCGGCGGTGGCCTCGTCGAGAACGAGGATCGGCGCGTCCTTGAGCAGGGCGCGGGCGATGGAGACGCGCTGGCGCTGCCCACCGGACAGTCGCACTCCGCCCTCCCCCACCCTCGTCGCCCATCCCTCGGGCAGCTCCTCGATGACACGGTCCAGTCCGGACAGCGCAGCTGCCCCAGCCAATTCGCCCGGGCCCGCCTCGGGGGCTCCGATACGGACGTTCTCCTCGATCGTGCCGTCGAAGAGGTACACGTCCTGGAACACGAGGGACACCTGAGCGGCCAGGTCTTCGGCGGCGATCTCACGGACATCGACTCCGCCGATGCGGACGGCGCCCTCGGTGGGGTCCCGAAAACGGGCGAGCAGCTCGGCGATCGTGGTCTTGCCCGACCCGGAGGGCCCGACGAGAGCCGTCATGCTGCGTTCCGGCAGACGGAAACTGACACTCTTGAGGACGGGGAGCACGGCCCCCTCCTCCCTCTGGTCGCCCCCGTGGCGGAAGCCGACTCCAGTGAACTCCACACTGGCGTCGCCGGGCCTCCTCGGCTGGGCGGGCTGGGGAAAGGGCGGCGCGTCGAGGAACGCACCGAGCCGGTCCAGGGTGTTGCGGGCGATACGCATTCCCGCCCCGGTCTCGGCGGCCGACGACATGCTGTCGATCAGTCGGACCAGGAGCACGAGAAGAGCCAGCAGGGTAGGAACCGTGAGCGATCCGTCGAGTTGCCAGGAGACGCCCAGCACGAGCAGCAGCGCGAACACGATTCGGGTGGCGACCGAGAAGGACACCAGTCCGGGCAGGCTTCGCGTGATGAGCCGCCGGTCCGCTCGCGCCTCGCCGGCCAGGGCGTCGTCCAGCGCTCCGTACCCCTCCACCGTGCGACCGAACGCGCGCAGCACCGGCTGGTTCCGTGTGTACTCCAGGACGCGGTCGGCGGACTCGCCGATCGCGGCGTCGCGGCCGAGGTCGAGTCGGCGCATGGCCGCCGCGCTCGCCGCCTGCACGGCGAACAGCACGGGCGCGCAGACCAGCAGGACCAAGGCGATGCGCACGTCGAGGAAGAAGGTGGCCACCACGAGTGTCGCCGGAGTGAGGAAGGAGGTGACGAACGGGCGCAGCAGGTGGGCCGGCGTGCTCATCACCTGGATGACGTCCTGTCCGGCGAGCCTGCTGAACTCGGCGGTGCGACCAGCGGTGAACCAGCCGAGCGGCAGGCGCCATGCCTGCTCGGCCATACGGCGATGGAGCACGCGAGAGAGCTGGGAGCCGGCCGCGAAGCCTTGGCTGACCGCCGCTCCTTGAAGCGCGGTGTGTGCGAGCACGCAGAGAACGAACGCCGCCAGCCACGGCCACACGTCCTCGGGGTCGGTGCTGAGCAGAGTGTTCAGGACCGGCACCAGCAGGGCATGAGCCACGCCCTCCAGGACAGCTGCACCACACTGGAGAACGAGTAGCCGGTTCAGCGGGCGGGAGCTTTCCGGCCCAACGACGCGGTAGAGCTGACGGATCATCGTGTCCTTCCCTCTCGAACGTCGTCGGCCGCCCCGTGTGCGGTGGCGGGTGCGGGCTTGCGGCGGGACTCGTCGTCCGTCCGGTCCGGCTGCCCGGCGTCCTGGGCGTGCCACAGGGCCGCGTAGCGCCCCTCGGCGGCCAGCAGGTCGGCATGAGTGCCCTGCTCGGTGACGCGGCCGTCCTCCAGTACCACGATCCGGTCGGCGGAGCGGATGGTCGACAGGCGGTGGGCGATGACGAGCAAGGTGCGGCCGGTCGCCAACGCGGACAGCCCTTCCTGGATGAGTGCCTCGGAGTGCGGATCGGCATGAGCGGTCGCCTCGTCGAGCACCAGAACCGGGGCGTCTGCGAGCAACGCCCGGGCGATGGACAGACGTTGGGCCTCGCCGCCGGAGAGAAAGACGGTCGTGCCGAGTTCGGTCGCGTAACCGTCAGGCAGGGCCATGACACGCTCGTGAATGCGCGCGGCACGAGCACACCGTTCGACCTCCTCGTCGGTGGCGTCGGGGCGGCCCAGCCGGATGTTGTCGGCGACGCTCGCCCGCAGCAGCCGTACGTCCTGGAGCACGAAGCCGATCCGGCGGTAGATCTCGGTCGCGGGGATGGCTCGGAGCTCGACGCCGCCGAGAGTCACTGCGCCCGCCGTGACGTCGTGGAATCGGAGCAGCAACGTGGCGAGCGTGGACTTGCCCGAGCCGGAGGCGCCTACGAGTGCGGTGACGGTGCCCGGTGCGAGATCCAGGTCCACGCCACTGAGCACATCGGCCTTGCCGTCGTAGGAGAAGGACACTCCCCGCATCGACACATGGTGACCATCGGGCAGAGACGGACTCACCGGCTCGGGAAGCGCGGGGGACCGCAGGAGCTCGGTGATGCGCACGGCGGCGGCCTCTCCGGCCCGGATCTGCTGGACGCGGGGGCCCACGACACCCATGGGGGCGGCCACGGCCGGGCCGAGCAGGAGGAAGGGCACCAGTGCCGCACCGGTCATCCAGCCCTGCGTGACGAACACCGCGCCCACCACGGTCAGCAGCAGCAGAACGACGGCCGGTGCGACCACCAGTACGGCGGCGGTGGAGCTGACCAGCGTCGTCCGGACCCAGCGGGAGAAGAACTCGGCGAACCCGCGCGTCGCCTCTACGAAGCGCTCGTGCGCCCTGCGCTCACGTCCGAAGGTCTTGAACACCGCGATGCCCGACGCGAACTCCACGGCGGCGGAGGAGATCCGCCCCACCGCGGCACCGAACGCGGCCATCTGCGCCGCCGCCCCCGCCATGGCGTGACTGAACAGGAGGATACCCAGCATCAGAGGCACGACGCTGACCAGCGCGAGGCGCCAGTCGACCGTGCACAAGTAGGCCAAGGCCAGAGCCGGAGCGACGAGGACGGCGACGATGTCGAGCAGGGTGTGGGCGAACAGCGTGTGCAGCGCGCTCACGTCGTCCCGCACCGCCTGTTCGACTTCGCCGGTCCCCCTGCTGGTCAGCCGGCCGAGTGGCAGCTGCCCGATGTGCCGGGCAAGGCGCCGGCGGAGGATGAGCTGGAGGTCGTTGTCCGCGACGTGGGCCAGGACGCCGGCCGCCGTGCCGCACACCAGGGCGAGCAGCCCGCCTCCGCCGGCCACCATGACCCACGTCCACAGTGCGCCGCTGTCGGCATACCCGCCGGCCAGGTGATCAGCGATCTGTGAAACGGCGATGAACGGGACCACTCCGGCGAGGGCGGCGACAGCCTGAAGACCGACGGCCGCGGCCAGCCGTCCCCGGACAGGGGCCGCCAGCGCGAAGAGCGGACGCGAGGGCACCTCGACGCCCACTCCAGAGTCCTCCGAATCCCGGGGGACCGAGACCGAGGCAGGCTCGGATGAGGGTGACTTCACTTGATGAGCACTCCGATCTCGGGGATGAGCCTGTTGCGCGCGCCTCGGGAGGGGAACGGCGTCGAGCGCCGGCATCCGGGACGGTGGCGGCGGTCTTCACGCAGGTTCCCGGAGCGGGCTACCCCATAGAGCTGCGGCCCTCGATACGCCGCCACTCACCACCTGTGTCCGGCCCGCTCCTCTGCGCCATGCTGCGCGACCCGGGCGGCCTC
Organism: Streptomyces sp. NPDC058373; assembly: GCF_042723275.1. Taxonomy (NCBI): domain Bacteria; kingdom Bacillati; phylum Actinomycetota; class Actinomycetes; order Kitasatosporales; family Streptomycetaceae; genus Streptomyces; species Streptomyces sp. NPDC058373. Next base: position 15,818 of record NZ_JBHXJE010000010.1, on the reverse strand, counting down.
GCTCGCGCGCCATGCGGTCACCGACGCGACAGGCGAAAGGTAGTCGACAATGACATCCATATTCAATACAGCCCTCCCGACTCCGGGGCCACCCGAGGCGAAAACCCGTCGACACTCCCGCCACACCCCCACCCGGCCAGGCTGCCGAACCAGCGCACAGCCCCGGGGAACAGTGGTGAGGGAAGCGAAACCCACCCCCAGGAGCTCCGCGCGACTGGCAAGGTACCGAGATGTGACAGCACACCAACCGACAGTCGCCCTGACCACGCAGATCAGCCGGCCGCAGGAAGCAACCGCGAGCCTCCGGCGCGAACTCACCGCATGCTGGACGGCCGTCATCAACGCCGGAGGAGCGGTCGTACCCATGGACTGCCCTCTCCCACCGGTGAGCGAAGCAGCACTCCGCCCGGCGGTCGAGACGATCGTCCGGGAATTGTCACCACCCCGGAGCAGGCTCCTTCTGGCAATCCTCGACGACGACACACTCGCCGGATGGGCGCTACTGCGGCGCGAACAGCACCCTCTCGCAGCCCATTGCGGCACGGTGAACCACGTGCAGACGCACGTCCGCTGTCGAGGCCTGGGGGTCGGTGCCGTGCTGATGCGGCGCGTGAAGACCGTTGCCCGGGACGAGATGGGCCTGGAGCGGCTCCAGCTCAGCGCCCGGGCCGGACTCGGGCTTGAGGACTTCTACCGCAAGGCGGGCTGGAGCGAAGTCGGCCGGTGGCCGGGCGCACTGCGCGTGGCACCCGGCGATGACCGGGACGACATCCTGATGAGCCTACGCCTCTGACACGGACCCTTGCGCGGGCCCTGGCCCCATGCGAGACCAGAGGCCATGAGCCCGAGGGGAAGAACCCCCTCCCGGTGGAGGTCGAGACTCCCCTCGGGCCTCCGCGCCACTCGCTCCCGGCGGGGACACCACAGGAGCGGGGACACCACAGGAGATGACGCACACCGACGCCCGACCCTATTGACCCACCCCCCCTTGCCAGACTCGCGCCTTCTGGCGCACCCCTCTAGCGTGATATAAAAATGGTAACCATTTTCATTAAGAGGGGAGAGATCCCACGTGGCCGACATCGCCCACCCTCCGACCGGTCCCTTCACGCTCGTCGTCTGCACCTCCTGCCACACCGAGGACAACGGCTCTGGGGACAGGCTCCGGCGCGCCGTCCGCTCATGCCCGCACGGCGTCATGGTCTCCACGGGGTGCCTTCAGAAGGTGTTGCACTGCCGAAGTGACCGTGGTCTGCACGCGGTCGCCCAGCCGTGCGAGGTGGACCGCTCCCCCACCGGGCCGCTTGTACGGCTCGGCCCCCTCAAGACCTCGGTGGACGTGGACGCGGTGGCCGTATGGCTGGAGAAGGGCAGGCCCGATGACGGAACACTGCCCGCCCGCCTCCACGCGGCACCCGCTCGCCGACACGTCTCCTGGCTCAACTGAGGCCAGCACTGTGCGAAAAGGCCTGTTGAGCGCGGTGTCGGGCAACACTCCCAGCGCCCGGGCCACCGTGCTCGACCACTTGTCACGCCGCTCCCCGCACGCCGTGATACTGGCCGTGTCGATACAGAGGACACGACGGGGGAAGTACCCGACGGTCCAGCGCTCTCTGTCGAGCGTGGACGGCTCCTTCCCGACGGAGTCCTGGGGGGCGACAGGCGACCCTGCTGTCATCCTCCGTCAGGACCTGCTGTCCTTGCGGCGCGAAGCGGGACCGGTACACGTCGTTCTCGTCCTGCCCGAAGACGTGGACGTCCTGCCGTTCCTGGTGGAACTGTGGCGGGCACGTATCGCGGGCGGCCCCTTGAGGGACCGTTTCGACGCCGCGCCGGTGATGGTGGGCCTCGCACCGACGTCCTTCATGAAGGAGATCGGACACGTACGCCGGAGCGTGCAACTGTGGAACGGTCGCGAGCATCGCGAAGGCGTGAGGGCGGCCGAAGCGGCCGCGCGGCAGGTGGAGGCGGCAGACACCCTGATCGTGTCGCCCGACAGGACGGACGACGGCGAGCAGACGTCCGCCGCGACGGCTGTGGCCTCCCATCTGAACCCACGCGCCGAGCTGGTCGCACCGGAAGGCGACCCGCGGACCGGCCTGGCACGGCCCGCCCCCTTCGACCGGCCCCTCCCCGCGGACTTCGAGGAGGAGTGGCGGGCCCGGCTCGAACCGGTGATCGTTCCGCATGCACGCCAGGGTTGCGACTTCGGCGTGGAGTCAATCCCGTGGCGAGCGCGCCGCCCTCTCCATCCCGGTCGTCTGGCCGACGCGCTCTCCGTCGTGATGCGCGGAGTTGTCCGCGGCCGAGGCCACCTGTGGCTCTGCAATCACCCCGAGTCTGTGCTGGCTTGGCGCTCCGCCGGCCCTTACCTGGAATTGCGGGAACGGGACCGCTGGCTGGAGCCGACCGCCTCTGACGCCTGGGCGGCCGCATCCCCGCAACGCCGCACCCTGGCTGCGTGGTTCTGGCACGAGTACTACGGCGAACGCCGAAACGAACTCGTCCTCACGGGTGTCGGTCTCGAAAAGGCTGTCATCCACGACACGTTGAGCTCCGCGCTGCTCACCGATGCCGAACTGTCTCTGGGAAGTGCCGGCTGGGCCGCTGTGCCGGACCCGCTCATGGGCGGCTCCGGCACGCGGTGACAGAGACAGGAACGCGGTTGCTCCGTCACGCACGGACGGGAGGAGATTCCGTCCGATGGGGATCAGTCTCATCTCAGCGGGCCAACTCGGCCGACGCCCAAGGCTGACCTGGCGGTGTGGGCCGTCATGGAGAGCCTGGACCATGCTGCTCAAGTGGCCCTCCACTCGGCCCGGGGTCACCTTCGCCCCCCACCGGTCGCAGGCCGCGAGACGCCACGCCGACTGTTCCGAACGGCGGGCTCGTACTCCGTACGCGCCTGTTCCAGGAGCCGCCGCCAGGAGGTGACGGTCGGCCTGCGCCTGAGCAGCGCCCGCCGTTCCCGCTCGGTCATGCCGCCCCAGACGCCGTACTCGATGCGTTCGTCCAATGCCTCAGCCAGGCATTCGGTCCATACTCCGCATCCGCCGCACAGCTCTTTGGCGCGCTTCTGAGCAGCGCCTTCAACGAACAGGTCGTCCGGGCCGACCGTCCGGCACAGCCCCCGGGCCGCCCAGCTGGAATCTGCCATACGGAACTTCTCCCTGTACCCGGCGGCCCCGTCTTCACGGAGGACAAGCGAGCGGTCGGAAATGAGCGACCAAATCGACGAGCCGCGACTCGGCTGCGAGAAAAGAGAAAGGACCGGGCCGGACGGTGCCGTGGCTGCGTCCACCGTCCGGCCCGGAGTTCAGACGCCCACCGCCGGCGCGGCAGTGGGCTCGTGCTCACAGGCGTCGTCGATCCCGTAGGTGTCCCACTCAGGGAAGGGATCAGATGTCGGCCACGGCTCCTCATCGCGCACCAGGCACTCTGTCAGCGCCGCGATGAGCGCCTCCGTGGCAAGCTCCGTGCCGATGAAGACAAGCTCCTGGCCGTGTGCCGCGGCGTCGCCGAGGCGAGCACCCGATGGCTCGAACCTGGCTACCGCGCCCGCCTGCGACCAGAGCCCGGTCACATGCGGGCGGCTGGCCAGCCAGAAGAAGCCTTTCGAGCGCAGTACCTTGCCGTACCTGCCATTCTCCAGCTCGTCCGTGACGAACGTCCACAGCCGTTCCGGGTGGAAGGGGCGGCTGGAGCGGAACACGGCACTGGAGATGCCGTACTCCTCAGTCTCCGGCACGTGATCACCATTGAGTTCCCGAACCCAGCCGGGAGCCTGTTGCGCCTTCTCCAAGTCGAAGAGGCCGGCGCCGAGGAGTTCGGAGGGTTCCACCCGCCCGTAGCTGGCGAGGACGATCTGGGCACTTGGATTCAGCCGGCTGAGCGTGGCGTGCAGTCGCTCCCGCTCCCGCTCTGCCACCAGGTCCAGCTTGTTCACCACGATGACGTCGGCGAACTCGATCTGGTCCATCAGCAAGTCACTGACGGTACGTTCATCACCCTCGTACTGGTCGAGTCCGCGCTCGGTGAGTTCGTCACCCCGTGCCAGCTCGGGGAGGAAGTTGGCCGCGTCGACCACCGTGACCATTGTGTCGAGCCGAGCGAGGTCGCTGAGCATCGCCCCGTCGTCGCGCGGGAAGGAGAAGGTCGCCGCCACGGGCATGGGTTCCGAGATGCCGCTGGATTCGATCAGCAGATAGTCGAAACGCCCTTCTCGCGCGAGCCGGTCCACCTCTTCGAGCAGGTCGTCGCGCAGGGTGCAGCAGATGCACCCGTTGGTCATCTCGACCAGCCGCTCCTCCGTACGCGACAGCGCGGCCTCACCACCGCGCACGAGCGCCGCGTCGATGTTGACCTCGCTCATGTCGTTGACGATCACCGCCACCCTCAGGCCCTCGCGGTTGGCGAGGACATGGTTCAGCAGAGTGGTCTTGCCGGCCCCGAGAAACCCCGAGAGCACGGTGACGGGGAGAAGATCTCGCACCACAGGAATCAGTCTCCGGGCGTGAGCAGGCCGCGCTCGTACGCCTTCGCCAGCCGCTGCGGCACTTGGTGGGTGACTCCGTCCACGACCACCGGCACGAGCTGGGGCGTAGTCGCCTTCCACTGCGCGCGGCGGTGCCGGGTGTTGCTGCGGGACATCTTCCGCTTGGGTACTGCCATGAGGGCCTCCTGTGGTGTCGGGAGGAACGCTACATGAAAATGATAGTCAACACCAAAATGACTGCCGCCCCCAAGAGGCGTGCGCTCGCGCCACACTCTCTCCATCCCACTCGGACCCTCCGGGGCGCCGCCTTCTCATCACCCTCCCCGCCTTCGCCGGCCACCACCGTCGGTACACCAGGCGAGTGAGCACAGAGGAGCCGGCTCATCCAATCCCTCCGCAGCACGAAAGCCTCGATACTGTGAATTCCTCCCGGACGACCGGAGCGGAGTACGAATGAGCAGGATTTGGCAGCTCGGGAACAACCTCCCGGCGTTCAGAGCCATTCCGCGAACAGTGCGGACGACTTCCGCCTTCCTCCCCTTACGTCGTGGGCGGAGCGCTTTCCCTCCTGGTTCTCGGCGCCATTCTGTGGGCAGGGGGGTTGGCTGATTGGGTCGCTCATCCAGGTTTCCGAGCCTGGCAGACCATCTGCGTGGCGGTGACCGTTCAGGCTCTGCCGTTCCTCGTCCTCGGCACCCTGATCTCGGGGGCGGTGAACGCCTTCGTACCGGCGGATGCCTTCACCAAGGCGTTGCCTCGGCGTCCCTCGCTGGCCGTGCCGGTGGCCAGTGCGGCCGGTGTGGTGCTTCCCGGCTGCGAGTGCGCGTCCGTTCCGGTGGCGGGCAGCCTCATCCGCCGTGGGGGGACGCCGGCCGCGGCCTTCGCCTTTCTGCTGGCGGCGCCCGCCGTCAACCCCATCGTGCTCGTCTCCACGGCAGTCGCCTTCCCAGGCAGCCCGGGAATGGTCCTTGCCCGGCTCGTGGCCTCGTTGGCCGTCTCGATGGTGATGGGGTGGCTGTGGTTGCGCCTCGGACGGGACCACTGGCTGCGGATGCCGCCGCGGCGTCACGGACATCAACATGGGAGCAGTCGGTGGGTGGAGTTCCGCCTCGGTTTCCAGCACGACTTTCTGCACGCCGGTGGATTCCTGGCCCTGGGTGCGATGGCCGCGGCAACGTTCAACGTGCTGGTTCCCAAGACCGTGCTGGAAACCTTTTCAGGGAATCCGGTCTTCTCCGTACTGTTCCTCGCGCTCCTGGCCATCGTCCTGGCGGTGTGCTCCGAGGCCGACGCCTTCGTCGCGGCCTCACTGACGGGTTTCTCTCCGACCGCGCGGCTCGCGTTCATGGTGGTCGGCCCCATGGTCGACCTGAAACTGATCGCCCTTCAGGCGGGTACCTTCGGACGCCTTTTCGCCTGGCGGTTCTCGCTCGCCACCGCGATCGTCGCGATCTTGAGCAGCGCACTTGTCGGCTGGTGGCTGCTGTGAGGCCACCTCTCCAGTCCGCACTCCTCCTCCTGATCAGCGCCGGGCTCCTGCGCGTCTCGCTCTTCAGCGACATCAGCCTGCGCTATGTCAAAGAAGGACTTCAGCCTTTCCTCGTCGCCTCCGGTTTCATCCTGCTCGCCACCGGCCTGCTGGGAGTCATCACTTCCGGCCTCTTCAGCCTTGGGCACGGCCTTCCGCACGCGGGCCGGAAGAGAGCCGTCAGCCGCCGTGGCGACGTCCCACCGCCTCCGGCATCGGAAGACGGCCATGATCACTCGCGGGGGCCCCGGGTCGCTTGGCTGATGTTCCCGCCGGCCGTGGCCTTGCTGCTTCTCGCTCCCCCGGCGCTCGGCTCGTACACTGCGGCGCGCGACACTGAAGTGGTCGTCGCGACCTACGAGCGCTTCCCGCCGCTTTCCGCCGCGGGCCCGGCCCCACTCTCCCTCACCGAGTTCATCGGACGAGCCCAGCAGGACAAGAAGGGAAGCCTGGAGGGCCGCAGCGTGGTCATGCGGGGCTTCGTCACACCGCGTGGGGACGGAACCTGGGACCTGACCCGTCATCTCATCGCCTGCTGTGCCGCGGACTCCCAGTCCCTCAAGGTCTCGGTGCGCGGAGTGCCCGCACCCAGGGAGGACTCCTGGGTGCGGGTCACCGGTACCTGGCACCCGGCCGGCAGACTCGGTACACCGACCGCGGCTCTCGCCGTGGACGCCACCACCATCCACACCATCCCCGAGCCGCCGCTCCCCTATACCGACCGGCCTCCGGAGGGGGCCGGCTGAAACCTCGTTCGCGGCACCTCACCGGGCCGGCCTGCACCGCGCTCAGCCAGAAACCTGACAACGAGGACAGACGCCCGTCACGACGACGGCATGCCGAACCTGGTCGAACCCGTAGCGAGGCCCCAGCTGCTCGACCCAGTCCTCCAGTACTCGCGAGACGAAGGGGACGCACGATCCGCAGACCCGGCATCTCATGTGGTGTTCGTGCACAGGCGGCAAGTACCGGTAGGACTTCCCGCCATTGCTTGCACGGATCACTTCGAGCCGTCCCGCCCGCTCCGCTTCCGACAATGCCCGGTACACCGTTGTGAGACTTATCCGCACTCCTCCTCGCGTCATCAGGGAGTGGAGGCCCTGAGCGGTCAGGAAGCCTCCGTCCCGCCGAAGGGCGTCCAGCACCTCGGGACGCCGGTCCGCGGCATGGGGTCGCGCCCGCCAGTCATCGGCAGCGGCTGACGAAGCAGTGGCCATTTCGTCTCCTCGGAGCGGGTTGACGCTGTCAACTAGTTGCGGCGCGCGTCACGCTCCGACAGGGATCTGCCAGACCTGCTCAATCGCCTTACCGGTCAGCACCTCCGTCGGGACACCCTCCCCCAGAACCACGCCGTCCTGGAGCAGCAGGAGGTGGCCGGCCGACCTGGCGGCCTCCAGGTCGTGAGTCGCCTGGACAACCGTGCACCCTTGCGCCGTCACCTCGGCCAGAACGTTCGAGATCAGTCGCTGGGCTGTGGCGTCGAGGCCCGTGGTGGGCTCGTCGAGCAGGAGCAGGTCCGCTTCCTGCGCGAGCCCCTGGGCGACGAGAGCACGCTGACGCTGCCCTCCGGAGAGCTCTCCCAGTTGGCGGTCGGCAAGAGAGGTGATGTCGAGCCGGTCCATGCTCTCCTCCACCACCACCCGATCCTGTCGGGACAGACGCCGCCACAGCCCGAGCCGCCCCCACCGGCCCATGGCCACAGTCTCCCGAACGGTCAGCGGAAGAGTGTCGGTGACCGCACTGCGCTGTACCACGAAGGCCGCGCGGTTCCCCGTACGGTGCTTCGCCGAACCCGATGTCACCGGGATCACACCAGCCATCACACCGAGCAAGGTGGACTTCCCGGAGCCGTTCGGCCCGACGATCGCGGTCGTGGTGAACGCTGGTACGTGTGCGGTCAGTTGCTTCAGTACCTCACGGTTGACGTAGCCCGCCGACACGCCCTCGAGCGCCACCTGGTCCTGCACGTCTGCTCCCTTCTCCGTCACCCCCTTGTGGAGTGATAATCATTTTCATTGTAGTGTCCTGCCCCATGGAATGGTTGGTGGGTCCCTTCGAAGTGACCTTTGTTCAACGGGCCCTGTGGGGCGGCGTCCTCGTATCGCTGATCTGCGCCCTTGCCGGCACCTGGGTGGTGCTGCGCGGGATGGCCTTCTTCGGAGACGCGATGTCGCACGGCATGCTCCCCGGCATCGCGCTGGCGTCTCTACTGGGAGGAAATCTGCTGCTGGGCGCCGCGGCGAGCGCGGCGGTCATGGCACTGGGCGTCAACGCGGTGGGCCGGTCCCCTCGCCTGTCGCAGGACACCAGCATCGGACTGCTCTTCGTCGGGATGCTGTCACTGGGCGTGATCATTGTCAGCCGGTCGCAGTCCTTCGCCGTCGACCTGACGGGGTTCCTCTTCGGTGACGTACTCGCCGTGCGCACCACCGACCTCGCCTACCTGTGCGGCGCGTTGATCATCGCTCTGACGATCTCCGTCCTCGGCTACCGGCCTTTCGTCGCGCTGGCCTTCGACGAACGCAAGGCACACACGCTGGGACTCCGGCCGCGCCTCGCCCATGTGGCGTTGCTGACGCTCCTCACTCTGGCGATCGTCGCGTCGTTCCACATCGTGGGAACGCTGCTGGTCTTCGGTCTCCTGATCGCGCCGCCGGCAACCGTGCTGCCCTGGGCCCGGCGCGTCCCGACGATCATGGTCGGAGCCGCCCTACTCGGAATCAGCGCGACCTTCGTCGGCCTGCTGATCTCCTGGCACCTCAACACGGCAGCCGGAGCGACCATCGCCGGGACCGCGGTACTCCAGTTCCTCCTGTCCACGCTGGCCGCCGGCCTCGGCAACCGCCGGGCGCGCTCGACTCCCCTCCCCACCACGACAGACCGCTCACACATGAAATACGGGCACGCGTCATGACCTTCAGGAAGAAACCCCTCACCGCAGCTCTCACCTGCGCCACCCTCGCAGGCACCGCCTTGCTCGTCGGCTGTCAGAGCCAGAGTGACGCGACGCCTGACGACAAGCCCGTCGCCTCGGAGAAGCCCCACGGCTATGTGGAAGGTGCCGAGGAAACCTCTGAACAGCAGTCCCGTCTTGTACTCGCCGACGGAGAGACGGGCGAGGTTCGGGTCCTGGACCTGATCACCGAGGACGTCACTCCGCTGAAGAAGGTCAGCGGAGTGGAGAGTCTGCGCACCGACGGCCGGTTCGCCTACCTCGGCAGCAGCGACGCGACACACATCGTCGACACCGGGGCCTGGATGGTGGATCACGGTGATCACGTCCACTACTACCGCGCCAAGATCCGCGACGTCGGCACTCTCAAGGGGAAGGAGATCACCCACGTCAGCAGCGATCCGGCCGTCACCGCGATGTCCTCCTCGGACGGCGACCACCTGCTGTTCGACCGCAAGAAGCTGGAGGGCGGCTCCGTCCCGAAGGCGGACGCGCTGACCGGCACCGCCGACGGGTCGGTCGTGCCCTACGAGGAGCATCTGCTGGTCACGGCGGCGGGCGCCGACCAGGACGCCGTCGAGGTCCGTGACCGGGACGGCGGCTCCGCGACCACACTGAAGGAGTCGTGTGCAGAGGTGAGCGGCGAGGCCGTCACCCGCCGCGGGGTGGTCTTCGGATGTGCCGACGGCGCGCTGCTGGTCAGCCAGGAGAAGGGCGAGTTCACCGCCGAGAAGATCCCCTACGGCACGAGGGTGAACGCCTCCGAGCGGGCCGTCGACTTCCACCACCGCGCCGGGAGCACCACGCTGACGGCCCCCTCGGGCGACGACGCCGTCTGGGTCCTCGATGTCACCGACCGCGCCTGGACGCGGATCGAGACGGGACCGGTGACCGCCGTCAACACCGCTGGGGAGGGAGCCCCATTGCTCGCGCTCGGCAAGGACGGCCGGCTCACGGCGTACGACATCGAGACGAAGAAGGCCACCGACCACAAGAAGCTGCTGTCCAAGAGTGGCGCCTCGGCCTCGATCGAGGTCGACACCACCCGCGCGTACGTCAACGACGCCGCGGCGCGAAAGGTCCACGAGATCGACTACAACGACCACCTTCGGGTGGCCCGCACCTTCCCCCTGGACTTCACTCCGACACACATGGTGGAGACCGGACGATGAGCACCAGCCCCGTGGCCTCGCGCACGCGCTCGTCGGCGGCCCTCGCGTTCCTCGCCGGCCTGATGGGCGTGCTGGCACTGGCTGTCAGCGGTTGCGCGGCCGGTGAGGAGGACCGGCCCTCCGTGGTCGTCACGACGAACATCCTCGGCGACATCACCCGCAACGTCGTGGGCGACCAGGCCGATGTGACGGTGCTGATGCAGGCCAACGCCGATCCGCATTCCTTCGGCATCTCGGCTCCCCAGGCCGCCGCCATGGAACAGGCCGACCTGGTCGTGTACAACGGCCTCGGCCTGGAGGAGAACGTCCTGCGCCATGTGGAGGCCGCCGAGGAGGCCGGCGTGGCCACGGTGGCGGTGGGCGACGCCGTCGACCCGATCACCTACGCGTCCGGGGAGAGCGCCGGTACGTCCGACCCCCACTTCTGGACCGACCCGGAGCGGGTCCGCGAGGCCGTCGATCTCATCGCCGACCAGGTGACGGACCACGTGGCGGGGGTCGACAAGGCCGCCGTCGCGAAGAACGCGTCCACCTACGGAAAGAAGGTGGACGATCTCACCGAATGGATGCGGGACAAGTTCGTCGCCATACCTTCGGAGAAGCGTCAGCTAGTCACGAACCACCACGTGTTCGGTTACCTCGCGGAGCGCTTCGGATTCCGGATCGTGGGCGCCGTCATCCCGAGCGGCACGACCCTCGCGTCCCCGAGCGCCTCCGACCTCAAATCGCTTTCCACCTCGATCGAGAAGGCGGGCGTCCGAGCGATCTTCGTGGATTCCTCGCAGCCCGACCGACTGGCCCAGGTGCTGAAGCGCGAGACCGACACCGAGGTGGACGTCGTCCCCCTGTTCTCCGAGTCCCTGACCGAGAAAGGGAAGGGCGCCGCGACCTACCTGGAAATGATGCGGTCCAACACCGCGTCCATCGCAACCGGCCTGAGTACCCCATAGCCACCCACCGTCATTCTCGATGAATGGCGGTCATGGAGAGGAAAGAACACAGAATGAAGCACATGGCCCGCCCCCGGACGGCTGCCGCACTCACCGTCCTCCTCGCGACCTCCGTCGCCCTCACCGCTTGCGGCGGTGGGAAGGAGGAGGCCGCCGGCACCGGCGAGAAGAGCGACAAGGCCGGCTCTTCGGCCACGGCCGTCAAGGACCCGATCGTCACCACCTACGACGGCGGCCTCTACGTCCTGGACGGCACGACCCTGAAGGTCGCCAAGGACATACCCCTGGAGGGGTTCAACCGCGTCAACCCGGCCGGCGACGACCGCCACGTGATGGTCTCCACCTCGACCGGCTTCCGCGTCATGGACGCGGTGGGCAGCAAGTTGACCGACGTCGAGTTCAAGGGCAGCAAGCCCGGTCACGTCGTGCGCCACGCGGGCCAGACCATCCTCTTCTCCGACGGCACCGGCGAGGTCACCATCTTCGACCCGGCCGACCTCGGCGACTCCAAGCCGAAGAGCGAGACATACTCCTCCGACGCACCGCACCACGGGGTCGCCATCCAGCTCGCCAACGGAGAACTGGTGACGACCCTCGGCACGGAGGAGAAGCGCACCGGCATCAAGGTCCTGGACAAGGACCGGAAGGAGATCACGCGCAGCGAGAAGTGCCCCGAGGTCCACGGGGAGGCGGCCGCGAAGGACGAAGCGGTCGTCATCGGCTGCGAGGACGGCGTCCTCGTCTACAAGGACGGCGCCATCAAGAAGGTCCAGAGCCCGACCGAGTACGGGCGGATCGGCAACCAGGCCGGTTCCGAGGAGTCGGCCGTCGTCCTCGGCGACTACAAGCAGGACCCCGACGCCGAGCTGGAGCGCCCCGAGAAGGTCTCCCTGATCAACACGGAGACCGGCAAGATGCGCCTGGTCGACCTGGGGACCAGCTACACCTTCCGCTCGCTGGCCCGCGGCCCGCACGGCGAGGCCCTCGTGCTCGGCACGGACGGAAAGATCCACGTCATCGACCCGGAGACGGGCAAGGTCGAGAAGAAGATCTCGGTGCTCGACTCCTGGAAGGAGCCGCTGGACTGGCAGCAGCCCCGCCCGGCCCTGTTTGTCCGCGACCACACCGCGTACGTCTCCGACCCGACCAGCAAGAAGCTCGTGGCCATCGACATCGAGAGCGGCAAGCAGCTGGCCAGCACCGACCTTGACGAGGCCCCCAACGAGGTGAGCGGCGTCAACGCCCACTGACCGCCGAACGGGCTGTAGCAGTCCGGCCTTGAGGTGAGGAGCGCGTTCCCTGCTGGGGGCGCGCTCCTCGCGTTCTCCGGCCTGGTCTGCGCGCCTGCTCGTCAGCATCCGTGACGCATCTGCCCGTCGTGGTCCGTGAACAGAGAACGGGTGGTGGGGGGGGGGGGGGGGGGGCCCCCCCCCCCCCCCCCCACCCACAAAACCAGGCGGGAGGGAGATGAAAAAAAAAAAACCACCCCCGACCACCCCGCAGCGAGGA
>NZ_JBHXJE010000010.1:0-3201 GCF_042723275.1 Streptomyces sp. NPDC058373 | reverse complement strand
GGCGCCATCCGGGTGTTCCGGGGCGTGGGCGGCGCGCCGGCTCGTCAGACTCGTTGCCGATTGTCGCGGTGGTGTCGCTTCAAAACTGCGGGGGGGGGGGGCCCCCCCCCCCCCCCCCCCACCACCCGTCAACCAAGAATCACCAGGAGGACTTCGTCACACCGGGAAGAAATCCAGCGTGCGCCTGCTCCCTCACCCGGACCCGGGAGAGTCCGAACTTCCGCAGGTGGCCACGAGGGCGGCCGTCCACGCTGTCCCGGTTACGGACTCTGGTCGCGCTGGCGTTCCGCGGCTGGCGCCGGAGTTCCTGTACCGCGGCTGTCCGCTCGGCCTCCGGAGTGCCGGGGCGGCGGATGATCTCCTTCAGCTCCGCGCGCCGGGCGGCGTACCGCTCGACGATCACCTTGCGCTTCTCGTTCTGCGCGATCTTGCTCTTCTTGGCCATCAGACCTTCACTCCCCGTGCACGGATACGTGCGACAGCCGCTTCGATGCCGATCGTGTCGACCGTCTTGATCGCCCTGGCGCTGAGCGTCAGGCGCACGTACCGCCCCTCACTGGGAAGCCAGTAGCGCTTGCGCTGGATGTTCGGATCGAACCGGCGTGACGTGCGGCGGTGCGAGTGGGAGATGTTGTTGCCGAAGCCCGGCTGTGCGCCGGTCAGTTGGCAGTGGGCGGACACGGGGTTCCCTACCTCTCGTCGATCCGGCTCCCATTCTTGAACATGGAAACCATTGCCATATAGTAGCGCCATGGCTCGCAACGAAGTACGACCGGTCATCAAGCTCCGATCCACCGCTGGGACCGGCTACACCTACGTCACCCGCAAGAACCGGCGGAACAACCCCGACCGGCTGGTGCTGCGCAAGTTCGACCCGGCCGCCGGCCGTCACGTCGACTTCCGCGAAGAGCGCTGACTCCACCTCCTCCGCCGAGACTCACTTCTAGGACCCCTCATGAAGCCCGGAATCCACCCCAGCTACGCCCCCGTCGTCTTCCGCGACAAGGCCGCAGACTTCGCCTTCCTCACTCGCTCCACCCTGACCAGCGACCGGACCGTCGAGTGGGAGGACGGACACACCTATCCGGTGGTCGACGTGGAGATCTCCTCCGCGAGCCACCCCTTCTACACCGGTACCGCCCGCGTACTGGACACGGCAGGCCGGGTGGAGCGCTTCGAACGCCGCTACGGACGGCGCGAGGGCCGGTAATGGGGAGCGACCGGAAGCTGCCCGTCGTCCTTGTCGGTGGACTTCACTCCGAAGCCCGCACCGAGGTGGTGGAAGGACTGCTCCGCGGGTTGCCGCACAGCGTGGCCCTGCACCACGACTTGACGGCTGCGGGCGACGGAGCAGTGCACCGTAGCGTGAGGAACGCCTCCGAAGTGCTGTCCCGTGGTGACGCCAGCCTGGTGAACGACTGCGCGTGCTGCGCTCTGCGTGAGGACCTGATGCCGGAGCTGGAGCGCCTGGCCACCGACGGCGTGACCCGAACGGCCATCGTCGAGCTGTGGGACTCCGTCGAACCGAAGCCGATGGCCGAAGTCGTCGCCGCACATGGCGAAGGGCTGATGGAGGTGACCAGCGTGATCACGGCTGTGCATCCCGCCCTCGTGCTGCCTTACCTCGTCAACGGCGACGACCTTGCCGAGGCCGGCTTGCCCGCCGCAGCCGAGGACCAGCGGACGGTCGGTGACACATGGGCCAGACAGCTCGAATACGCCTCCGTCATCGCCCTCACGGAGGACGAAGCGGCAGACGAGGAGGACCTGGCGCTGATCGGCCAGATGCACCCCACCGCACGGCGCACCGCCGCGGGATCAGAAGAGCTGCTGGAACTGGCCCTCGCCGGGTTCGACGTCGAAGCGGCCGGCGCCGGCCAGCACCCGGCCTGCGCCCTCCTCCCGCAGGAGGCAGAGGAAGCCGGGGTGAGCACCCTCGTGTGGCGCAAGCACCGCCCCTTCCACCCTGAACGCCTGTACGACGCCTTGGAGGACCTGAGCTGCGCGGCCGCTCGCAGTCGGGGGCGATTCTGGCTGGCGGACCGGCCCGACACTCTCCTGTCCTGGGACGCGGCCGGAGGCGCCCTGTGCGTCGAGGACGTCGGCCCCTGGCTCGCCTCCTTGCCGGATGCCGCCTGGGAGATGGTTCCGCCGTTCCGCCGCGCGGCGGCCGCGCTGGACTGGCACCCGGACCACGGCGACCGATGCCAGCACCTGGTGTTCATCTCCCCCAGTCTCGACCGGCAGGGACTCACCGCCCTGCTGGACTCCTGCCTGCTGACCGATGCTGAATTCCGAGCGGGACGCGACAGCTGGAAAAGGCTGCCGGCCGCGTTCGACTCCCTTCTCGACCCGGTGCGCTGACGACCGGCCGCCCGATCCCCGACCCCACAACTCCCAGGAGAACCGATGGCTCGCCGACAGGACCCCCGCAAGCCCGCCAAGAATCGCCCGAACCCCCTTGACGCGGCCAAGATCACCTACATCGACTACAAGGACACGGACCTGCTGCGGAAGTTCATGTCCGACCGGGGCAAGATCCGCAGCCGCCGGGTGACGCGCGTCAGCGCTCAACAGCAACGACAGATCGCCACCGCGATCAAGAACGCGCGCGAAATGGCCCTGCTGCCGTACTCGACCAGTCGGTGATCTGACAGCCTCTGAGCATTTCGTCTGTCACGCCACCCTTCTGGTGAGGGTCATCTGCGCCACCTGAGCCGCAGGCGGTGTCCCTCGAACAGAGTTAGGGGGTGGAAATGCCGGACATCCTCTTGTCTCGTCGCGCGGCAAGCGAAGTCGGCGCCTTCCAGACAGTACGACTGAGAAGGAGCCAGCGAGATGCCCACAGCTGCGGCGCACCAGCCCGTCCCGGCCCATCCCCACCAGCATGGTCCCGGTTGAGGTCACGTAGCGCTTCCGCGTCATGACCACACCGACTACGCACACCACGGCCATCTTCACCGCGTGCACGGCGACCGTGTGGACGATTGCGTGAATCCCACACACGCCGTGCACGAGGGATATGAACATCAGCACGGGATGAACTGCGGACACGCCGCCATCCCGCACGGTGATCACCTCGATTACATACACGACGGGCATCGGCGCGCCTTCCACGAAGGCCGCTGGGACGAGCGCTGAACACTGACAGGTCCGCCGTCGGCCACGGCAACCTCAGTACACGGACAGGAGGGGTGCCCC
>NZ_JBHXJE010000009.1:0-168881 GCF_042723275.1 Streptomyces sp. NPDC058373 | reverse complement strand
CCATCGTCGACTGGGCACTGCTGCGATACTGGCGTGCGCTGGGCCGCCCCGACACCGCGTTCCTCGACCGGATCGTCGTGGACCAGCGGCTGTGCTACCTCGGCAACGCCGACCTCGACGCCGTCCTCTCCATCGGCGTACGAGCCTGGAACCGGCCCGGGGACCCGTCCGGCACCGAACTCGTCGACCTGGTCCTCGGTGACGCGCGCACCGGCCGCGCCCTCGCCGTCTGCACGCTCACGACCACTCAGGAAGCGGTACGCCCATGACACAGACCGCCGGCGCGGACCGCGCCGAGACCGCCCGGATCGTCCACGACACGATCGTCACGATCCTGCCGGGCGTGCCCCGCGAGAACATCAGCGGTGACCGGCATCTGAAGGACCTGGGCGCCGACTCCGTCGACCGGGTCGAGATCATCCTCGCGCTGATGGAGCGGCTCGGCGTGTCCGAGCCGATGTCCCGCTTCAGCGAGGTCCCCGACATCGACGCCCTCATCGAACTGCTCTGTACGACGAAGCGGCGCTGACATGACGCGGACCTCGGACTCCACGACACCGCCCCGCTACGGCATCGAGGCGCTGAACGTCTACGCCGGGCTGGCCCGTATCCCGGTGACCGAGCTGGTCGCCGGGCGGGGGATGGACCTCGCGCGCGTCGGCAACATCATGATGCGCGAGCGCTCCGTCGGCCTGCCCTTCGAGGATCCCGTGACCAACGCGGTCAACGCCGCGAGGCCGCTGGTGGACGCGCTGTCCCCGCCGGAGCGGGAGCGGATAGAGCTGCTGGTGACCTCCACCGAATCGGGCATCGACTACAGCAAGTCGGTGTCCAGCTACGTCCACGAATATCTGGGGCTGAGCCGGAACTGCCGCCTGGTGGAGGTCAAGCAGGCCTGCTACGCCGCAACGGCCGCGGTCCAGCTCGCCATCGGGTACGCCGCGTCGGGGGTGTCCCCGGGCGGCAAGGCCCTGGTGATCGCGACGGACGTGGCCCTCGTCGACGAGCGGGCGGGGCTCGCCGAGCCGGCCACCGGGCACGGCGCGGCGGCCGTCCTGATCGGCGACGCTCCCCGCGTCCTCGCCGCCGACCTGGGCGCGTTCGGCAATTACAGCTACGAGACGATGGACTCGGCGCGGCCCACGCCCGAGTTCGACATCGCCGACGTCGACCGGTCCCTGTTCGCGTACCTGGACTGTCTGACGAACAGCTTCGAGGACTACCGCTCGCGGGTGGAGGACGCGGACTTCGTCACCACCTTCGACCAGCTCGCGATGCACACCCCGTTCGCCGGCCTGGTGAAGGCGGGACACCGCAAGATGATGCGGGCTTCGGGCGATGTGGCGCCGGAGGTCGTCGAGGAGGACTTCGCGCGCCGGGTCGCCCCGTCGCTGGTGTATCCGGCGCTGGTCGGCAACCTGTGCTCCGGTTCCGTGTACCTGGCGCTGGCCAGCCTCGTCGACCACGCGGCGCTGGAGCGTCCCAGCCGGGTGGGCCTGTACTCGTACGGCTCGGGCTGCTCCTCCGAGTTCTTCAGCGGTGTGGTCGACCCCGGCTCGCGGGCTGCGCTGGCGCCGATGCGGATCGCGGAGCAGCTCGACCGCCGGGCCCCGATCGCCTTCGGCGAGTACACCGAGCTGCTGACCGAGACGCTGCGCTGCCTCGTCCCGGAGAAGCACCGCACGGTCGACGTCGAACGCTACGCCTCCCACCTTCCGGCCGAGCGGCTGCTCGTGCACACGGCGACGAAGGACTTCCACCGCCAGTACGCCTGGACCTGATCGGCACCACGACGGCACGAGACCGAGAACGGACGGGACGATGGACATCGACAACCACGGGCGGCTGACCGAGCAGTCGCCGCTCTTCGAGACGATCCGGCGCAATGTGCTGGTGGTGGTCCCGGACCTGGACCCGGCGGCGATCACCCTGGACCGCTCGCTGAGCGAGCTGGGCTGCAACTCCATCGACCGGGCCGATGTGGTCACCATGACCATGGAGGATCTGGGCATCCAGGTGCCGGTCACCGAGTTCCACCAGGTGCACGACCTGCGGACGCTCGTCGAGCTGCTGGACCGGTACCACGGCGGGCGGGGGTGACCTCGGACGTCGTGGTCACCGGCACGGGCGTGCTGTGCGCGCTCGGGCCGGACACCGCCGCGTTTGCCGAGGCCCTGCGGGCGGGCCGCAGCGGGGTCGCGGCCCGCCCGGGCGGCACCGCCCCGGGCGCGCCGGGACCGGTGCTCGCCGCCGACCTGCGCGACTTCGTGTTCGCCGAGGCCGTGGCCGCCCGCCGGCACATGCCCGAGCGGCTGCGGCGCGGCGCCCTGCGGACGGCGGGGCGGTCGCCACTGTCCGTCCAGGCGTCCCTGGCGGTGGCGCTGGAGGCGTGGGAGTCGGCGGGGCTGCACCGCGCCGGCGGGGCGCCGGAGCCGGGCCGGGCCGCCCTGGTGGTGGCCGGCCACAATCTGGGCGGAGCGCAGTCGGAGCGGGTGCGCCCCAAGTTCGAGGCGGACCCGGCGTATCTGCCGCCCCGCTACGCCCTCCACTTCCAGGACACCGACCACGTGGGCACGGTCAGTCAGGTCCTCGGTATCACCGGGGAGGGCTGCACGGTGGGCGGCGCATCGGCGAGCGGCACGGTCGGCCTCGCCCACGGGGCACGGCTGGTGGCCTCGGGCGAGGCCGACGTGTGTCTGGTGATCGGCGCGCTGACCGAGCTGTCGCCGATGGAACGGCAGGCGTTCTTCAACCTCGGTGCGATGGCGGGCGGGCGCGGTACGGACCGGCCCGCGACGCGGTGCCGGCCCTTCGACCGCGACCGGGAGGGCTTCGTCCCCGCGCAGGCCGCGGCGTGCCTGGTGCTGGAGTCGGCGGCGCATGCCCGGGCCCGGGACGCCGTCCCGCTGGCCGGGCTGCCCGGCTGGGCGGTGCGGCTGGACGGCAACAGCCTCGCGGACCCCAGCGAGGACGGTGAGGCGCGGACGATGTCCGCGGCCCTCGCGCGCGCCGGGCTCCCAGCGGAGCGGATCGGGTACGTGAACACGCACGGCACGGCGTCCCGGCTCGGTGACGAGACGGAACTGCGGGCACTGCGGCGGGTGTTCGGCCCCGCCGCGGGCCGCCCATGGGTGAACGCGACCAAGGGGCTGGTGGGGCACGGGCTGTGCGCGGCGGGAGTGGTCGAGGCCGTGGCGACGGTGGTGCAGCTGCGCGGTGGCTTCGTGCATCCGAACGCCAACCTGGAATGCCCCATCGACGAGGGGATCCGCTTCGCCGGCGGACGGGCGCGTACGGCCGAGGTGGAGTTCGCGCTCTCCAGCAGCTTCGGCTTCGGCGGGTTCAACGCCTCCGTGGTGCTGGCCCGTACGGGCGGGGCGACGGCGCCGGACGCGGCACGGACCGGCACGGCACAGGCGGCGGAACGGACGAGGGAGTGATGACCGTGGCGGGACCGACGGCGGCACAGGAGCGGGCGCGGCGGCCCTACCGGTCGGAGAAGTGGCTGGCGGGCGGACCGGGCCGGTTCGCGCCGGAGGCGAGGACACGGCTGTTCTGCTTCGCCCACGCGGGCGGCGGTACGGCGCTGTTCCGGCCGTGGCGGACCGCGCTCGCGCCGGACATCGATGTGTGCCCGGTGCTGCTGCCGGGCCGGGAGTCGCGGCTGCACGAGCTGCCGTACCGGCGGGTGGAGCAGCTGCTCGACCCGCTCTGCGAGGTCCTCTCGGGGCATCTGGACCGGCCGTACGCGTTCTTCGGGCACAGCATGGGGTCCGTGGTGGCCTACGAGGTGGCCCGCCGCTTCACCGGAGGGCCGTTCGGGGGCCCGCTGGCCCTGGTGGTGTCGGGGCGGCGGGCGCCGCAACTGCCCTCGCAGCGGCGGATGTTCTCGATGCTGCCGGACGAGGCGTTCCTCGCGGAGCTGAGCGCCCTGAACGGCACGCCCGTCGAAGTCCTGGGCCAGCCGCAGCTGCTGGAGGCGTTCCTGCCCGCGCTGCGTGCCGACTTCGAGCTGAACGAGCTCTACCAGCCGCTGCCGGGTCCGCGGCTGTCGTGCCCGGTCGTCGCCTACATGGGGGCGGACGATCCCGAGGTGGACTGTGTCGAGCTGGCGGGCTGGCACGAGACCACCGGGGACCGGTTCACCCTGCGGGTGCTGGCGGGCGACCACTTCTATCTCAAGGACGGGCGGCCGGACGTCGTCCGCCATCTGCGGGAGGACCTGGGCCAGTCGGCGGCCCGGCGATAGAGCGGCGGATCAGCCGTCGGCGGCCAGCTCGTGCAGGGCGTTGACCGTCTTCCAGTTGCGGGTGGTGGCGGGGATGCCAAGACGCCGCTCGATGAAGGCGTTGTTGAGCTTGGTCCTGCCGTAGCCGCCGGGGACGTGCAGGTGGATCTCGTCGCCGGCCAGGGAGAATTCGGCGGTCTCTCCGGCCGGCGTCTCCAGCCGGCCTGCCTGCTCGGCGGTCGGCGCCTCAGCGAGGAAGGTGACGTGCAGCTTGGTCGGGTCGTCCTCGCGGTCGAGGTAGGGGTTCGCGGCGAGGGTGCGGGCTAGGGATTCGGCCGTGCGCAGCAGTACGGTGACGGACACGCCGAGGTCGGACTCGATGCGCTTCTCGATGCCCGCGGCAAGCTCGGCGGGGGCCGGTCCGTCCGGGGCGCCAAACACCACGTTCCCGCTCTGGAGATACGTCTGGGCGGACTCGAATCCCATATCGGCGAACAGGCCGCGCAGGTCCTTCATGCCAATCTTGGCATTGCCGCCGACATTGATGCCGCGCAGGAGCGCGATGTACGTCGTCATGGCCCCCAACCTCTCACAGCCCCATTGCGGGCGACAACGAAGTCCGTAAAGCCCTGAGCACTCAATACTGAGCAGATCCGAGGGCCGACACACGTGAAGAATCGGGACGCTCCGTCTTCTGCCCCGATATGTAGTAGGAGTTCTTTGCCATGTCCGACGAGTCGCCCATTGTGATGCCGCCGGAGGCATTCACCATCCCGTCCGCCCAGTACCAGACGTCGGTTCCGCTCGACCAGCTGCTGCACTCGGCGAACGCCGGGGTGATCGTGGAGCGGGTGGGCCTGATCAAGAGCGAGTTCCGCTCCGAGGCACGGATGTTCGCCCGGGAGCTGGCCGAGTACATCAACACCCACCAGGTGGGCGTCGCGTCGGTGTACGTCTACGAGGAGACGTTCGGCCGCAAGGACCAGATCCACTGGCTGATCCACGTCAGGTCGCTGGAGGCGTACGAGACGCTGGTGAGGATGGGCAGCACCGACGCGGGCTTCCGGGACATCTTCACCAAGGAGCGGATCTCCCCGGAGAAGGGCGGCGGCACCTGGGACCGCATGTTCGTGGACGGCTCGCTGCAGGAGACCGTGCTGCTCCCCCAGTTCACCGGCATGTACGGCACGGGCCTCGACGTCGACGAGCAGGCCGAGCGCCCGAAGCTGGGCGGCGCCGCGGTGGTCCCGCCCGCGCAGCACCAGACCTCGCTGCTGCCCGAGGAGACCCTGAACTCGGCGACGGCCGGCATCCTCATCCACCGGGTCGGCCAGCTGACCTACGAGTTCCGCGCCGAGGGCCGGCAGTTCGCCCGCGACGTGGCGGAGGCGATCAACGCAAAGCAGGGCGGCGAAGTGACGGTCCTCCTGTACGAGGAGGCGTTCGGCACCTCGGACCGTATCCACTGGTTCATCCACATGAAGTCGCTGGCGTCCTACTACTCGCTGATCGACATGCGGGCGTGGATGGAGGAGGACGTCCGGGACGTCTACACCAAGGAGCGGATCTCCCCGGAGAAGGGCGGCGGCACCTGGGACCGCATGTTCATCGACGCGACGCTGTCCGATCTGGCGCTCACGCCGCAGCACTGGGGGATGTACACGACGCGGAAGATCGCGATGCCGGGCGCCGGGGCGGCCTGAGCGGCCACCGATGCGGCGAGGGCCGCCGGTCCCTTCGGGTACCGGCGGCCCTCGTGTCACGTCCTGCCGTCACGCCGCATCGGGCGCCGAGCGTCGCGCTCATCCCACCGGGCTGAGGCGGGCCATGAGTTCGGGGGTGTACAGCTCGCGGATCGGCCGGATCCCGGCGACGGTGTCGAAGTACTTGACGGTCAGCTCGGGGTCGGACTGGATGACGCGCAGCAGCGCGGTGCGCTGCTCTCGCGCGTCGAGCCGGGCGACCGTGAGGGTGGCTTGGTAGCTCTCCATGAGTTCCTGGTCGCGCTGTTCGCCGAAGGTGTGCAGGGCCTTGTCGAGCAGTTCCTCGTCGTGCAGGTCGGTGCCTATGCCCTCAGTGAGCAGTTCGGCCTGGAGG
This sequence comes from Streptomyces sp. NPDC058373, assembly GCF_042723275.1. Lineage (NCBI taxonomy): Bacteria > Bacillati > Actinomycetota > Actinomycetes > Kitasatosporales > Streptomycetaceae > Streptomyces > Streptomyces sp. NPDC058373. The sequence goes on along the minus strand of NZ_JBHXJE010000009.1, from coordinate 162,556 downwards.
AAGGCGTCGGTGATGCCGCGGGCGCTGATGGAGTCCTTGTGGTGGCCGGCGTCGCCGACCAGAACCCAGCCGGGGCCGTGCGCGGTGCGGAAGAAGTTTTGCTGGTCGCCGGTGCCCCGCAGCCGCTCAGTCTGCCGCTTGCCCTCCATCCGCTCCCACAGGCCGGGAGCCGTGGTACGGATGGTCTCCAGATAGGTCTCCTTGGCGCGGGAGCGGATGGAGGCGAACTCGTCCTGGGGGAAGTACGTGGCGACCAGGGTGGCGTTGTCGTGGGTGGGGACCGCGCCGACCCAGCGCCCGGGACTCTCGTAGAGCTCGAAGTCGGCCGGCACATCCTCCCAGAAGGTGTAGTACGCACAGGTCATACGGGCGTCGGAGATCCGGCGGCGGGCCCCCGCGAGGCGGGCGACGGTGGAGCGCATGCCGTCGGCGCCGACCACCAGTGTTGCGTCCGCGGTGTGCCGGGGGCCGGAGGCGGTGTACTCGACGCCGGTCACCCGCTCGCCACGGCGGCGTAGGCCGCTCACGGAGGCGCCCTCGCGCAGTTCGACGCCGGCCACCACCGCGGCGTCGACGAGGATCTTGTCCAGCACGTGCCGGCGGGGCGCGTAGGCGGCGCGGTGCCCGTCCACGCCGCTGGCACAGCCGGACAGTTCGACGTCCCCGAGCCGGTAACGCATCCGCTCCAGGGGCGGGCAGCCGGAGGCGACGACCTGGTCGAGCAGGCCCCAGCGGGCCAGGCGGGCGACGCCGGGCTGGTGTATGTAGTTGGTGGACAGGGTGTCCGACGGAAAGGTGGCACGGTCCAGCAGCAGCACCCGGTATCCGGCGCGGGCGAGGAGCATGGACGTCGGGGCGCCGCCACAGCGAGCACCCACGACGATGACGTCGTAGTCGGGCACGAGGGGTCTCCTTGGTACGGGCGCGGTCAGGCGCGGCTGACGCAGAAGGGATGGCCTGCCGGGTCGGTGAAGACCCGCCAGCGGTCACCGCCCGGCTGGTGAGCGGGCTTGTCCGCCCCGAGTTCGGTCAGCCGCTCCTCCGCGGCGTCGAGGTCGGATGCACCGAAGTCGAAGTGGCACTGCTGCGGGATGTCCTGCCCTGGCCACTGCGGTGCCCGGTACCCGTCGACTCTCTGGAAGCCGATCCACAGCCCGTCCTGGCTGACGAGTCCGACGAAGGAGTCGTCGCTGTGGGACACCTCCCATCCGGCGAACGCCCGATAGAACTCGGCCATTTTTCCGGGGTCGGGGCAGTCGAAAGTAACGGCGCGCAGCCTTGCGTGCGGGGACATGGCTTCCTCTTTGTCATGGGGAATTCACCATGGATGTTTGTTCGGGAACTTAAAGGCACAGGGCACGAGCGGCTGCTCAAATCTGCGCGTGCGGCCCGCTTGACCAAGGTTTCACCAACCGGCGTGCGGGGTTGAGCAGGATTGAGCATGATTCGCCGGCCGGACCGTGCTTGGGTGGCATTGGATCCGCGTCCTGCGAGAAGAATCGAGAAGCCGGTCATGAGCGAGAACGAGCTTGCCCAGCTGCCCGACGACTGGGAACGCGCCCTCGTGGCGGTGGCACACCCCGACGACATCGAGTTCGGCGCGGCCGGAGCCGTCGCCGCATGGACCGACAAGGGCAAGGATGTCGCATACCTGCTGATGACGCGGGGGGAGGCGGGCATCAACTCGATGGAGCCCGAGGCTGCCGCCGCCGCCCGTGCCGAGGAGCAGATCGCTGCGGCGAGGATCGTGGGCGTGGAGCGGGTCGAGTTCCTCGACCATCCGGACGGGACCATCGAGTACGGGTTGCCGCTTCGCCGTGATCTGGCCGCGTCCATACGCCGGTTCCAGCCGGAGCTGGTGGTGGGCTTCAATCACCATGACCTGTTCGGCAGCGGCAAGTGGAACACGCCGGACCACCGCAACGCGGGACGGGCCCTGCTGGACGCCGTGGGCGACGCGGGCAACCGCTGGATCTTCCCCGAGCTCGGTCTGGAGCCGTGGGACGCCGTGAAGTACGTGGCGATCGCCAGCTCCCCGCAGCCCACGCACGCCGTCGACATCACCGACTCGCTGGATCGGGCGGTGGAGTCGCTGGAGGCGCACAGTGCCTACCTGGCCGCGCTGGGCCCGCGGATGGCCGACGTGCGCACTCCGCTCACCCAGTTCGCGAAGTTCACCGGGGAACGATTCGGCGGCCGTCCCGCGATCGCCTTCGAGCTGTTGGCCCGCTGACCGATGAGCGTGGCCTTCGACCGTCAGGCGGCATCGTACGATGCGGCGCGCGGCGGCCTCGAACGGGGCCGGCAGGCCGCCGGTGACCTGCTGCCGCACCTGGTCCCGGGCACCGTCCTCGACGTGGGCGTGGGCACCGGGGCGGTGGCGGCGGCGCTGCTCGCGGCGGAACGCCACGTGGTGGGAGCAGACCTGTCGCTGCCGATGCTGCGGCAGGCCGCCGACCGGTTGGGTCCCGCCGTGGTGTGCGCCGACGCCGCCGCGCTGCCGTTCGCCTCGGAGTCGTTCGCCAATGTGCTGTTCGCGCACGTCCTGCACCTGGTGGGCGACCTGGACCGGGCGGTCGCCGAGGCGGCCCGCGTGATGCGGCTCGGTGGCCGGCTGCTGGCGCTGCACGGCAGCCCGGAGCCCGATGTACGGGACGACGTGGTGACGACGATGGCGGCGCTGGACGAGCTCCAGCAGGCACGAACCGACTCACCGGAGGCGATTGCCGGTGCCTGCGGGGCTGCGGGGCTGGAGCCGGTGACGAGCGCTCCGGCGGCCGCTCATCCGCGGGCCATGTCGCCGTCGGACTTCGCCGGCAGTCTGGAGCGCCGGGAGCCGTCGTTCGTCCTGCGACTGTCCGACGAGGAGTTCGCCGAGCGGGTTGCTCCGGTGGTGGCGGCGCTGCGGGCGCTGCCTGACCCGGACGTTCCCCGTCAGCAGGTGTGGCGGGTGCGGCTGGCGGTGTTCGCCCGGCGCGACTGATCCGCGAGCCCGATCTGGCCGGAAGTCGCCGGACCGCATCCACGTGCAGTACACACTCATGTGCGTTGCGCGAGGGGGGCCCAGCGCGGGACAACGCGCACGGTCCGCTGCAATCACTAGATCGCCCCAGGAAGGCAACGTGAACGAAGACACGGAAGAGTCCGCCCCGCCCGCCAAGCCACCCGCGCCGACCGACCGGGCCTCGCTGCTGACCCCGGGGCAGCGGACCGCCGCCACCGTCGGTGTGCTGCTCGCCCTGGTGCTGTCGTCGCTCGACCAGTCGGTGGTCGGTGCGGCCATGCCTCAGATCTCCCGGGATCTCGACGGGCTGTCGCTGTACACCTGGGTGGGCACCTCCTACATGGTGGCCGGTGCCGTGGTCATCCCGATCGGCGGGAAGCTCGGCGACATGTTCGGCCGCAAGCTGTTCCTGCTGTGCGGCATCGCCGGGTTCATGGCCGCGTCCTGGCTGTGCGGGCTGTCCCAGGGCATGGGGGAACTCATCGCACTGCGTGGTCTCCAGGGCCTGTTCGGCGGACTGCTGCTGTCCAACTGTCTGACCACTCTGGGCGAGATCCACCCGCCGGAGAGCCGGGGCAAGATCCAGGGTCTGGCGGGTTCGCTGTTCGGCCTGAGTTCGGTGCTGGGCCCCCCGCTGGGCGGCTGGATCACCGACGCGCTGGACTGGCGCTGGATCTTCTACGTCAATGTGCCGGTCGGTCTCGTCTCCCTCGTCGTCGTGGCTGCGGCACTGCCGATGATCCGTACGGACGCGGTATGGCGGGACATCGACTTCCCGGGCGCCGTGACCCTGGCTGCCGGGATAGTGCCGCTGCTGCTGGGGCTGTCCTGGGCTGGCGAGGGACACGGCTGGGGCGAGCCGATCGTCTGGGGTCCGCTGCTGGCCGGGGTCGTCCTGCTTACGCTGTTCGGCCGGGTAGAGGCCCGCGCCGCGCACCCGATCGTGCCGTTCGGCCTGTTCCGCAACCGCACCTTCACGGTGCTCATCGGCACGGCGTTCCTGTCCGCGTTCGCGATGATGGGCGCGGTCTACCTGGTGCCGCTGATGTACCAGGGTGTGCTGGGCTCGTCCGCGACCTCCTCGGGCAACCTGCTGGCCCCGATGATGCTGGCACTCGTGGTGACCAGCATGCTCGCCGGCCGGGTGGTCCACCAAGTGCCGCGCTACCGTTACCTGTTCGCCCTGCCCATGGCGGTGGCGGCGCTCGCGCTCGTGCTTCTGACGCTGGTGCGCCCCGACACCGGAGTATGGGTGCCAGTGCTGTCCATCGTGCTCGTCGGCGCGGGCCTGGGTACGGTGCTTCCGCTGACCACGCTGGTGATGCAGAGCGCCCTGCCGATGGAGCAGATCGGTGTGGGTACGAGTCAGATCCAGTTCTGGCGGATGCTCGGCGGCCCGGTCGCGCTCGCGGTGCTCGGCGCGGTGATGGCGACGCGGTTGGACGGGCACTCCGCGGGCACGGTACGCCCGGAGGTACTGGCCGATGCTCTGCACCCGGTGTTTTGGATCGCGGCGGTGGTGATGGCACTCGCTGTGCCGGTGTCCTTGGCCCTGCGTGAGGTACCGCTGCGGGGAGCACCCGAAGCGCCGAAGCCTGCCGATGCCGACGCGAACCGGTCGGCAGGCGCCTCCAACTGACCCCGTCTGCGGGATGGTTCCCCGAGGACGAGGCAGAACACACAGCAAAGCAATCGAAGTCTTGGAGCAAAGATGAGTCACGCAGCCGGACAGTTCGACAACAAGAGCTGGGACGAGAAGCCGCTCACCGCGGAAGGTGTCGCCCCCAAGTTGCACCGGGCCGAGGTAGGCAACGCTTACCGGGGCGACATCGAGACCGAAGGGAGCACGGTCGAGTACCTGCTGGTCTACCCGGAGCAGGAAGGAGCCGCGGTCACCTTCATCGGTGTCGAGCACATCACCACCACGCTGGCCGGACGCAGCGGCAGCTTCGTACTGCGCCACGAGGGTGAATTCGCCGACGGCACTGTCAAGGCCGATCTGACCGTGGTTCCCGGCTCGGGCAGCGGCGAGCTGGCCGGTCTGACCGGCAGCGGCAGCTTCGTCATGCACATGGGCAAGCCAGCCGAATGGACTCTCGACTACGAGGTCTGAGCCAGGGGCCCGGGCAGGGCACTGGCATCCATCCGCTCACAGCGGACTGACCACCTGACGGGGCCAGCCCGATCCGGCCTTTTCCCAGGCAAGGATCCGGCGGGCCCCGTCCCCTGTCTGCGCACCCCTGTGAGGAGTAGGTGTGACTTCCAGCTCCCTTCCCCTGACCCAGATCCTCCTCGCCGTTCCCGCGGTGGTCCTCACCTGCCAGTTGGGAGGCGCCGTCTTCCGTCGGCTGGGTCAGCCACCCGTGATCGGTGAGATAGCCATGGGCATCGCGCTGGGCCCCTCACTGTTCGGCGCGCTCTGGCCCGAAGGACAGCACTGGCTGCTCTCCTCGTCCACCACGCCCTTCCTCGACGGACTGGGGCAGCTCGGCCTGCTGTCCTTCATGTTCCTGATCGGCACGGAACTCGACCTGGCAACGCTGCGCGGCCACAGCCGCACTGCTCTCGCCGTCAGCCAGGTGAGTATCGCCCTGCCCGCCGTGTGTGGTGCCCTGCTGGCCTTGGCGATGTATGGTCCGCTGGCTCCCAAGGGCGTCGGGCGCACGCCGTTCGTGCTGTTCATAGCCGTGTCCATGAGCATCACGGCGTTTCCCGTGCTGGCCAGGATTCTCGCCGACCGCGGACTGACCGGCACCCCACTCGCCGCCCTAGCGATCGCCTGCGCCGCCGTCGACGACGTCGCCGCCTGGTGTCTGCTGGCTGTGGTGGTCGCCATCGCAGGCAGCGGCTCGGCCCTCGACGCCCTGACGACGGCCGCCCTGGCGGCCTCGTTCCTCCTGGCGATGCTCTACGTGGTTCGCCCTCTGCTGGCGCTCTGGGTGCGCCGTGCCACCCAGCCACGCGACGGCCTCGTCCTGGCCCTGCTCTTCAGCGGCGCCTGTCTGGCCTCCCTGGCCACCGATGAGATCGGCGTTCACTCCCTGTTCGGCGCCTTCGTCTTCGGGACGATCGTCCCCCGCGACTCGCCGACCGTGGCCCGCTCCACCACCCGGCTCGGAGCCTTCGTCGTACCGGTGCTGCTGCCCCTCTTCTTCGTCCAGACAGGCCTGCGCACCAACTTCGGACTGCTGGGTGACAATGCCTCGGCATGGCTGTGGGCCGGCGCCATCCTGATCGTCGCGGCCTTCGGCAAATGGGGCGGCAGCGCCCTCACCGCCCGCCTCACGGGCCGCTCCTGGCGAGACTCCCTCACCATCGGCGCCCTCATGAACTGCCGCGGCCTCACCGAGCTCGTCGTACTCAACATCGGTCTCGACCTCGGCGTGATCAGCTCTGAGGTCTTCACCATGCTGGTCCTCATGGCCCTCATCACCACCGTGGCCACCTCCCCCGCCCTCGCCCTCCTCCACCACGGCGCCCCCACCTCCACGGACCTCCCTCTCCGCGACCGGTCGACGAAGCAAGGCACCGCCAAAACACCGGTGTAGCGCTGTGGCACGGAGGAGCATCAACTCCTCCGTGCCACAGCTTCCGCGCAACACTTACCTCGACAGCGCTGCTTTCGGCATTCCTGCGTGCCTCGGATGTGAGCAACGGGTACATGTGGCAGTTCAACGTCACGGGCTCCACCCCGATGCTGAGACTGCGTAAGCAGGTCAAGGGCAACTACAGCGTGGTTCAGCAGGTGGATCTCGCACCCCACGGCTTCACCAACGCCGGTCTCCTCGCCGGCCGGCACACCGTCCGCTATGACGCGGCGGGTACGACCATCAAGACGACGCTCGACGGCAAGCTGGTCAGCACCTTCACCGACGCCACGTTCACCAAGGGCTACATCGGTTTGCGTACGACCGCGTGTTGCGGCGAACGGGAAACCGTCTACGACGCCGTCGTGACCGGCACCGACGGCGGCACGCTGCTCGACACCGACTTCGCCTCCGGCCGGAACCCGTTCACCGGCGGTGAGATCGTCGACTCCGCCCTCGCGGTCTCCGGCACCACGGACGCCCTCTACGGACCCGCGGCCCGGCCGCTGCCGCTGCTGCGCAAGGACTTCGCGACCAAGGCCGGCAAGGAGGTGGCCTCCGCGCGCGTCTACGCATCGGCACTCGGCCTCTACCAACTGGAGATCAACGGCAAGCCGGTCGGTGACCAGGTGCTCGCCCCGGGCTGGATGAACTACCACAAGCGCATCCAGTCCCAGACCTACGACGTGACGAAGCTGCTCAACAGCGGCGACAACGCGATCGGTGCGTCCCTGGCGGACGGCTGGTGGGCCGGCAAGGTCGGGCTCGGCTGGAGCCGCCAGTACGGGGACACTCCCGCACTGGTCGCGAAGGTGTGCATCACCTACACCGACGGCTCGATCCAGTGGATCGCCACGGACGGTTCGTGGAAGGCCTCGGACGGCCCCTTCACGAAGGCCGACCTGCAGGACGGCGAGATCTATGACGCCCGTCTGAAGCCGTCGGACTGGAGCCGGCCGGAATTCGACGACGCGAAGTGGGAGCCCGCCGCGAGCCTTACGTCCCGCACCGCCCTCCTGGTCCCGCAGAGCGACGAGCCGGTGCGTCAGACCCAGGTGCTCCAGGCCCAGAAGATGACCGAGCCCACAGCCGGGACCTACGTCTACGACCTCGGCCAGAACATGGTCGGCGTGTCACGGCTGGAGCTGACCGGCTCCACCGGCCAGACAGTCAAGATCCGCTACGCGGAGGTGCTCAACAAGAACGGCACCCTCTACACCGACAACTTCCGCAGTGCCAAGGTCACCGACCTCTACACCTTCGCCGAGACCGGAACGGTCACCTACGAACCCACCTTCACCCAGCACGGGTTCCGCTACATCGAGATCACCGGGGTGAACGAACCTCCCGCTCTCCTGGACGTCAAGGGCGCCGTATGGGGATCCGACCTCCCCGCCACCGGCACGCTGAAGACCTCGGACGGCATGCTCAACCAACTGGTGAGCAACATCTCCTGGAGCCAGCGCGGCAACTTCCTCTCCATCCCCACCGACACCCCGGCCCGCGACGAACGCCTGGGCTGGACAGGCGACATCAGCCTGTTCGCGCCGACGGCCAACTACCTGGTCGACACCCGCGCTTTCCTGTCCCACTGGATGGCGGACGTACGCAACTCCCAGTACGCCAACAGTGACCTGCCGGCGGTCGTACCGACCCCGCAGGGCCAGTTCGGCGACAGCGGTGTCGGGTGGTCCGACGTGATGATCACCGTGCCGTACCAGGTGTGGCGCTCCTACGACGACACCCGTATCCTCCGCGAGAACTACCCCGCCATGCAGAAGTTCTTCCAGTTCGTGCGCACCAGCGCGGGAGCGGCCCTCCTCGAACCCGGCCGCACCACCTTCTTCACCAACGACTGGCTGCACCTGGACGACCCGACCGAGCAGGGCATCCTGGGCACGGCCTACTACGCCGAGAACGCCCGCATGATGGCCGAAATGGCCAAGGCCCTGGGTGATGACGCGGCGGCCGCCGACTACAGCAGGCGCTCCGCCGATATCCGCGACGCCTTCACCAAGGCGTACGTCGCCGCCGACGGCACCGTCAAGCGCAACTCGCAGACCGGATACGCGCTGGCCCTCGGCATGGACCTGGTCCCGGATCCTGCACTGGCCGAGAAGGTCGGGAGCAAGTTCGTGGCCAAACTGGCGCTCACCGACTACCACCTGCGGACCGGCTTCATCGGCACACCGCTGCTGCTGCCCGCGCTGAGCAAGATCGGCCGGGACGACCTCGCCTACAAGATGCTGCTGCACAAGGACTACCCGTCCTGGGGCTACGAGGTCGCCAACGGCGCCACCACCATGTGGGAACGCTGGAACTCGATCATGCCCAACGGCGACTTCGGCCCGGTCGACATGAACTCCTTCAACCACTACGCCTACGGCGCCGTGGGTGACTGGATGTTCCAGAACATCGGTGGCCTCTCGGCGATAGAGCCCGGCTACAAGCGCTCTCGGATCGCGCCGGTGCCCGGCGGAAATCTGACGGAGGGCTCCGGAACCCTCAGGACCGTTTATGGCCGCCTGTCGTCGAAGTGGAGCGCCCACGACGGCGCTGTCGATCTGAAGGTGAGGGTGCTGGTCAACACCGTCGCGGAGGTCCACGTGCCGACCAAGACCCGTTGGGCGGTCACCGAGAGCGGCCGGCCGGCCGACGACGCCAAGGGTGTGCGGTTCCTCCGGATGGACGACGGGGCCGCCGTGTTCGAAGTCGGATCGGGGTCCTACAGCTTCGGCGTCGACGCCGTCCTCGGCGGCCTCGGCGAAGCCAAGGAAGCAGCCAGAGAACTGCGCGACCTCGTGGCGGGCCTGGACGCTCCGGGCGCGCCGACGGCAAACGAAAAGGCCCGGCAGGTCCAGACCTCCGTCAAGGCCGCCTGGACCACCTACGTGGCGGGCGGTGCGCAGAGCACCGACCAGCACGTGGACCGGGCCCTGGCGCGGCTGGACGACATCGGAGACTGGACCACTCAGCAGGTTGACGAGGGAACGCTGACAGCCTCACAGGGAGAGTCGCTGCGAGCTCTCATCGACCGCATCCAAGAGAACCTGTGACTCTGCCCGTCTCACCAGGGACTGGTGAACCACGATCGCGGCCGTCCGTCGCCAAGTGGTTGCCCGGTTCCACGGTCCGGATCAGGATCGCCCGCCGGAACGACGGCAATCGCCGCTGACACGCTCTCTTGCCGGCCTGGACCAGGCCGGCAAGAGAGCGTGTCCTTTTTTTGGGGGCCTTGCAGCAGCCCCAGGTGACCAGTCGGACAAGTCGGTGCCGCCACGGATCGGGGCTCGGCCGCTGGCGGCGGTGTGGGGGCGGTGACAGCTGTACCGCCGGAGCCGGTCGGAACGCTCCACGGCTGTAGCCGGAGGCCCCCGCCCCTGTGTGGTGCCAGGGGCCGGGGGGACCGGCGACGCCCCCCGTGCTCTGATCGCCGTGTCCGCAGCCAGTCACCGGGGCCTGCCCAGGGTCGGGCCGACCAGGACCCGGCCACCTGGCAGCCCCCGGGCGGCTACCGCTGCACCTACGCAACCAACTGGGGCCGTCAAAACTCGCGGGGACTCGCCATCGACCCCGCCGAACGGTCCGCACCCACCGATGTCCTCGACAGCTGCCCCGAGGCGACCGTCGAGGTCACCCGCGTCCGCCAACCCTGGCAGCAGACCCCTTCAGCACCGTCTCTGTGATCCTCCTCCGGCCCCGGAATCGTTGATCACGCTTGAAGCCTGTCACTGAGGGCCGCGCCCAAAACGGAGTAGTACACCGAGACGCCGCCGGGAGCACCCGTCCGGGTCGGAGGGCGGCAGAACGGTGACCGCGGATGGCGCCCTCCGGGCGCTGTCCCGCGCCGGACGTCGGCGAAGACATAGCCCGATCAAGGTGTCGCTCGTTTTGGGGATTTCCGGCAGTTTCTGGAGCTACTGGCGCTGAGGAGTGCGTCGGCGCGTCGCCGGCAGGCCTTCGCACGCGCGGGTGGGGCCGGCCAGGAGATCAAGTACGTCGATGGCGTAGTGGGCCGCCACACGGTCGCAGTCGTCCAGGGGCCATGCCGCGGCGCCGGACTGGCGGCGGCTGACCTGTGCCTGGCTGAGTCCCAGCGCCATGGCGAGATCGGCCTGTGTCTCTCCCGTCAACTGCATGAGCGCGGCGATCGCGGCCCTCACGCGTTCCCCCGACGACAGCACCATGGTGTTCAACTTACCGCTGTCCGTCACCGGTACGTGGGCACGACGGTGTGCCAGGGAGTTGCCGGTGTGCTGTGGCGGAGTGGTCAGCGCGGGCGCCAGGTGCGGATTTCGAGGTGGAGGATGTGGGCGTCCGAGTGGATGCGTCCGGTCTCCACCAGCCACTGGTGCACGGCTGCGGTGACGTCGCCTCCGGCGGCGTTGACGCGGCGGGCGAAGTCGGCGGCGTCGAAGCCGCCGGTCTGGGCGGAGCCGTAGGAGCGTTCTTCGGTGTGGTCGGCGCGCTGGATGACGTCGCGGCGGATGCCGGGTGAGTCGGTGCGGCTGCCGGAGGGGTGCAGGTAGGCGGTCTTGGCCAGGCGGACGGTGAAGGCCAGGCGCAGGCCGCGGCGGGCGGCTTCGGCGATCAGGGGGCGCAGGCGGGCGGAGCCGGAGGCGATGGCCTGGGCGCCGACGCGTCCGGTGCCGGAGCCGGTGGGGGTGATCAGGAGGGCTTTGCCGCGGACGCGGGCGCGGGCACCGGAGGCGGTGGTGCGCCGGTGGGTGTGGCGGGCGGCGATGGCGGTGAGTTCGGGCAGGTCGGTGATGCCGCCGGTCTGCACAGCGGTGAGGACTTCGCGCAGGGCGGGGACGAAGGCGGCGCCTTTGTTCTTGGTGTAGAACTGCGAGACCAGGGAGGGGTCGCGGTCGATGATGCGGGCGATGTCGCGTTTGGTGTAGCCGGCTTGCTGGAGTTGGTCGGCGAGTTGGGCGGCTTCGTTGTGTGCGGGCTGGGGGGTGGGTCGGCGGCGGGGCGGCATCAGGCTTCTTCCGGTGCGTTGTTCTGGCGGCCGGTGTCGCGCAGGGTGAGGAGTTCTTCTTCGCTGGTGGGGGCGTTGACGGGGCCGGAGAGGTGGCCCTTGAGGAGGTAGTCGCCGGGGCGGTGGTGGTAGGGCCAGTGCTGGGGCTGGGTGAGGTAGAGGGCGTCGGTGCGGAAGGCGACGACGGTGCCGGGCGGGGTGTGCAGGGCTCCGGCGTGGGTGTCGTCGTCGCGGTGGTACTGGGTGAGCAGGGCGGCGCGTGCGGCGGACCAGATGGCGGCGGCCCATTCGGGGTGGGCGTTGGGGTCGCGGGCGAAGCCGGTGGGTTTCTGCCAGGTGATCAGGTCGTCGTCGAAGCCGACGATTTCGGCGTCCGGGGGTACGTCGCGTTCCATGCTGCGGGGGGTGGTGCCGGTGACCATGCGGGGACGCTGGGCGAAGGAACCGATGCCATAGAGCAGGATGGAGCGCACCGCGCGGGAGGCGAGGTGGGCGGCCCGGGACTGCTGGGCGTCGCCCTGGAAGTGGGCCTGGGCGGAGAGGTTCGTCCAGGTGTCCTTGAGTTTCTTGGACCATTCGTCGAGGGGTTTGCCTGCCTCCCACAGGATGCCGTCGAGGATCTCCACCTTCCACGGCGTCAGGGGGTTGGTCAGGGCGGTGTGGACTTCGGGTCCGCCGGCCCAGGTGGTGAAGGTGGTGCCGGGCGCAGCCGGGTAGTTCCAGGCGCGGTCGCCGGGGGCGGGGGCGGGCAGCAGGCCGACGTGGTTCCAGCCGTTGGGGACGGTGACGCGGATGTGCCAGTGGCCGCAGCCGTAGAGGGCGTCGTGCTGTTGCTTGACCGGCCAGGAGGCGAAGGCCTTGCCGGTGACGCGGCGGGGGGCACCGACCGGGGACTTCCAGGTGTGTTTGGCGTAGGCGAAGGTGCGGTCGTATTCGATCAGCGCGGGCAGTTGCTCCGGGACGCTGGGCGGGGTGAGGAGTTCGTTGCGGCCCTGTCCTGCGGTGGCGTGCAGCAGGCCGCGCAGTTCCTCGGACAGGACGGGGAAGCCGTCGGCGTGTTTGCCCCGGCGGGGGATGGTGCGGGTCCACAGGTCCCGGCCGGTCTGGGAGGGCGAGCCGAGGATGACGGCGTCGGGGAAGTGGCGGCGCAGTTCCTCCCACAGCAGGCGGAAGGCGTCGCGGACGATGCCGGGGTGGTCGGTTGTCTCGAGGTCGAACCACTCCCCCACGCTGCGGATTTCGACGTGGTGGTCGCCGTTGGTGCGCTGGTAGCGGGCGACGGGGTTGCGGGCGTGGACGAAGTGTCCGGCCATCCGGTCACGGCCGCGGCCGGTGTCGACGCGCCAGCCGGGAGTGGGTGCGTTCAGCCAGGCGGCGACGGCGTCCCGGAGGTAGGGGTAGCGGTCGGCGTCGCGGTGCCAGGGGGCCCCGGCGGTGATGTAGATGCGCCGGATGGTGTCGGGGACGGCGTGGAAGACGGCGGTCAGGAGGGCTGCGGCCGACCGGTCGCCCAGGTCGAGGCGGACGGTGTGGTCGCGGTGGACGAGGATCCCGGTGGCGGCGTCCAGGAAGACGGCGGGGTGGGGCTGCTGGACGAAGTTGGGGTACTGGGAGGCCAGGCCCGAGGTAGGGGTGAACCAGCGGTCGGTGTCGGTGTCCTGGGGCAGGGAGGGCAGTTCGCGGGGGGTGGCGGGATCGGCCGGCTGCTGCTGCGGCGCGGGAGGTGGGGGCGCATCCGGTGCGGGGGCGGCCGGTTGGACAGCCGACTGCGCCGGTTCGGCGGCGCCCGCGGCGGGGACGGTGGTGTCCATGTCTTGGGGGGCGAGTTGGGGGGCCAGGGCGACGACGTCGGCGATGCCGAGCCCGGCCGCGGGCGCGATCCGTTCGGCCTTGGCCTTGTCGTGCGCGGCCAGGACGGTGACGGTCTTGTCGCGTTGTGCTTCCAGACGTGCCAGGGCGGCTGTGGTCTTTTTGATGTCGTCGCGCAGCGTGCGCAGCTCAGCGAGGCCTTCGGTGTAGGTCTGTGCATCCATCGTGGTTCCTCGTGGGCGGCTTGGTCAGCTGACGGTGGTGTCGGGGGTGACGTAGGCGATCGCGCCGCCGGAGTGGGAGTGCAGGCGGGTGCCGAGCAGCAGGGCGGCCAGGGCGCGGTCGTCTTCTCGGGCGGAGGGCAGTTCCATCGTGGGGGCGGCGAGGTCGGTGATGTAGCCGGCCAGGCGGGCGCCGGGGAAGGCGTAGCGGCCCTGGTCGTTGCGCTGCCAGGTGTCGAGGCCGGTCAGGACGGCGACGACGTAGCCGGACAGGGTGACGGGCAGCAGGCCTGCCGCGGCGATGCTGGCGGGATCGCAGCGCCACCAGCCGTGCAGGCTCTCGAGGAGACGGGTGGGCCCGAGGTGGGGGGCGTAGCCGATCCAGGTGCGGTCGTCTTCGTCGACGCGGCGTGCCGTGTCGACGCGCAGCACGGCGATCTCTGAGGCGTCGAGGCGGTGCAGCGGGGCGTGCGGGCGCTGCTGGAGGGACTGGACGATGTCGAGGGGGATCATGACGCGGACGCCGCGGCGGGACAGGCCGGGCAGGACGTCGGCGCGGATGAGGCGGCGCAGGGTGGTGATGGCGCAGCCCAGTTCGGCAGCGGCCTGACCCGTGGTCAGCAGCACGGCCATGTCCGCCTCCCCGCTTGTGTGTGGTGCCGCAACAGGACGCTAGCGGCATCCAACCCGCATTGCAAGCCCGATCAGATATCTGATCGGGCTTGCAATGTCAGAGGGCATTGAGGCGGGCTTGGTCCGCAGCGGGACCGACTGCCCCGATCTTCAGCAGCCGGGCGTCGATGGCCGTTTCGCTTCGCCCGAACTCCTTGCTGAGTTCGGGGTTCACTACTCCTTCGGCCGAGAGGCGGGCCAGCCGCTGGTCATCTTCTGGTTTCCAGCCGGTGTGGGAGTTGGGGTGGATCTCACGTCGTTGCCGCATGGCCTCCGAAAGGGGCCGGCTGGCGGGGGCGGCGCGGTCGGTTCCGCGCGCGCGGATCAGTCCCTGGCGTGTGAGTTCGTCGTAGATGGCAGCGCGGGAACAGCCGAACTCCGCGGCGAGAATGCCGAAGTCGCGTTCCCGGCGGAAGCGGGTGGCGAGCCGGGCGCTGTTTGCGGGTGCCCACCCGCCGCCCTGGCGGGGTGGCGGGATGGCGGCGGAGGTGGTGAGAGTGCGGGAGGCTGCGTCCAGGAGGCGGGCCAGGGGCGCGAGGTCGTCCGCGGTGACGGCGCCGCAGAGTTCGCCGTGGACCTCTCCTCGCTCACCGCTGACGGTGCATTCCAGGGTGAGCTGTCCGTTATCGCAGCGGGTGCCCGTCAGGACGTAGCGGCGGCCGTCTTCAGTCAAGGCGGACTCCAGGCAGGGCGCCGGGATGGGGTCGGACGGCGTGGCGGACGGTGCGGGCACAGGCGTGGCGCCCATCGGGGAGGCGAGGAGGGTGTGGATGTGCCAGGTGGCCAGGAAGCGGCCGCCGGTGTCGAGTTGGTAGGCGACGGGGCCGGCCTCCAGGTCGGTGACGCCGTACAGGACGGTGAGCCGCTGGCCGGCGAAGGGGCTGGTTGCTTCGGGGGTTCCGGGAACGGGCTGGTAGGTGAGGATGCCGCGGCCGGGCTCGTCGGTGGGGTCGAGCAGGGGGGCGTCGGGGTCGCCGTGCCAGTGGCCGCTGCGGTCTTGGAAGGCGTAGATGACTGTCATGGGCCATTTCCTTGGCTCAGTAGTGGAACTGGATGAGGTGCAGGTCGCTGATGGTCACGGCGGCCTGCTGCTGGTCGGCGGGCAGGGCGCGGAAGAAGTAGGCCTCGCCGATTCCGTCGGCGAGGATGCGGCGCAGTTCGTCTTCTTCGGCGTCTCGGTGGCGGGCGTCGAAGAGGTGGCGGGCGTGGTGGGCGGGCAGGTCCTCGATGACGCGCAGCAGGCGGGGGTCGTGGAATTCGCCGCTGAGGGTGGTGTAGGCGAAACGGGCGTGGAGCTCAGCGGTGACACAGCCGCCGTGGTCGAGGATCTGCTGATGTGCACGGCGGCGGACGTCCGGCTGCCAGGTGCGGTAGATCTCGCGCTCGATGAGGGTGGCCTGGGCGGACGTGAGGTCGCCGATCTCGCCCTCGGCCCACCGGGTCAGGGCGTGGGGATAGGCGAACAGGCGTGGCGCCAGGGCGCTGGGGCTGGTCTGGCGCAGCAGGTGACGCAGGCGTGTGGCCGGGCGTTTGGGGGGTTGCCGTGTCCAGTGCCGGGCGTCGGCGAGGTCGAGCGCGTGGGCGACGGAGGTGTTCAGCAGCGGCACGGTGGGGTGGTCTCCTGCCGGGGGTTACCGGGGTCGTGGCTGGTCGTTGTCCGCGGTGAAGGGGCCGGGCGGGGCCCGGGCCGGGATGCGGGAGGCGGGCATGGACACGGAGGCGGTGCCGAAACTGGTGGGGGTGGAGCCGGTGCCGGGTGAGGCGGCGGCCTCCTTCGTCCTGCGGCTGGCCCACCTCAACGAGCTGCCCGTGAAGGAGGTGCTGCGGGAGGCGGGAGCACACCGGCCGCCTGGGGAGCTGGATCCGTGGGCGCAGGAGGTGTTCCTGGGCGAACCGGCCGCCGCGCGACTGGCGGTGATGGCCCGGCGCACTCCGGAGGAACTGTGCCGCGCTCTGCCCACGCTGGCCGCCGGCACCGGTGGCGGCCGCCGCCCGTCGGTACGGGTGGAGTCCTGGCCCGGGCAGTGGACGCCGCTCGAGCCGTGCGCGGCGTGCCTGACCCGGCACGCTGACCTCGTGACCCCGGTGGTGCTGGCCGGCGGCGAGCCGTGGCAGGTGTGTGTGCGCCACGGCCGGTGGCTGCGCAGCACCGCCGGCGGCGGCCCCGCCCAGGTCTCTCTGGCCGGGCTTGGGGAGGTGGTGCGGGCGCATCGGCGTCGAGTTCGGCTGCAGCAGCGGGTGGGACCGTACGCGCGGGCGCTGCTGGCCGATGCGCTGCAGGTGGCCGCGGCCTGGTGGCAGGGCCGCCAGATGGGCTCGGAAACGCTCTGGGCCGGCCGGGAGGCGGTGCTGGGCACGGGTCGGCAGCGGTGGGCGGTGCCGCTGGTCGTCTACCCGGAGGCCGTCATCGTCGCCGAGGCCATGGCCGTGTACGAGCGGCAGCGGCACTGGGGCCGGGAGTTCGCAGGCGGTGCACCGGGCTGGGTCTCGAAGCGCTGGATCGCCTTCGTGGGCGAGCGTCTGGGTATGCCCGGCCCGATGGAGCACGGCGGCTACCGGATGCTGCGCCAGTGGACGCTGCAGCATCGCATCACCGCGCCGGTGGTGGACCGGCTGGCCCAGCCCGCGCCGCCGCCCGGCTACCGGACGGGGCATCTGCCGGTGATGGACCCGCATCACGGCCTGCCGGAACGAGGGATGCTGGAGGACGCCTCGTGCCTTGACTGGCGGCTGGGCCGGCCGGTGGCCGCCGCGGAGTGAGAAGCTGGCGCCCGCCCGACACGGGCGATGGGCGCCGCGGGCGCGCTGGGCGCTCACCATGACGGGCAGGTGTCCTTCAGCAGCTGGGCGGGGTTGGTGCCCTCGGCGCAGCGGGCCGTGTACCAGTGCAGCGGGCGCACCGCGACGGGAAGGACATGGCCGGGCGAGATGCCGATCCTGAAATCGCTGTAGGGGGTGTCGGTGATCTCGGTCAGGTGCGGGGTGCGGGTGGCGTACACGATGTGGCCGCCGGCGACCGCGAGGGGCCAGTAGCCGCTGCGGGCTGTACGGGCGAGCTTGCGGTGGATGTTGGCGCGGGCGTTGGCGACGACCGCGGCGTACAGGTCGGGGCGCCAGGTGGGTTCCTTCGGGCTGGGCCAGGCGGCCAGCGCGGCCTGATCGGGCTGGGCGGGCGGCTGGGCCAGAGCGGCCAGCCCGTCCTGGCCGGTGGCGTGCATGGCGTGCAGGAGGGCCCGCTGCAGGGGGTCGGCCTGGGCCAGTGCGGCGAGGGCGGCCAGGAGGTCGGGGTTGTCCATGGTGGCGGTGATCCCGAGGCGTTCCAGGACGGCGAGGCGGGCCAGGCGCAGGTGGTCGTACCAGGGGGCCAGGTAGGGGCCGGTCGGGTCGGGGCGCAGCCAGCCCTCGGCGGGGGGTGGCAGCTGGGCTGTGCCCACGCGCAGCGCGGCGTAGGCGACGGCGGGTGTGGTGTGCCAGGCGGGGCCGGTGCCGGCGAAGGCCGGGGGCAGCATCGGGTGTTGGGGGACGGCGGAGAGGTCGATGAGCCAACTGCCGGGCTGCTTGGGGTCGATGGGCGGGCGGAGGACGTGGTGGGCCGGCCCGTCGGCGACCTGGATCTCTCTGATGCCGGCGAGGTGGAACAGGTTCACCGCCAGGCACACCGCGTATGGGCGGTCGGCTTCGTCGGGGGCGGGAGGGCGCCACCAGTCGATGTCGGTGTCGGCGAGGGCGTCCTGATCGGCGCGGTGGCTGGCCAGTTGGTGGCCGGGCGGGGCCTCGCAGGGGGCCGGGTCGACTGGTCTGGTCAGGGCTCCGCCCACGCCCCCGGTCAGCAGGGCACCGGTGGCGGTGTGGCGGTGGGCGGGCGGGCGCAGGTCGCGCATGAGCTGGTGTCCGCAGGCACCGGGAGTGCCTAGCGGGGTGCGCACGAGCGCGGTGTACTGGCCCAGGGCGGCGGCGAGTTCGGCGGGGGTGAGGTGTTCGGGCAGGTTCCAGGCGTCGTGGTGCAGGGCGCCCCAGTCGGTGGCGGCGAGGTGGATGCGGTCGCAGGCGGGATCACCGCCACTGGGGTGCAGCCGGGTCCAGGCGCCCAGGCCGTCGGCGTCGGTCTGCCAGCCGATCGCCCGGGCCTGCTGCAGCAGCGGGTGGTCGCTGCGTGGATGCCGTGCGGGCAGGGCGGGCAGACCGGCGGGCAGCGCCAGGCGGGCGCGGGCGGTGGACGTGAGTACCAGCAGCGGGCCGGGCGGCAGGGCTTCGCGGCGGACAGGGGCCGCGCCGAGCGGGGTGCGCACGGCCCAGGCCAGCAGCCCGTGCAGATCGTGGGCGGGACAGGTCCGGGTGCGGCCGTCGGCGAGATGGGCGATCAGCCCCGCCGGGCCGGCCTCGAGGACGGCCAGGGGGCCGTCGGACATGCCCCGGGCCTTGATCGGCGGATAGGCCAGCCGCATCGTGGGGCCGGCCTCGAGCAGCGGCCGCTGCACCGGCAGCGCAGGACCGCCGGCCGCGAACCGTGAAGGACCCGGCCCGGGGGCGGGCGAGGCCGGCAGGGCCCGGTCGGCGTCGAGTGTGGGGCAGCGGGTGCCCAGGTGTTGGGGGTGGCCGCCGACACGGTGCGGTGTGGGCTGCTGGCAGCGGCGGCACGGTGCGTGGACTGCCGCCTGGGCGGGGATCTCGTGCCGAAGGACGCCCAACGCGGCCCAGTCAGGTGCCTGTGCCGGTGAGGGTTGAGGCCCGGCAGTGCCCTCCTGCCGGGCCTGCAGGGCGGTCAGCAGATGGCGGTAGATGGCCGCGGTGTCGCCGCGCGGGGTGGTGCTGCCCTGTTCCCAGGCGCGGACGGTGTCCTCGCTCACGCCGCAGGCGTCGGCGATCTGGTGCAGGGAGAGCCTGGACTGGCGGCGCAGTCTGCGCCGTTGCTCCGGCACGGGCAGGCCGCCGGACCGCGGTCCGGGCTCTGGAATGATGTCGAGGTCGAACAGTCCGTCCAAGGTTGGGTCGGCTCCCCCGCTGGCGTTTGGTCCGGGATGCGGCACTGCCGGTCGAAGCAGATGCGCTTGTCAGCGCAGCATGCAGGAATCCGCAAAGTGCATGCGTTACACGCATGAACGTTTTGTTGGCTGTCGACCTGCGCAGATGCCGAGGAAGCGGGCCGGAAAATCCGCTCCGTTCGAGCGACCCGCACACAGGGTGTTGCCCGGCGTCCCCTCTCTGTTCGAGCGAGGCGCGCGCCGGATGTTGCCCTGCGCCCCCTTACCCGGTCTTCTCGATACGGGTTCACCTGGCACAACGGCCGGTTCGCCCGTGCGATCGAACGGCGCGCGGGGGCGGCGCGCGCTCGCTCGTTCGAGGGTGTTCGACCCGGATCGCTTTCCCTGCGCGCGGCGGGCGGCCACGGTGATCGGCATCGCCCTGATCGATCACACAGGCGATATCCGTGCTGTGGCGTTGTGAGAGGTGTGGATCGTGGCTGAGGTGGTGTGGGCGCAGTTCCTGTCCCCCGCTGGGCGGCTGCTGGAGAAACCCGTGAGCCAGGTCCGTCAGGAGCGGCTGGAGGAGCGGGGCGAGGTGTGGAGACCGACGCGGTACCGGGGCCGGCGGGCGATCGCCACCTGGTGGCGGCCTGCCGGACAGGCCCACCTGGCGGGCTGCGCGAGCCTGGGTGCCCTGGAGGCGGCGCTGTCGCTGGAGTTCGATCCGCAGGTGGCGTCGTTCACGGGCTGGCCGGTGCGGCTGGCCTGGGCGGACAGCGCAGAAGGGTACGTGCCGGACTTCTTCGCCCGGCTGGCCGACGGGCGCGCGCGGCTGCTGGTGTGCCAGACCTCGCAGCGGACCGCGGGCGGCTGGGAGGAGGCATCGAGGCTCCTGAAGGCGGCCGGCGAGCAGACCGGCTGGGAGGCGCGAGTGCATCCGGGCGCGGATGACACGTCCGCGGCCGCGAACCGGCAGCGGCTGGCCCGCTACCGGCACACACGGCTGGCGGATGCGGACACCGCGCGCGTCCTGCACCAGGTGTTCGCCCAGCCGCGCCCGTTCACCGACGGGGTGAGGGCCAGTGCTCTTCCCGAACTGGCCACGGTGGCCCGGGCGTTGCATCTGGTCTGGGAGCGCGAGCTCCTCATCGACTGGAGCACCCCGTTCGTGCCCGCCCGCTCCCTGGTGTGGTCACCGCGAGGGGTGCGCTGATGGCGGTGCACGCACCGGCCCGGCCCAAAGTTGTGGCGGTGGGCAGCGCCGTGCACTGGCACGGCGAGACGTATCTGGTGACCGCGCTGCAGGGCAGCAAAGTG
Source organism: Streptomyces sp. NPDC058373 (assembly GCF_042723275.1). Classification (NCBI taxonomy): domain Bacteria; kingdom Bacillati; phylum Actinomycetota; class Actinomycetes; order Kitasatosporales; family Streptomycetaceae; genus Streptomyces; species Streptomyces sp. NPDC058373. The sequence goes on along the minus strand of NZ_JBHXJE010000009.1, from coordinate 141,998 downwards.
CACCTGCTCAGTCAGCATGCCGACGGCGAGGACGCCGTCGTGCTGCTGGACACGCTGCACCGCTCCCCCGGCTTCCACGTGCTGGACTCCCCGGACGCACCGGCCCCAGACGACGGACCTGCCCCGCCGCCGGTGTCCGGGCGCCGGCCCCTGGGCGGCGCGGACCTGCTGGAGGGGCTGTCGGAGGAGGCCCGCAAGGAGGTCACCTTCTGGCTCGACCATGTCCTGGAAGTACACACGGGACTGCCCGGATTCGCCGCGCCGGGCGCTGCTCCGCGTGCCTGCTACGACCCCGAGCGCACCACCCTGCGCGAGCGGTATGCGACCAAGGCCGCCGAACTGCGCGCCGCGCATCACCAGGTGTCGGCGGCCACGGTGGAACGCAAGCGGCTGGCCTGGCTGGAGCAGGGCGTGTGGGGGCTGCTCGACAAGCGGCGGGTGCGCGGCCCCAGCCGGCACGGCCGGGTCGACGAACAGGTCGTCACGCTGCTGCGCAAGGTGCACAAGCGGCATGAGAAGAAGTCGATCGGGACCAGGTCACGGCTGTTTGAGCTGCTCAGGAGGGCATGCGTGCGGAAGTTCAAGAAGAAGGCGGAGAAGCTGATGCCTTCCCGGGCGACGTTCTACCGGCTGCTGGACCGGCTCGGGATCGTCTGCGGAAAGCAGGCCGCCGCCCGGCGCGGCGATGGCAGCCACCGCCCCGAGCCGCCGTTCACGCCGGCCATGGCCACGGCGCCGGGCGAGCAGGTGCAGATCGACACCACCTCGCTGGACATGCTGGGCCTGGACGAGACCGGACGCGTCGTCTCCCTGGAACTGACCGCGGCCATCGACGTGGTCAGCCGGTCGGTCCTGGCCGCGGTCATCCGGCCCAAGTCCAGCGGCACCAAAACCGGTTCCAGCTCCCGCCGTCGCGGCGGGCGGGCCACCAAGGCGGTGGACGCCCTGTTCCTGCTGGCCGAGATGTGCACCCCGCAGCCGATGCGCCCGCACTGGGCGCTCAGGGCGGGCGCGAAGGACTCCGATCTGCCCTACGCCCAGCTGGTGGAGGCCGACGAGCGGATGGCGGGCGCGGCCGCCCGGCCGGTGATCATCCCGGAGATGATCATCATGGACAACGGGAAGGTGTTCGCCGGGCGTGCCTTCATGGACGCCTGCGCCCAGCTCGGCATCTCCGTACGCCCGGCCTGCGCCTACTCCCCCACCCACAAGGCGATCATCGAGCGGACCTTCGGCTCGGTCAAAAGCCTCTTCAGCCAGTTCCTGCCCGGCTACACCGGCAAGGACCTCACCCACCGCGGCAAGAACGTCGCGGGTGAGCGGTTGTGGCGCATCGACCAGATCAACGACTTCCTGCAGCAGTGGATCGCCCTGGGCTGGCAGCAGCGCCCGCACAGCGAACTGCGCAACCCGTTCCTGCCGTCCATGCCGCCGCGCACCCCCAACCAGGTGTTCGCCGCCCACATCGCCAGCAGCGGCTACGTCCCCGTCCGCCTGAGCGCCGAGGACCGGCTGCGGCTGCTGCCCACCGCCTGGGTGCAGGTCACCGACAAGGGCATCCGCCTGAACAACCGCACCTACGACAGCCGCGCCCTGAACAGCTACCGCAACGCCCGCTCCGGGTGGCCGGGCAAGGGCCAGCGGTGGCCGGTGCGCTACCACCCCCACCAGCCGGAGAAGATCTGGCTCGAGGACCGTCGCAGCAACACCTGGGCGGAAGCGGACTTCGTCTACCAGCGGCTGATCGGGGACGCCTGGAGCGAACACGTCTGGGACCAGGCCAGCGCCGCCCACCTCGACAAGGGCGGCCACACCCGCGACGAGACGGCCATCGCCCGGCTGGTGCGCTCCCTGCTCGAACGCGCCGGCCGCGGCCCGTCCCGCACCACTGCGCCGCAACCAGCCCCCATCGACCGGGGCATGCAGGTCGGGCCGACGCCGGTACAGGACCCCTACCGCGGCATCCCCGCCCCCGCCTACCACAGCGTGGCCAGCCTGCCCGTGATGGACGTCGACCCGCGCCAGCTGTGCGCGCCAACTGTGCGTCTCGCGCTGCCGGGCAGCCCATCGCACGCGCCCCAGTCGGCCGACGGTCACGACTCCGCATCCGCCGAACAGTCCTAGCTCTTTCCCCGTCTGCGAGCGGTGGCCGGCGCCGGATACCCCCCGCCGGCCACCGCCGGCCGTCTCCAAGGACACACGCCATGGCTTTCCCCGAAATCCCCGACGCCTCCGGCCGGTTCTTGCCGCCGACGACCCACCCGGGCTGGCTGGCCCAGCTCGACCGCGTCATCGACCCGCCCGACCTGGCAGCCTGCCCGCTGACCGAAGACCCCCTCGGGCTCGACGACCCACGCATCCTCTACCACGCCACCATGCGCACTGTGCAGACTCCGGCGCTGAAGAAGGCGGTAGCCGTCGCACGGCGGCTGTGGCTGGTGGGCGGCCCCCGCAGCGAGGGACCGCTGCACCTGGCCGTCGACGGGCCGGGCGAGACCGGGATGACCACGGTGCTGCGGCAGATCGGCCGGGCCTACGAGGGCATCATCCGTGACCGGCTGCCCGCCGACCCCAAACGGATCCCCGTCATCCACATCAACACCCCGCTGGCCCCGGGCAGCAGGCTGGACATGTCGGTCCCGTTCGCCGAGTTCCTGGGCCACAAGCACACCAAAGACCCCGAGAGCAGCCAGCGCAGCACCGACATGACCGGCCCCGTCTGCCACGTCATGAAGACCCGCGGCACCCGCCTGGTCCTCGTCGACGGCATCGACCGGCTGGAGACCTCCGAACTGAAGACGGCCTTCGACTACTTCGGCTATCTCGCCGCCGAGTGCAATGTCTCCTTCGTCTACTGCGGGGCCGGCTCCCGGGAGATCGTCAACGAGGCCCGGCGCGGCAAACGGCCCGCACCGCCCGACGGCGGCGCCGGCGGCATCCCCACCCTGGCGGTCAACCCGATCCCCTACAGTGCCGCCGACTACGAGCTGTTCCACCAGGTCGTCAAGGCTCTCGACGGGGACCTGCGCCTGCACCAGCACCGTCCCGGTGACCTGCTCAAGCTCGCCGCCCACCTGCACCGCCGTACCGGCGGCTACATGAAGGCGCTGTCCTACCTGGTGTGCCAGGCCGCGCAGGAAGCCATCGAGACCGGCGCCGAGGCCATCACCGAGGAACTGCTCGACAGCCAGCTGGTGGGCCATTTCGAGGACGATCCGCTGCAGACCTGGTGATGGAACGCAGGACTGCGCCCGTACCCGCTGCGGGGCGCGAACGGCCGCCGCTGGACAGGCCGGACGGCCTGTCCAGTGCTGCGCTCACCGGCGGATCAGAAGGGCATCAGCCGGTCCCGCTCCGGGTTGGCCAAGGAAACCACAAGGTCGCTGTGGAGCGTCCGCAGCCCCACCGCCTGCTGCTCCTGACAGGATCGGTCGAAGACGGCCAGGCGGGGGCCGACCGGATGGAACCCGGCGGTGCGCACCAGGTGGCCGGCCGGCGAGTCCATGTCCTCAACGCCGGTGGCGATCAGCCGGCTTCCCCGGCCGAGGACGTGCAGTGCCTGGCGGGTGAGGAGAGAGCCGAGTCCGAAGCCCCGCCACGCCGGGTCCAGCTCCACGTTGAGCAGGAGCAGCAGGTCACCGTGCTCGCCGATGCCCAGCCGGTGGATCGGGCTGTCCGGGTCGTCGACGGCCTGGTGGGCGGCCATCGCGGTGGCGCTGGCATCGACGTGTGCAGTGGCGAGGTCGTGCAGCAGGGAGGCGTCCTGTTGCCAGCCCGTCCTTGCCAGGATCAGCCGGCCGACCTGCCCCAGGTCATGTTCCGGGTACGAAAGGGCCTTCTGTACCCGGTGGAGCACGCGCACCTGCCAGTACTGCAGGTCGTCGGGCAGAGGGAACGACAGCCCGTCGGTCATGTACGCGAAGTCCAGTCTCAAGTGCTCGGGGGAGCCGGGAAGTTGCAGGGGATCACGGGGGCCGATCGGGCGGGCGGCGCTGTGGCCTGCGTCCGGTCGGGCTGTGCCGTAGCGCAGCAGGCGCACCTCGTCCTCCCTGATCGCGTACTCGTGGTCGTCGTAGTCCCAGTCGTCCTCGCTGTCGGCGTCGGGCAGGTTGAGTCGCGCGGCGATGTAGCGGGCATGTTCTGCGGCCGTGATGCCGACGTCGAGTGCGGCCTTCATCAGCTGCCGCATGGACTGACTGCCGTTGTAGTCCGCGTCCGCACGCTCCGCCTTCAGGCCCTGGGCAACCAGGCGGGTCTGTTCCTGGACGGTTTGTGCACCCGCGGCCGTCATATGTACATCGCACAGGGTGCGGTACGGGGTGAGCTCGAGGCCGCAGCCGGGCTGCCGACACAGCTGGTACACCCCGGACCCGTAGCCGCGGCCCAGTCGGAAGCGCCGGGCACGCCGCGTGGTCTCGGCCAGGACGGCGCCCTCCTTGTCGTGGCCTTCCAGCCGCAGGGAGGTGTCTTCCGGTTCGCTGCCGGAGGCGGCCAGCAGATCGGCCAGGCCGAGGAGGCTGTCGCGGGCCACCGGGACGCCCAGCAGGCTGGAGGTGTAAGTCATCGTGCCGCCCTGGCAGGGATGGGCGGGCGCGTGCAGGGCCTCGTGGAGGAGCTCCCACACGGACACTGCGCGGGATGCGCCGGGGTCGGGGGCGGGAGGACAGGAGACAGGCAGGGCAGAGACGTAGGCGTTCACTGGGCTGGTCCTTTGCAGGGCATGTGCGGGCATTCAGACGTGCTGCATGTCGGTACAGGGGCAGTGCGAGCACGGCTCGCCCTGTCCTGCCTTGCCGGGGTGGCACGACCAGTCGTGTCCGCAGGCGCACCGGATGCCGCCCTCGGCGGCGGAGAAGGAGCAGATGTTGCAGGCCGCGCTCTCCGGCTGAGGGCCTTCGGCGGAAGAAGTCCGGAGCTGCTCGGGCAGGTGCTCGAGCAGCTCCCGCGGCAGGGCGGAACGGCCCTGGTTGAGGACGATCTCGCACAGCTCGTGGTCGAGCCAGGCCTGGGCCGGATCGTCGGTGTTGGCGATCAGCCAGCTGCGGAATCCGGCCGGCGCGTCGTCCAGGAGTGCCAGTTTCCCCCGCCTGGCAGTCTCCAGTACGTGGGCGAGGCGGGTGGCGAGTTCGCCACCGAGCTCGTGGCGGTCGGCGGCGGCCTTGCGCGCGTGCAGCAGCACGCCGGTGCCGTGCGGCTGGAGGGTCAGTTCGTTGGGCAGAGCAGCGCCGGACGCCCCGGTCACGGGATCGGTGTGCCAGGGACAGGCGGAGGTCAGGCGGCTGGTGTACCAGTCCGTGAACGTCATCGGGTCGGCACTCTGGCTGCTCCATCCCCAGTCGACTACACAGCCGCAGGCCTGCTTCAGCGGCGTCCAGGCGATCTGCGCCGCGCGGGTCTTGGTGCTTCGGCGCTGGCTGGCGTCGTGCAGTCCGCGCAGCTTGTGGCGCGGCTTGTTCTTCTTCATACGTCCCATGGATGCCCCCTGCTTCGTCACGGAGATGACCGGGCCCCTTTGGCCGGCGGTGTCTCTCCCCCGGGACAACGACCGATGAGACGAAGAGCGGTGAATGTGATCACCTTCTCGCTACTTCGTGTGATGGTCGAGCATTTACGCGATCCGGCGGGCAGGCGTATGACGCCCGTTCCGGGCAGGCTCCGCTTGTGCGGTCGGACACGGGCGTCTGCCTGGTGATGACGTCACGTCAACTCCCCGCCGCGATGACGGGTTGACGCTCCGGATGGGCCCCTCGCAGCACCACCGATGGGTGGCTTCCCGCGGGCGCTTCGGGGTCGTACGTGGGCAGCGGTGTCGTGGCGGCGGTCTTCCCCTTCGGAGGTGCCTGCGCGAGACCGCCCGGCCGGAAGGTCACGCCCGAGAACGCGGGCTGGCTGATCATCCGTGCGGATGAGATGCGACGGCACCCGTCTCGTGCGGCGCGCGCTGTTCGTTGGCGCCAGGGCACTCGGCCATGCGGGCCGGGCGGAGGGAGATGTGCGCGGTGCGTAGGCGGTCTTTCATCATCGAGCGGCACGAATTCCAAGTCCAAGGCAACTGGGTGGGTCAGGTTTTCACCGGCGTGGTGACCTTGCTCGTGGGCTGTTCCGGGTCCGGCAAGTCGACGGGTTTCGAGTCGCTGCTGTATCCGCTGGGCCTGAACAGCGGGAAGATCATGCATGCGGTGCGGTCGTGTACCCAGGTCCGTCTGGTGTTCCGTGTCGGCGATACGCGGTGGCAGGCGACGCGGCCGGCGGTGCACCGGGGCGGCTATGTGTCCTTCGAGAACCTCAGCGACCCGGCGGTCGGCGAGGTGCGTCGGCCGGTCGCTCGCGGGCGCGGCGGTGAGCAAAGCGCCAGCGAGTTCGTGATGGAGTTGCTGGGGATCCCGATCCTGGGCAGCGGCGGGGGCCGGGTCGGGCTGGCCGAGGTGGAGCGGTGGATGGCGCTGCGGCAGTCCACCATTGCCACCGCTTACCTGGGCGGAGGAAGCGACGCGGTCCGCCGGCTGACGGGGCGGGTGCTGCTGGGCCTGCACGACGAGCACATCGACGGCCTCCAGCAGCGGTTTCAGGAGGCCAAGTCGGCCCACGCACAGGCGAAGGCGTCGGCCGCGGCGATGCTCGCGGCGCGCCGTGACGCCGGGCTGCCCGGCCCGATGGACCTGGAGGCGACCGAGCAGCTGTGGAAGCAGGAGCACGCGGCCGCGGCCGAGCGGGCGAAGCAGGCTCAGGGGGAGCTGAGCAGGCATCAGCGGCACGTGGCCGAGCTGGACAGGCAGCGCGAGCAGGCGAAGACGGCACATCAGTCGGCGCGCCGCCATACCGGTGCTGTGGAGGAACGGCTGCGGCAGGCCCTGCGCCATGAGGGACGTCTGGAAGGCCGTCTGGAGGGGCTCCGGAAGGAGGGGTCCGTGCCGCAGCACTGCCCGCAGTGCACTCAGGTGTTGCAGGCGGACGGCCTGCCCGAGGACCACTGCCGGGTGTGCAAGCAGCCGGACGCGCTGCACGCGCAGCGGCTGGCGGGCCAGGCGGCCCTCCTCGCGGAGACGGAAAAGTCGCTCGCCTCGGCCCGGCAGGCCTGCGGGCGGCTGGAAATCGAGCTGGCACGGGCACAGGAGACGGAAGACACGGCCCGGGAGACAGTACGGGCGGCCGAGCAGGTAATCGGTGACGTCACGCGTTCCACCCTCGACCCCTGCCGCGCGGCGGCCCTGACGCACGAGAAGAAGGCCGCTCACCTCGCCGGACGCCTGGACCAGCTCCAGGAGCGCATCAAGGAGGTCGGGGTCCTGACGGCGCTGGAGGCCGAACGGGACCGGCTGCAGGAGGCCAAGGACCAGGCGCACGAGATGTGGAAGGAAGCCGAGAAGAAGCTCGCCACCGAGCTCAAGCATCTGGTGGAGCAGTGGTCGCACCACTTCCTGGCCCGGCTCAGGGCGGTCAACCCTGATGTGCGCCACGCCCACATCGACCCCGAGACGTTCCTGCCGCACGTGGACGGGCTGGCCTTTGACGACCAGGCGGTGGCCGGGGGCCCGCAGACCCTGGCCAACCTGTGCGCCATGCTCGCCCTGCGCGATGTGGCGCGTGCGGTGCCGACGGTGCTGCTCCCGCTGTTCTTCATGGTCGACTCGCCGCTCAGCGGCCTAGGTGGACAGGGACTGGACGGGCAGATGGCCGAGCGGCTCCTGGAGCAGCTCGCCGACGCGGCCGCCGTCGCGGACGCGGACGGAACGCCGATGCAGATCATCGCCGCGGTCAACGATCCTCTGACGCGCCCGCTGACCGGGGTGCGTGAGATCCGCCTGGACCGCAGCAACCGCTACATCCCCGCCCAGCTGGAAGTTGAGGCAGCCTGACCGGGACACGAGTCAGTGCGGCCGGCCGACCGGTTCTCCTCACCCGTCGGCCGGCTCGTCGGTCAGTCGGCGCGCGGCGCGGGAGTCGTAGTCGGGAGCCAGCAGGCGCTGGATGCCGGTGACGTACCCGGTATCCGACTGGCTCTCGGGCGCCGCCAGGACGCCGACGTGGACCAGGTTGGCGGACACGACGCGCATGAGGGGGAGCCATGAAGTTGCTGCATCTGCAGCAACAGCGCCGCACGACCTCAGTGCAGTGGCCGGAGGACATCGACCGCCGACTGAGCATCCTGGTCCGTGCCGCCACAGCCGATGGTGAACGCACCTCACGCGCCGAGCCGTTGGCAGCGCTGGTGGCCAGCGTAGAGACCCGGCCGGAGCAGTTGGCCACGCTGCTGCACCGCTACCGCCTGATGTCACAGGACGCCCTCGCCGACGATGAGGACCGCTACGACCTTCCGCAGGTGCGCAGCCCCGACCCGCGACGGGCCGCTTCCTCACATGAACGAATGCCCGCCCCGAGGTCACAGCGCGGCATCCACGATCGTGACCGTGGCCCCCAGAGGCAACAGCCCACGGGCACCGGGCAGATGCTGCGCCCCCCTCTCCCGGCTCGTCCCAGACGGCCGCGTCCGAAGCCTGCAGGCATGGCTACGCCGACGATCAAGGACTTCGTGATCCCAACGACTGCGACGCGATGGCCCAAAGCGCAGGCAAGGCACTCGGTACGCACGAGACGACTGCCACGAGAAATATCCGCCCCCGGCCCGACACGCACCACTTGGTCGCCACCAGCCTGTTGAGCATCCCTGCGCACCTGCGGGCCTTCGTCGCTCCGGCACCGCTGGCCATCTTCGAACTCGGGCCCGCGGATGCTGATTGTGGAGAACAGCGCTGCCTTCACCAGCCTGCGCCGAGACATTCGCCGAACGCCGCCACCCGCTCACCGACTTGCTGCTATACACCGACATCGACGTCAACGGACTCGAGTGCGCGCAACTGGCAGCCGCCCGGGGCCGGTCTGTCGGAGCTGGTCCCGGCGACCGGCCTCTATCCACACCCTGATGCACAAAGCTCCCGGCCCTGGCCCCAGCCGCGCCCGAGGAGATCCGGGCCGCATGTCGTGGCTGGCCCCTTGCCTGACGCGGCAGGCCGAGCAACTCCTGCTCGACGGCCACATCCTGCGCCGGGAGGCGCATCCTCTGGGCCGGGCGGACGGCCCGGCCCGCCGCCTGCCTACCCTCCTCCGCCATCCCCTCACCTTCCTCACTCTTGCTCATTCTCCTCAATCGAGGTATCCTCTTTCTCATGCCCAACCAGTACGCAGTTCCGCTCGACCGCACCACCCACGCGAAGCTCACCCTGCTCGCCGACGCCTGGGACGCCTCGCCGTCCGAGGCGGTAGGCCGGCTGATCGAGCATTTCTGGAACTCCCCCGCCGCACCGCCCACCCCCGACCCCGCCCCGGACGGCCCCGTCGCAGTGCACGCCCTCTACGAGGGACGGCGCATCAGCGGGTACTTCGATCCTGCCAGCCGGAGCCTGACCATCCCAGAGGGCCCGGGAGCCGGGCATCACAGGACACCAAGCGGGGCGGCGAGCGCGGTCCTGCACGCCCTGAAGCCGGGCATCCGGACCAACAGGAACGGCTGGTCATTCTGGACCGTTGACGCCACCGGCCAACCGCTGCAGTCTCTCCGCCCCTCCAGCTGAGCATATTTGAGCACCCTCAGCGGAGAGGTACCCGCAGGAGAATGCGCGCTCCGGCTCCGGAAGCCGCCCCTCGGCGGCCCGCGGCGCCGGCGCACCGCCGGCCGACCGTCCGCAACACTCGTCACCGCCCGCCGTCAGCCACCTCATGCCTGCGCGCACGGCTCACCGCACCAAAAGGACTGGGAGGACCAACGGTGATGCCCCTGCTTCGCGGCGTGGCCGCGGGCGCCGTTTCCCCTGCCTTGGCCGACGTTCCCTGGTGGGTCATCACGCTGTGCGCCCTGGTCCTGCTGGCGGAACCGGTACGCCGTGCGCTGCGGGACCGGGCCCAGCGCAGGCTCGATTCGTTCATGATGAAGAAGGTCGACGAACTCCCGGACCCCGAGCACAAGGTCCAAGCCCTGATCGACTACCGGCGCGCGGATGCCGGACAGGATCCGGGCGACCCGCCAGCGACGCCAGCCGACCAAGCCTAGACTCGCCGCGTCCAGCGATACCGGCTACCGGAACTGGTCGAGCAGCCGTGGCGCCCATCACCAGCCGGAAGCGGCGGGATGCCGCCGCACAGGCACCACGGTCCCACCGTCAAACCCACCACGCCTTGGTGAACCCGGAGCCGCCCCCGCGTGGTGGCACACTCGCCCAGAACTCAACGGGTTCAACGGGTCCACCCCCACGCTTCCCTGCCCCTCCCATCGCGCCAGGAGAAAGATCTTCCTCTGTGTGCTGGCCCAGGGGAAGGCGGCGGCGCTCCGGAACAGGACAGCGGCAAGCCCCGCTGAGCGTCTGCCCGACCGCTTCCCGCCGGCCGTCTCGGGGGTGCAGAGCGGCCGGTCGGTTTCCGACGGCCGGGCGGCTGGCCAGCCCCGCACTCCTCAAGGACACTACTGTTTCGTCTGCCGCCGTACTTCTGCGGTCATGCCAAATCTGGTCCTCAGGGGGCGGCCGTTCGCGGACTGTTGTTGGCCCTGACGCTGAGGTAGTGGGTGTACTGCTCCTCGGTCAGGCGCTGTCCCGACCAGCCGCTGCAGAACGAGCACATGGGGCCGTTCCATTGCCAGAACTCTTCCAGGGACAGCAGTTGCGCGAGGGAGATCCGCTCCAGGCGCGCGCCCAACGACCGCGCGTGCTGGCAGGCATCACCGACGCCGTGGGAGCGGCCCGTATACCGGCCGTGCAGGTTCGATCCGTACACCCATACTCCGGCCAGCGGCCCCAGTCGGCTGGGATCTGCGCGGAAGGGGCCGACGTCGAAGGAGTCGGCGGAGAACGTGATCGCGTCGGCAAACGCCTTGTGCAGTCCGAAGTGGACGTCCTGGATCTGCGCGCCCAGCTCTCGCAGATCCGTTTCGCTGGTCACTTCGGCGGCCAGGGCCAGCGCTGTTCGCTTGTCACGACTGTCCCACCCGGCCTGCTGGCAGCGGCCCTGCAGATAGAGCAGGGTGTCCTGGGCACGCACACTCCCGATGGTCTCCAACCGGTCTTCCCGCGCCGGCAGTTGCCGGTTCACCGCACGACCTCCGCGCGCTGCCGCGGGTGTCGGCTCGGGTTCGGGCTCGGGAAGGGTCGTGAGGGCGGTGGCTTGTGAACGGTAGGCCTGCGCGAGCTGGAGCAGTTCATTCCGCTTCTGGGTCAGTAGCTCGCCCGGCTGTCGCAGGGCGGGATCCAGCAGGTAGACACCGTTTCGGAAGGGGGTGAATCCGATGCTCTCCCACAACGCAGCGATCTTGCGGCGGGCTTGTTGCCGGTAGGACTCGGACACCTCCTCCCGATTGTCGGGCCACTCGGCCATGCCGGGTTCGGCGGCCACCGCGCAACAGCCGCCGGACAGGCGCCGGATCGTCTCGGCCGCAAGGATGGGGCCCAGTCCGAAGCCGCGCCATGGCTTGTCCAGGAAGACCCGGTCGAGGATCAGCAGGTCGCCGACGGGGCATTCGATGGCCTCGTCGAAGGCGTCGGTGTAGTGCCCGGTCCGGGGGTCGAGGACGGTGGAGACGATGGATTCCAGGTCACCCGATTCCGCGTCGGCGGCCTCCCATCGGTTGTCTGCGGTGTAGTCACGCAGCCGGCACAGGTGCAGGTAGCCGATCTCCGTGCCTTCCTCGGTGGCCCGTTCGCAGGCCTCGCTGCACCCGTGGGGGCATTCCTCCTCCTCTGCGTGGAAGAGGCGTACCGAGACGTGCCACCGCTCCAGGGTGTCCTCGAAGTCGTAGGGCTCGGCGGAGTGGTTGTGGGTGTAGACCAGTCGCAACCGGCTCGGGTCGCCGGGCAGTTCGGGCACCGGACGGGGGGATGCAGTCATGTCTGGGGAGAGTAGCGGGCTGGTCTGACAGCCACCGCGGATGCGTTTCAGGATGAAAGACCTGTGCTCGTTGGGGGCGGGCGTGACGCAGGCACGATGCGGGCGCCGTCCTGGTCTGCTGGGGGCGATGATGCTGAAACGCCTCACGCAGACGGGCTTACCGGCTATCGTCTTCCACGGACCCGGGTTGTCGATCGTATCGACGACACCAGTCACTTTCGATTCTTGCGCTGTCCGGAGATGCGGCTGCACCGCACCTACCAGCAGCTTTCCCTTCCCGCATGCGGTCGGCCCGTGTCCGGCCGCGGTCGTTGGAGCGCTCCTGTGACAGCCCCACCGGTGTCGGCCGTACCCCGCGAGTTCCTCTGCGAGCACGCAAGCAGCAAGAGCCGTGTCCTTGTCCTGCTGGCTCATCCGGACGGACCGGCCTGCGTGCAGGCCGTATTCACATGCCGGGACGCCCATGCGGCCCAGCAGGCGGCCCGGTTGTTGTCGTCCGCCGCCCTGAACGGGGCCCTCACCGAGCAGCAGGAGACCACGGCCCACAAGATCGCCACGCAACTGCCTCATGCCCCGGCAGCGTCCTTTCGTCAGGCCCTGGAGCGTGCTCGGGCCGGCGTGTGGCCGAGCACCGCCCCCGCATCGTTCTCATGGCCTGCAGACGACCCGCTCGAGGAGCCGGCGCAGGACGAGCCCGACCTTCCCGTCTCGGCGGCCCGCTCACCCAAGGACGCCCGGCTGGCCGATCTTCCGGGCCCGGTAGTCCGGGTGGTGCAGCTGCGTGAGTTCCATGTGTACGACCAGGCCAAGGTGCTCGCTGCCGCGGCGGCCTGCGGCTGGGTGCCGGTGCCGGAGGAGGAGCTGGGCGAGGACGATCCGTATGACGTGGTGGGTGCGGTCATGTTCGCCGCGGAGACCACAGGAGAGCTGCCGGGTATGGACTGGCTGACCGATGCGCAGGAAGGCCAGCTGCTGCTGCCCGGGCGGGGAGACGAGGTCGCCGACTGGTCGGCTGAACCCGTCCGCATCAACTTCGGTACCGGCTGGCGGCTGCGGCAGGCCGCCAACCCCTATGCCACTGCACCGCGCCCCGGCACGACCCCGCCGGTTTCCGAGGAGCTGCTGCCGGACTTCGCTTCCCTCTTCGCGCTGCCCGAGGCGTGCGGCTGCGAGGAGGAGGACTGCCAGAAGTGCCGCTGGACGTTCACCCCCCGCACAGCCGACCTGCTGTTCAGCGCGCTGGACGAGCTTGCTGAGGCGGCGTACGACGAGGCTGCCGAGCTGGGCGAGCGGCCCGTCACCAAGGACGATGACGGTGTGTGGGGTTTCTTCGCCCGGCTGCCGCAGGTGACATGGCGTCAGAGCATGCAGTGGCGGCGCGATCTGGCCCGGGCCTGCGACGACCTGGCAGGCGACCTCCGGCGCGGCAAGTGGCCCCGGCCCTCCTGCGCGGCCGAGGAGATGGTGCTGCATTTCGCCCTCGACGAGGCCCCCACCCATCTGGTAGCCGACGACAGCGCACATGCGGCGCTGCCCCAGCACCGTGACGACTACGACTTCGACGCCTGCTCGGAAGTCTTCTTCCAGGACCACGACGTGCTGTGGCTGTACGACGGCACGTACGACGACGACGCTCCTGGAGCGGAGGGCCCAGGGCCCTCCGGCATCCCGGCAGCCTTGCATCCGGACAACTGGTTCGAAAACTTCCTCAGCGTCCCTGCGCGTTCCCCCGGACGCCCACACCGCCGCTGAGCCGCGGGCATTGCCGATGGCGAGCCGATGCCCGGCACTCTCGAACGCCCTTTCCTCTTCTGCCCGGCCCACGCGGCCGTTCGACAGATCCGTAACAGAGAGCACACCTTGCATGAACGTGAGCACCCAGCCCGTGTGGGCTGAAGAGAGATTCGAGCACAACAAGGTCCGCCAGCTCCTGGTCCCCGACAGCACGTTGGATGTCACGGACGAAGACCGCTCCTGCGGGTTTCCAACGTTTATGGCAGCTGGCCCGCGGTACGCACCGCTGCGGAAACGGCCGACGCGCTGACCGCAGTGCTGCCCAGCCGCTCCGGGAACGTGCGCTGGCAGGGCGGCCGCACGGCGTATTCGCCGCAGGCAGTGGTGGAGTCGTACAGGGAAGCCATCGGCTTTCGCCCACACGGCGAGCCCCGCAGCCTGCGCCGCCCGCAGATCGGCGCCCTGCACGCGGTACTGGGGCACTGGGCCTCGGGCCTTGGCGATCCGGGCATCGTGGTCATGCCCACCGGCACCGGCAAGACCGAGACCATGCTGGCCCTGCTGGTGGCCGCGCGAATGGAACGACTGCTGGTGCTGGTGCCCAGCGCCGCTTTGCGGGACCAGATCGCGGGGAAGTTCGAGACACTGGGCATCCTGCAGCAGGAGCAGATCGTCACGCCCGCCGCCTTGCGACCGCGGGTGGGCCGGCTCGAGCACGGGTTCAAGGACCCGGAAGAAGCAGCTCGGTTCGTTCAGGCGTGCAACGTCGTCGTCGCCACCCCGCAGATCCTCAGCAGGGCCGTGGGGAGTGTGCGGATGGTGCTGCTGTCGTCGTTCTCCCATCTGATCGGTGGACGAGGCACATCACTCCCCCGCGGACACGTGGGCGCGGGTGATCGATGACTTCTCCGACCGGCCCGTGCTGCTGTTCACCGCCACCCCGTTCAGGGAGGACGGCCGTCGGCTGCCCGGCCGTACCGTGTTCCGTTTCCCGCTGCGGGAGGCCCAGCGGCTGGAGTACTTCCGGCGGATCAACTACCGGGCCGTGTTCGGTGTCCAGGACGTCGACCGGGAGCTGGCCGAGCTGGCCGTGGATCAGTTGCGCGCCGACCGGGAAGCCGGGCACGACCACCTGCTGATGGCGCGGGCCGAGAGCATTCCGAAGGCGGAAGAACTCGGTGTGCTCTATCAGGGGCTGGCGCCCGAGTTCCATCCCACCGTGGTCCACCAGAACGTGGGCGTCACCCGCCGCAAGGCGGCCGTACAGGCGCTGCGGAAGCGCGAGTGCCGCATCATCATCTGCGTCGACATGCTCGGCGAGGGATTCGACGAACCCGCCCTGAAGATCGCGGCCATGCACGCGGCCCGCAAGAGCCTGAGCCCCATGATCCAGTTCATCGGCCGTTTCACCCGGGCCGCCGACGGACTGGGTGAGGCCACCGTGTTCGTCGCGCAGGAACCGGGCGCCGGCGCCTCACCGCTGCGCCGCCTGCTGCGCGAGGACGCCGACTGGAATCATCTGCTGCGCGACCTGACCGACCGCGCCACCCTGGCCGCGGAGGAGACCAGCGCCTTCGACACCACGTTCACCGGTGCGCCCGAGGACGTGGCGGTCAGCGTGCTGGAGCCGAAGATGAGCGCGGTCGCCTACCGCGCGGCCACCGCGGAGTGGAAGCCCGAGGCCGCCCTCGCGCTGTGCAAGGACAACGAGCGCGTCCTGGACGACGCCATGGCCCTGGGCGGCGAGGACTCCCCCGTGGCCTGGTACGTCATCGAACGCCGCACCCCCGTACGCTGGGGCGCACCCCAGGAGTTGGAACAGGTCGTCTACGAGCTGATCGTCCTCTACTTCGACACCACCAGGCGGTTGCTGTACATCCACGGCTCGGAGAAGTCGAGCGCCTACAAAGACCTGGCCGAGGCGGTGCTGGGCGAGGACTGCGAACTGATCAACGGCAAGCGCACCTTCCGGGTGCTGGCCCGCCTGGACCGACTGGTGCCCACCAACGTGGGTCTCAAGGACGCCCGCGACTACTTCACGCGGTTCTCCCTCCACGTCGGCAGCGACGTCTCGCAGGGCTTCACCACCGCCCAGGAGCACAAGAGCCAGACCCACATCGCCACATCCGGCTTCGACGACGGCGACAGCGTCTCGATCAGCGCGGCCCACTCGGGCCGCTTCTGGTCCCCCACCACCGCGCCGAGCCTGAAGGCCTGGACCGACTGGTGCGACCAGCAGGGCACCAAGCTGCTGGACAGCACCATCAACCTGAGCAGATCTTCGACGGATTCATCATCCCCGGGGACATCACCAAACGGCCGCCGTACGCGCTGCTGGGCGTGGAGTGGCCCTGGCAGGTCTTCCTGGGCTCCCGCGACCGGTACACCCTCACCTATGACAGCGTCCGCTACGCGCTGACCGACGTGGACTTCGAGGTCGACGACTACTCCCCCACCGGCCCGTTCCTGTTCTCCCTGACCACCCCCGCCTGGCGGGTCGCCTACCAGGCCGACTACGACACCAAAGGCCTGGTCTACCGGCCACGTGAGCGGGACGCCGTCATCGTCTCCAGCGGCCCCACGGCCGAGCCGCAGCCACTTGAGGAATGGCTCAACGCCCACAAGCCTGATCTGTTCCTGGAGGGCGACCGCCTCATCGATGACGAAGGCAAACTCATCGCCCCGCGCTACACCCGCCGCCCCTACGACCCGTCCCTGCTCATGCCACTGGACTGGCGAGACGTGGACCTCAGCAAGGAGTCCCAGAAGCCGCACCGCCGCACCGACTCCATCCAGTACTACATGTCGGCCCACCTGCAGGCCACCGGCTCCTTCGACGTCCTTCTCGACGACGACGGCTCAGGCGAGGCAGCCGACCTCGTCGGTCTCAGAGTCGACGGCCGCTACCTGGATGTGACGCTCGTGCACTGCAAGTACTCGCACAAGCCCACCCCAGGCAGACGAGTCGAGGACCTGTACGAGGTGTGCGGGCAGGCCATGCGCGGTGCCAAGTGGCGGCGCGGGAACGCCCTGCCGTTGCTGGACCATCTGCACGGCCGTGCCATCCAGTACGCCCAGCGCAACGGCGGTATCTCGCCCTACGAAGTCGGCAACTCCAAGGCCCTGTTCGCCATCCGTGACCAGGGCCGCCTGCTGCGGCCCCGCCTCCACACGATCATCGTCCAACCCGGCCTGCAGGCCGGCAAGGCCACCAACGAGCAGCTCCTGCTGCTGGCCGGCGCAGAGAAGTTCGTCCGGGACACCAGCGCCGGCGACTTCACCGTCTACTGCAGCCGGTAGCCCCACGGGCGGGACACGCCGCCAGGCAGCTGCAGGCGCTGCCCGGCTGCCGTCCCAGGGTCCGCCGAGCAGGAGCACGTAGGCGCCGGGCCATCACGGGCCAGGCCCGGGAGCCGGGGAGGGAGGTCCAAGGGCCCGCACATCATCTTTGCTGAGACGTCTGCCGGTTTGGCCTGCATGATGAGTTGTTGTTCGTACGGCCCGAACGTGATGGGGCCGAGAGAGAAGGGGGATGAGGGTGAGGCACACGCCGCAGGGGACAGTCGCGTTACCCCGGAGGATGACGCACCTTAAGGTCGACCGCCGCGGCTATCCGGTGATTGCGACGGTGGACCGCAGTCCGAAGGAGGTGGACTTCGGGGCCATCAGCGAGCGGCGGAAGCTGGCCTTGGCCGCGTTCGACTGGTGTGCGGTGTGCGGCATGGCCTTCGCGGACGAGCTGCGCTGGCAGATGGTCCTCCAGGACGGGCCGTTGCCGTCCTCCGTCATCAGCGGGGAGGCACCGGTGCACGAGGTGTGCGCACTGTATGCGGCACAGGTGTGCCCCTACCTGTTCTCCCCCCGCTCCCGCCTCGGGGACGAAGGGCGCAAGGGAACGGTGCGCGACCCCATGGTGCGGTTCGCGGGCTTCGAGTCCACCAGTGCGGTGCACGCCTTCGAGTCGCAGCTCCAGCCCGGCATCTACACCCTGCACTTCGAACACCGGGGCCAGGCAGACGAGTTCTCCTACCGCACCCCGGACGAGATCCGCGGGCGGTTCGCCGATGCCCTGGAACGGGAGAAGGACCTGCCGGTCACCGATCCGGAAGGCGAGCTCATCCGGCTGTTCAACCGGCTGGATGAAGGAGGCGAGGTGGCCGGTGCGGCCCTGGCGGCGGGAGCCGCCTTCGCCAAGGACATCTTCAAGGTGCAGGGATTTGGCCCCTACCGCGACAAGAGTTACCCGGTCGTCGCCGGGCTGCTGTTGAAGGGCACCGAGCAGGAGATCCGCGATTTCTCCAGCGGCGCGGGGGACGAGGCATTCAGCGCCGTCGGCCCCTGGGTGCTCGAGCGGGACGGGCAGTTTCCCGCGCCGCTGCAACGCTGGCGCGCCCGCGGCCAGAGCATGGTCCGCCGCCCCACCCCTTCCCCGCCGCAGGGGCCCGGGCGCAATGTGGCCAAGAACGCGCCCTGCCCCTGCGGGTCGGGGCGCAAGGCCCGCCGCTGCCACCCTTCCGGAGTTGCCAGCTGACAACGCTTCATGCAGCACCCTGCTGGATCGTTCCCGGCCGACCGGTCCTACCGGTCGGCCGTGTCCCTCGGCGGACTCGGTACCCCCTGTCTGCAGTACAACACCGTGCCGCACCAGGCCAGCGGGGCGTTACCGGTGCCGAGGACGTCGGACGAAGGAGGACTGCGATGTCGTACGGCTATGGCGGAGGCCCGAATTGGCCGATGATCCGCGCCAAGCAACGCGCTGAGAGCGAGGCCAACGATGCCCGTCGTCACAATGCGCAGTTGCAGGCGTCGGCATCCGAGTGGCGGGCGAAGTTCGAGGCGCTGGCCAAGCGCGTGCGAGAAGCCGCGGATCGAGCCGGCGGTGAGCACCAGCAGGAAGGCAGCTGCTTGTGCCGCTCCTGCTGGGATGCCGTGATCACCAAGATCACCGAGGAGCCGCAGGCGTGTGAAACGGCCACCAGTTATCCCGGCCATGCTGCTGGCACGTTCTCGTTAGACGATCTGTTCGGCCGTTCCACCCCACCGGGGGCACGGTTGACGCCACCGAGGGGGCGGCGCCGCTGGGCCAGGCCCTCGTCGGCCGGGCCAACGGCAGCGCCCGCACACCCTCCCGCAGCGCTGCTCACCGGGAGTCGCCTGGCGGCCTGGGCAGATCCGAGTCAGTTGTTGACATGCCCTCAGCTTGGCGCCCTCGCTGATGAGTTGGGCGGGACGCGATGTCGGGAGCCGGGACGGCAACGGCCATGTACACCTGTGACGGCCCGTCACTGCTGCCGCCAGCGGCGGGTGGCAAGGGTCAGTTCGTCCAGGAGGGTCGCGTCGCGGACGAGGGGCTGCAGCCAGTCGGTGTCGGTGGGGCGCGGGCGTTGCAGTCCGTCGAGGGCGAGTGTCTTCAGCAACGGCTCGGCGTGTTGGGCAAGCCCGTCGTCGACGCCGAGGTCGCGGGCCTGGCGGCCGGCCGCCACCTGGGGCGGTCTAGGGTGGGGAAGGCGCTCTAGCAGGGTGCTGGCTTCGGTGAGTGCGGCCTGACCCGGGGGTGGTCGGTGGCGTGCCACATGGTGCTGGTCTGGGCTTGGGTGAGCAGACACAGGAGTCGAGTCAGCGTGTCGCCGCCGGTATCGAGGGCGGGTGCGCGGTGGCCGAAGCGGCGTGTGATCCGGCTCAGCTGGTCGTGCGGGATGTCGGGACGTCCGGCGAGCTCGTGGACGCATTGGGCGAGGACCAGCCACGTGGGGGCGGACAGGCCGCCGGCGCCCGTGCACTGGGGACTGGTCAGCTGGTCAGCTGGTCAGCTGGTCAGCTGGTCGAGGATGTCGATGACGGTGCTCGCGGGCAGGTCGGTGGCGGCATCGAGCAGGTGGCGTCCCAGGATGTCCGCGGCCAGCAGGCGCTCGTCGCCGGACAGGCTTTGCAGCATCAGGAGGAGTTCGGCATAGGGGGCGCCGGGCGGCCAGGGCTCGTTGGCGGGCCGGTTCAGCAGACAGATCAGCGCGTGGGCGAGGGACAGGCCGCGCTGGCGGTCCACCCCGTGGTAGGTCTCCAGGGCGTCGGGCATCCGGTGCGGGACCGGCGCCACGGCGTGCAGCACGTGTTGTGCGCCGAGGTCGTAGGTGAAGGCCACCGGCATGAAGCCGCTGTCCTATCTCACTCTGTCAGGTCGCCCCGAAGGTCATGGAGACCGGCATCGAGGTCATCATCGACTCCTCAACAACCGGCGGCGGCCGCTTCGGCAGTGATCCGATTCTGCAGTCGGACGCGCGTCCCGTCCTTTCATCTGCTCGTTGCACCGCATGGGGAGCGCTCGCGGGAGGGTGTCCCTCGTCCTGGGGCCGGCGGTGTCCTGAGCCGACTCCCCCATCGGCCGCCTGTGCCGAGGGCGCGTCAGTGACACAGCATCGCCGCCGTGCCGATCCGGGCTTGAGGCGCGGCCCGCCTTCGTCTGCTGCATCCGCCGGGCTGGCTCATCGTGTGTGATGGGGGTCTGGCCTGGAAGAATGCGATGCATGTCGCGTGCTTCCTCATCAGGTCCTGCGGATGATGTTCAACTCCCTTTGCGGGCAAGGGAACGTCTCAAGGCCGTCGTCTTCGATGCCAACGCCTACGGCAAGGCCCGTCCTGACTTCGAGCACCTCAAACGGCTCGCCGGCCGTCTCGCCGCAATCGGCATCGAGACCTGGGTGCCCGAGCCGGTTTCGTGGGAGTGGGCTGAGCATGTGGCCCGCGACTGGCAAGCCGTCAAAAACGCCGCACGGCAAGAACGCGAGGGGATGAAACGGGCCGGCTTGCAAGTGGACACGCCTGCGGCGTACTACAGCAGCCGCGACACTGTGATCAATACCGTGCTGGCCAACTTGAGCGCGATACCTCACGTAAAGATCATCAACCTGTCGGGAGCCAGCGCTACCGCGGCGTTGAAGGATCAGGTTCTCCAGCACGAGCCGGCCAAGCTCAAGGGCGACGTCAAGACCGGCGCGAGTGACAGCGCCTGGCTGCGCGATGTGCTGGACCGCGCCTCCTCCGAACAGATCGTGATCGTCTCCTCGGACGGTGACGTGAAACGGGCCTTCACGGCATGGAACAAGCCGGTGCCGCTGATCCTGAGAAGGGAGAAACTGCGGCCGACACTGTTCGATGTCACCGTCGATGACGGGCACGCCCAGTCGTCCATCGTGCGCTACCTCCTCAGCCGACTGCCCGTCGGCAACCTCGATGGCGAGGACGAGGATGCGGGATTCGACATCGGCCCCATCCTCGGGCTGGAATCCGCGATCGCCCACGAGAGGGACGGTGACGGCGCCAGTCTCAGCGCCTACGGAGCCAGCGTGAGCAGGCTCGTCGCTCTCGCCGGACTTTACGACGTCAGCGTCGAGCACGGAGTGCCGGATGACACCGATGGCGCCGCCGGTCCGGAGGAAAACCCGGGCCGCACCCGGCCTGACGATCTCGGGTCCGCCAAGCACGATGTCGCCTACGCCACGGCGTTCTTCCTGGCGGAGGGTGAGGCAACGGTCCAGACGTTGCTCAACGGCGGCGATCCAGAAGTCTCGGTCCTTCACTACGACAACATCCTGGTCCGGGCACAGCTCAGCTTCCGCTTCACGGACGGCGCAATCACCGCGGTGGCGGCAGAGGCGGATGCCACCGCCCTGCTCGTCGAGCAGGCGTTTGATGATGACGATGACGCACTCAGCTCCCTGGCGGAGGCGCTGACCAGCGTTCCTGGTCTCGACCTTGACACCGACTTCCCCTGGAATGGGAGCTCCGACCTGAGCGCGAAGATCCACGGAGTGCCGGCCCGGGTCGACGTGGACATAAAACGTGACGGCGGTGATTGGACACTGACGGCGGCTCTCTGGCGCACCAACCCCTCCGGAGAGGATTCCGATCTGACCGGAGAGGTCGAGGTGGCGTGCACCTATGACCCGAGTTCTTGGTGGGGTAGCAGCAGGGACGGGTTCCAAGGCCCCGACGCATACCAGCTGTCGGTCTCCGCGACTGATCTTCCAGGCAACCACGGGGTGTGGTCCGTGCCGGCCTGGGTCATCAGCAGGATCGACTGGTCCACATTTGATCCGGCCGAAGCTGCCTAGTGCTCTGACCACGATGGTTCACCGGGTTGGAGGTACTGTCCGCGCATGCGCCAGTTCCCCTGCACCCTGGAAGCCCTCGTCGTGCGCACCGACTTCTCGGCAGATGGCGCTTGGGACGCTCTGCGGGCGGCGCTGTTCTCGCCCGGAAAGGACGGCCTCCTGGCCAACGTCGCCCTTGTCGACGACCGGCAGTACGAAGACCTGACGCCCGACCAGGCCCTCGACCTGATCCCCGCGGAGTACCAGCATCCACTTCTTGTCCTGGCGGACTCCAAAGCTGTCGCCTCGGCTGGATTGCCGCTCCTCGTGGTGGACAGGCGCGGTGAACGTGGACGTTGCGTCCGCGTTGTGACAGCCGAGTTGTGGAGCATTGAGAACAATCTCTCGGGCGCGAACATGGACTTCGAGGAGTTCGTTGGCGCCGTCGATGACGACGGCGTGTTCCGAGGGGTTTGAATCACTGAGCTTCTTCGAGTTGGCCACCGATCAGGTGATGGTCCGTGGCGCGCAACGAGCGAGGTCCCCGGGCTGTTGATCGAGATATCTGACGTCTCAATCACGCTGCTCGGGGGCCTCGTTGGTCACTATCCCGCCGCACTCGACCTGCCGCATGCACTCGTGGAGTGGGTGACCATGCTGGTCGTCACCCGTGAGGGCGACCGGCGCTGCAAGCTCCGCCCGTCTTAACGTGCGCTGGTGGCACTGGTGTACCTGCACGAACACTCCACGCTGGGCGAAGATCGCTGCCGGGTTCGGGGTTAGCGAGTCCGCCGCCCATGCCTACACCAGCCGGGTCATCGACCTTCTCGCCGACCGCGCGCCGGGTCTGCTCAAGGTCCTGCGCAAGACCAACCCCGACTTCGTCCTCCTGGACGGCACGCTCGCTGAGTGCGACCGGGTCGGCGACGGACGCGCCGACTACTCCCACAACGACCGCCGGCACGGTGTGAACGTGCAGCTGGTCACCGATCCGCACGGACGGCTGCTGTAGCTCTCACCCGCGTTGCCCGGCCGAGCCCACGACCTGACCGCGGCCCGCACCCACTGGATCATCC
This sequence comes from Streptomyces sp. NPDC058373, assembly GCF_042723275.1. Taxonomy (NCBI): domain Bacteria; kingdom Bacillati; phylum Actinomycetota; class Actinomycetes; order Kitasatosporales; family Streptomycetaceae; genus Streptomyces; species Streptomyces sp. NPDC058373. Next base: position 119,230 of record NZ_JBHXJE010000009.1, on the reverse strand, counting down.
GCATCTGCGAGCGCCAGGGCGTCCCCATCCTGGCCGACCTCGCCTACCAGGGCGCTGACCCCTGGGTAACCACGGGCATCAAACGCAGACCCCTGCAGGAACCACCCTCACCGAGAAGACCCGCAACCGAGCCCTGGCCGCGGCACGGGCACCGGTCGAACGCGGTCGCTCGCCTGAAGTTCTGGCGGATCTTCCACAGATCCCGGTGCAGTCCCAACCGCATGACGTCAATCGCCAAGGCCATCGTCACCCTGGAGCGGCAACGCTGAAGAAGTTCAGTGAACTCGACCGCCGCAAGATCGCCCACGGCAATGCTCGTGCCTTGTCCAACCTGGGCTGAGGGGGGGAGCCTGCTGGTCAACGCCGCTCTGGTCATGCTCCGCGTGGCGGTGCATCCGTCCAACGAATTGGCGCAGGGCGCGTTCTGCCGGGGGGGGGTGCTTCTATCTGTTCGGTCAAGGTCTGTGGGCTTGGTCAGGCTGCGTGTTCGTGCTCGGCTTGGTAGAGGGTGCGGTGCTTGAGCATGGCGTGCAGGACGTCGACACGGCGGCGGGTGAGGCAGATGAGGGCGGCATTGTGGCGCTTGTTCTCCGCCCGTTTCCTGTCGTAGTAGGCGCGCGATTCGGGGCTGCTCAGCGCCGCGAACGAGGCCAGGAACAGGGCCCGTTTGAGTATCTTGTTGCCGCCATGGGGTGGCCCCTCGCCCCGGATGGAGGTTCCCGAGCGACGGGTGGTGGGGGTCAGTCCCGCGTAGGAGGCCAGGTGGGCGGCGGTGGGGAACGCGCTGGCGTCGCCGACCTCGGCCAGGATGCGGGCTCCGGTCCTGACTGCGACCCCGGGCATGGAGGTCAGGACCTTCGCGAGAGGGTGGGTCTCCAGCAGTGCGGCGATCCTGGTCTCCAGGACCTCGCGGCGCTTGAGGAGCACGGCGACAGACTCGGCCAGACCGGAGATGATCTCTCCTGCCGAGGCTGTGCCGGGGACCTGGACGGTCTGCTCGGCCAGGGCGCCATGGATCTGTCCCGCCAGCTCGCGCGGGGTGCGCATGCGTGGGGCAGCGTCGGTCATGACCTGGATGAGCTCCTCGGTGGCGGCCTGAGTCAGGGTGGCCGGGGAGCCGAAGGTCTGCAGCAGGGCCAGGACGGCCGGGTGGCGCAGCCGTGGTCCCAGGACGCGTTCCAGGGCGGGATGGATCGAGGTGAGCAGTCCGCGCAGCCGGTTGGAGGTGCGGGTGGCGTCCTGGGCGAGGTCGTCGTCGTAGCCCAGGACCATGGTCAGTTCGGCCCGCACGCTTTCGTCGGGGTCGATGGAGTGCAGCAGGTGGGGCATGGTGCGGGCGGCATCGGCGATGACGTAGGCATCACGGGCGTCGGTCTTGCCGGTGCCGGGGTGCACGTCGGCGAGCCGGCGCATCGACAGGCCCGGCAGGTAGGCGACGTCGCATCCACAGGTGCGGGCGACGGTCACGGCCAGGGTGCCGATGGAGGCCGGCTGGTCGACCACGACCAGGACCTTCCCCTTGCGTTGGAGGCGGGCGAACAGCTCCCGCAGTTGAGGCTCGCCGTTGGGCAGCGGCTTGTCGAACGTCGTGCGTCCATCACGCAGCAGGGCCGTGCCGTGGTGGCTGGACTTGCCCACGTCCAGGGCACAGAACACATCGATCGAGGCGAAAGTGTTGCTGGTCACCGGGCTTTCCCTCCCCGGAATCACCACCGGTGGCCCGCCCGGGCACCGGAGATCGGCAGCCACATTACGCAGCCCTGCCCGAAGGCGGACACGCTTCCATCAGCGATCAACCGGTGCCGTCAGGACCGGCGACAGCACCCCCCGGATCATCAAGGACAGGGGCAACGAGTCATACCGGCCCCGAAGGCCACGAACCCGAACCGGGCTCTACGAAGGAAGGTAATGGGCAAGACGACTCAGCCTTCCGGCGGGCGGTTCTGGTATCGCCATGTGCTGAACAGGCCCACCCCCGTACCGCCTACCGCGGAGAGGGCAGTGGGGCCGCCCATGGCGTACACGGCCAGAGACAGGCCGACCAGGGCGAACAGCGCGGCGAGTTCGAGCAGTCGACCTCGTGCATGGGCGGGCTCGTTGTTCTTGTTCTCATCCATGCCGGCAAGTGCAGCAGCTCGTCATGCGGATGCGCGAGGAACGCGAACATGCGCGTCAGGAGACGGAACACGGGCTGTACGCCGCAGAACAAGCTGGCTGTTCCGGCGAACATCGCGTTTGTACGGCGTTGTTCGCCGATGTTAGCCGCATCCCCACTGCTGTCGCCCTACCATGATTGCCACGCGTCGTCAGGGGAGGCATGTGATCACTCGGAGCAGCGGACCGGAGCAGTCGCCGGAGAACGAGTACCAGAGGGAACTTGCGGCCTTCGCAAGAGATCTGAAGGATCTCAAATTGGTGAACGGCATCGGCTACCGCGACTTCGAAAAGCTCTCAAAGAAGCACTCACTCTCCGTACCTCTGTCGGCTTCCGGGGTCAGCGAGGTGATGAGCGGGAAGCGCTGGCCAAGCAGAGACTTCCTGCTCGCCTTGGTTCGCGTCCTACTGATCCAGCAGGACGGGTGCCTGGTGGAGCTCGGTGACAGCCGCCTGCAGCAGTGGGGCCACCGCTGGAAACGCTTGGTGCAGCTGCGTGACCGGGCCAAACAATCCACGCCACTCGAGGTTCAGCACGGCAGTCCCCCTGACAAGCCCGCACCAGTACAAATCGACTTCGTGCCCCCGCCGGGTGACGCGACCCTCCAGGAGCTGGACTCCGCGAAATCGGATCTCCGGGAGATCCTCTCTAATCTCGAAGAGCATGCGACTCATGTGCGCAACGAATTTCGCCAAGTCCTTGGTGAACAGTCCAGGGTCGCGGCTGAGCTGAGTCGCCTTGCAGAACTACTCGAAAAGGAGCGAAATCACAACGAACAACTGGAGCGGCAGATCGAGGAACTCGAACAGCTGCGCGGCGAGCTGGGCCGACAATTGGAGGATTTGCGTGACCAACTCGCTGAAATTGATTCGGATAAGGCAGTCCTCTTCGAGGACGAAAGCGAACTCAATGACCGGCGGGCCATGGTGAACTTCGATTGGGCCCGCTACGAAGAAGACCGAAGGGCGCGCGCGGAAGCCGAAGCTGCTCGACTTCGAGGGGAACTCACGGATGTCAAGCACAAGTTGGAGGCAGCGGACCGGCTGATCCGCGATGGGCAGTCCCACTGAACTTCTAGATCAACAGCCCGGGGGCCTCGCTCGTTGCGCTTTGAGGGCCGTCACCTGATCGGAGGCCAGCTCGAAGAAGCTCACTGGCCGCCGGGTGGTGTCAGGCTGCGCGTACTCGGAGGCGTCCGCCCCAGCGGATGCCCTTCTCGCTGCGGATGCGGGCGCGTTCCTTACGTTCGGCGGCCAGGACGTCGCGGTGTCGAGTGTTGGCGTTGCGCCACCGCAGGTAGGCATGCAACGCCCGGGTCTGCACGGTGTGGTTGGGGTAGTTCGAGTTGGCGATCGTGAATTGCCGCAACGGCCCGAAGTGGGCTTCGATGGGGTTGGCCCACGATGCGTAGGTCGGGGTGAAGCACAACTCGACCTTGTTCTTCTTCGCCCAATGGCGGAGGCCGGTGCCTTTGTGGGCGGACAGGTTGTCCAGGATGACGTAGATCGGTGCACCGTCCGGGCGATCGGCTCGGATCGACTTCAGAGCGGCCAGCGTGTTCGCGGATCCTTTTCTACGGTGGTTGACGCCCCACAGAGTGTCGTCGCCGATCGAGTAGCAGCCGTGGAAGTAGCGCACCCCGTGCGTGCGGTGGTAGGTGGCCGGCACCCGGTCGGGATGTTTGCGTTCGGCCCAGCCCGAGCCCGCGGTGGGCCGGATCCCGAGCGGTCCGAACTCGTCGAAGGCGAACACCCGGTCGGGGAAGCGGGCAAGGAGCTCCTCGATCCGGTCCAGCTTCGCCTCACGGTCCGGGTCGGGGGATTCCTTCCAGGTCTTGGTGCGCTGGAAGGTGACCCCGCGACGGGCGAGCAGGCCGCGTAACGTCTCGCGGCCGATGCGGATCACCCGGCCGTGGACTCTCCGCAGGTAGGCGACGAGTTTGCGCAGTGACCAGCAGGTGAAGGGCTGGCCGAGTTTGGTGGGGCGGGTGGTGGCCGCCTAGACGACGAAGTTCTCGTCGTCAGGACTGAGTCGGCGGGGACGGCCTCCCGCCCATCGAGGGTCCAGGCAGGCCAGGCCGATCTCGTTGAAGCGGTGGATCACATCTCGGACGGTGTCCTCGTCGGCCTGCACCAGCTGGGCAATCACTGGCACGCGGTTCCCACCGGCCGAGGCCAGCAGCATCATCGCCCGCCGGTAGCGCACCGAGTTGGCACTGCCCCGGCGCACGATCTGCTGCAACCTCTGCTCCTCCTGGTCGGTCAGTCTGCGCACACGGACAGGCTCGGCCACCGCGCCTCCAACGGTCGAAACGGACGGCGAACCTATGCGGTCAGAGCACTAGCCGCGTCGAGGCGGTCGGCGGTGCACGGCCCCGTTGAGGATGATGACGGTGCGTCGGACCATGCCGGATGGGCATCGGTCGCACACCGTCTTCATCCAGCCTCCTGCCCAGTCCCCGCACGTTCTGCGGTATCCGGGGCTCCACAGAGAAGTCCTATCGGTGCTCGACAGGGCGGTGTCCGCGCGTTGCGTGGCCCGCTCGGGCCTACCAACGCCACGACTGCAGGTGGAGACGCAGCCTGGCCAGCGCCCCTGGCCTGTGCTCTTCGGAATCTCGGGCGAGCAGGCGACGGTCACGATCCCTGTTCTGGGCGATTTCTGCCGCCGAGTAGCGCCGACTCCATCGGACACGGCCGTCATGGATCCAGTAGTGCGACCGGCAAGGGAGCGTCCAGTTGCCGATCGAGGGGGTGAGAGACACGTTCTCGCCATCGTAGGTGATGGACCATTGGGCTGGGGAAAGGGGTGTGACGACCTCGTGGCCGCAGCCGCAACAGCAGAGGTGACCGCAGGTGCGGTAGGGGATCGAGACGTAGAGAACCCCCGAGTCCATCGTTGGGGGAAAGGTCTCGGTGAAGACCGGGCGCAGGGTGTCTTGTGCGGTCACGGCAGGTCCTCGTTGGCGATCTCGTTAGTGATCAGTGAGTACGTGGTGTGGCTCTCGCCGGTGGCGTCGGCGTAGATGCCGATGGAGCGTTTCCAGCGGATGACGGCCAAGACGGCGTTGAGCGCGTTGAGATCCGCGGTCTGGATATTGCGTGCATAGGCGTCGCGTTCGGGCGCCAGCTGGGGAATGCGGCGGCGGGCTGCGTCTCGGCGGCCCGGGAGGCTGGTGGTGACGCGCAGGAGTCCGCTGAGGCGGCCGTCGATCTCTTCGATGCCCATGCCGACGTCGATGAACGGTACGTCGTGTGCTTCGAGCCAGTCGATGATCGCCGGCTTGCCGGCGGCGTCGTCGGACGCGAGGAACACGAACGTGGCCCCGGTGAGCAGGTCGAGGTTGTCCTCGTCGAGGTACTGCTCGCAGGCGGACACGCCGCGGTGCATGTTCGCGTAGACCGAGGCGAAGTAGGTGGCCTTGGGCGAGCGGGCGCGCAGGGTGTCGAGGGTGGGGGCGCCGGGGGCCCGGAAGGCGTTGTGGTTGTCGAAGGTGTCGCCGTCGATGAGGAGGATCGAGTCGACCTCGGTCTTGGCGACCTGGTCGAGAATGTAGCTTCCGCTGCCGCCGAGGCCAACGATCACGATGCGGTGACGTCGAAATCGGCGGTTGACGGTCGCGATACCGGCACGGGAGGTGGCGGTGTCCCGGTAGACGAAGGGGCTATCGTCCTCGATCTCCTGCCATGCCGCGCCGGGAGTCGCGGTGGCCGAGGAGTCGAGTGCCTGCGCCTGGTCGGCGATGATCCTCGCGTATGCGGTGATCTTCGAGTACTCGTCGGGGTAGCCGTCGGGGCTGGGTTTGCTGGAGAGCATGAAGTTCGCCTGCATGCCCTCGGCGATCACCCGGGGCTCGGGATTGGCGAGGGCCAGGGGGCGGCCGTGCTCGTCGCAGGGAGCAGAGCCGCTGAACCAGATGCGGTGGTCGGTTCCGGAGACCAACCGGTCCCCGCTGATGGTCACGGGGTAGGCGAGGAAGCCGTGTTCGACGGTGCGGTTCTCGGTGACGTACGGGATGTGGCGGACGATGATGTGGCCTGCGTGGACGACGACGTCGTAGCCGTCGTCGAGGAGGCGGGCCAGGTCCGGGTCACGAGCGAGAAGTGCGGTAGGCATCGAAGACCATCCCCTTCTTCACTCTGACGCTGTGGCCGGCGGTGAGGCTGCCCGTTCCGTGGCCGTCGTGGCCGCGGCTGTAGCGGACGGTGTAGGTGTCCTGGTCGTTCGGCGGCTGGCCGGGGTAGGCCAGGTCGACGACCTGCTCGAAGGTGATCTCCTTCGTCTCCCAGGTGTGCGGGCGGGCGTTGACGATGATCGTGACGGGCGCGGGCCCGTGGCTGTCCTGAGACATGGGTCCTCCTGGGTGAAGGGGTCGTGTGTGCGCCCGGAGGTGCCCCGGGCGGGGCGGGCGTCCGGCGGGTCACCACAGGGGCGGCGCGCCGGACAGCCGTGTTGGTGTGGCGGGTCAGCGCCGGGGAAGGGCGAGGAGGTTGTTGGTCCACACGCCGTCGGCGTGAGTCCGCAGGTACTTCTCGCCGCGGGCGGGCGTCACCACGACGACTTCCGTGCGGTGTCCGGCTCGGTCGCTGGTGTAGGCCTTGCCGGCCTGGTTCTCGATCCAGTCGACGAGCTGCGCCCGCGTGTTGTCGCCGGTCTTGCCGGACGCCTGCTCGGTCCACCACAGGTGGGTGATGTGTTCGTGCGTGGTGCCGCCGGTCGACAGGCGCACCGCGGTGATCTGAATAGCCATCGTTTTGTTCCTGCCGGCGAGGTTCCGACGGCGCCCGCGGCCGGCGCCCGGGTTCCGTGATCACCCCTGGGTGGGGTGTTTCGCCTGGGACGGACGACGTAACTCGCGGGTAGGGGTGACTGTGGTGCAGATGGGAAGTGGCGAGGCGTCAGTCGCAGTCGAGACAGCGGTCGCTGCCGGCGGGGAACATCGCGGGCGGGTGCCGGATGAAGCATCCTGGGCAGAGGCGCTCAGTGCCCCGGGGCGGGCAGGCGCAGCGGCCGCAGTCGGGGCACGGGGGGATGCGGCAGCTTGGGCAGGCGGGGTCGAAGGAGCGGTACTCCTCGTCGCAGTTCGCGCAGATGTAGTCGCGTGACTGGGGGCCGGTGTCGGGGGTGGGCGGGGTGAAGGTGCGCCAGGGGGCGGAGTCGGTGACGAGGACGGCGACGAGGTAGCCGTTCATGGGCGCGGTGTCGGTGTGGAGTTGCCGTCCGAGGATGCCGTCGCGGTAGCGGACCTGGGCCAGCCCTCGTGCGTGACCGGAGCCGGTGAGCGCGCGGTCGATGACCGCTATGTCGCCTTGGAAGCTGCCGCGTCGCAGGGGCGGAAGGCCGTGGGATGCGGCGAAGGCGAGGTGACCTGTGGTGTCGAGGAGGAGGATGTGGCCAGGGGCGGGGAGATGCTGGACGGCTCGAACGCAGACCGCCATGCGGGAGGCGTTGCTCGCCTGCCACAGCTGGGTGACCGTCGACGCGGTGGGTCCCTTGATGTCCAGGTGCTGGTTGACCAGGGGCGCGGGGAGCAGGATCTCGGCTGCGAACGCGTCGCAGGCTGCATCCTCCAGGAGGAGGCCGCCGTCGGGTTCCCTGCCAAAGGGCTCCATGAGGGCGAAGCTGTTCTTCTGCAGGTGGTGGCCCAATTCGTGCAGGGCGGTGAAGTCCCGCCGTGCACGGCTGACGGACGTGGCGACGGACAGGTGGGGTGGCGGGCCGAAGTCGTAGGCTCCGGCAACGCTGCACCCTTGTTCCGTCAGATCCTCGTCGACCTCCAGGACGGTCAGCTCGGGCCAGGTTCTCAGCTCCGCGAGGGCGCCTTGTGCCAGGCGCTCGACCGCGCCGGGCCGGGCCACTTCGAGTTCCTGGATCATCGCAGCGGCCTGGGTGCGGGCGGCGCCGGCGAGCACGTAGTTGACCACGCGGTGTACCCCCTATTCGCCCAGACGCAGTTCGAAGTAGCGGTCCGTGCGTGCCGTCCAGTTCGGCTGCGTGCGGTCCTCGTCGCGTGCCGCGAGCGTGTAGATACCGTACGCGGCGCGCAGCCGGGCATCGCGTTCGGTCTCGTCGTGCTGAGCGGCGAGCGCCTTCACCTGCTTGCGGCGCAGGGGACGGTTCAGTTCGTGCACGACGGTGGACGGCAAGGCGGGGTTGGCCTCGAGCAACTGACTGGCCGGCTGCTCGAGGAGATCGGCAAGCGTGGCGGCCTGGTCAGCGGTCAGAGCCAGTTGCCCCCTCCAGACGGCGAGCGCCTGGGGCGGCGGCAGTTTCAGTTCGGCCCCGAGAAGCGGGGCAGTGATGCCGTGGTCACGAAACAGCTGGTTGAGGCCTCCCGACCCTTGGGGGGCCCACTGCGCCGAGGCAAGGAACGCGAGCTGGTCGGCCAGGACTGCGCGGTACTCGATGGTCGACGCGGACAAGGCTGTGCCGCTTCCCCACTGCGTGCCCTGCACGGCGGCGGCGAGCGTACGGGCGGTGAGGGCGGGAAGGCGGCTGGTCAGCTCGCTGACCTGCCGGTCCAGCACACACCACGGAAGGGTGGCTTCCAGGCCCCACCACAGTGCCAGTGACTGTTCCAGGGTGGTCGCGGGAACGGGCAGGAGCAGGGTGTCGGGGTCGGCGTACCGTTCGAAGGAGGCTGGCACGGCACGCAGGGTGTCATCGTCGCCGGCCGCTGTGATCAGCAGCAGCTGGATGGTGTCCTCCCATACTGCGCGCCAGATCTGGCCCGGCTGCGGGTCCTGGGGTGGTGCGGCGGCCACCTGGCGGACGGCGTCGGGCACCTTCAGTCCCGCTGCGGCAGCCACCAGCCGTTGGTAGGCAGTGGTGTGGACAGAGCTCATACCGTCTCCCCCGTCTCCTCGGCTGTGGTCCATCAGCGCATTCTCTTCTCACTGGATCCAGACGACGTAACTGGGGCTGTTCACGAAGGAGCCGCGCCGCAGCGTCGCAGCAGGGCGGCCATGACCGCCTGGGCGTCGCTGTCCGCAGACAGGCCGGTACGGAGCGCTGTCTTGAGGTTCGACAGGACGGCAGCGGCATGAGCTTGCCGGATCTCCAGCAGCTGCGCCGCGTGGTGGGCGTCCTTGTCGAGGTAGGGAAGCAACAGGCGTTCGTTGGGTGAAAGGCGCTGCCAGATGTCCTCGGCTACTCCGTCGACTCCCGTGGGGTCCGGTGCGGTGATGGCCGCATGCTGGTCGACGAGTTCGGCGACGGTCCCTTCATCGGCGTACAGCGCGGTGAAGCGGGCCGGTGCCAGGAGGTCGAACCGGGCCTCGAGGACCTTGGCGAGGTCTTCCTCCCGCACCGCTCCCCGGGCGTACTGGAGCACGCACAGGAGGATGGTCTTGAGGGCGTGGACCGTCTGCTTGGGTGTGGGGCCGGAATGGTTCCAGCGGGTGATGCCGACACTCCTCACCTGTGCCGCCTGTGCGATGAGATCGTCGAGATCTCCCTGCCACACAGCTCCTTCGGCATGCTCGGCCAGCGCCCAGCGCGGTGGTGAACCGCTGCTCTTCCGGTAGGCCGTGTCCTCGTTCATCAAGCGGGCGATGCGGCGGCGGAGCTTGCCCCGCGGCGTCTTCTTCGCCTCGTCGATAAGGAAGTTCTTGATCGACGTGAGGAACAGTCGCTCCAGGGAGGCCTCGTCGGCGGCCTGGGCGAAGCAGACGGTCACGAACCGTTGTCCCGCTCCTTCCTGGGACAACATCGCACTGATCACGTCGTAGGCCGCGTCATCGCTCCAGACGGTGTGTCCTTCCGGGGGCGGAAAGCCGGAAGCCCGGCGCACCTGGTGGACCAGCCGCCGCAGCAGATCAAACGTGGCCGGCCCGAACTCGCCGGTCTGCAGTTCCTCGAAAGCCCCGCTGGCCACGAGCCACCCCCGATCCCATGCTTCCCGCTCGGCGCCTGCAGCGGCCGACCTTCAGGTCTGCATACACCAACGTGCAAACCCCAGGCGCGCGACGCGCCCAAGAGCCTTGCTTCACGGAACAGCGCAACCAACTGGGCGTCTCTGGCCAATCGGCCGCGGGCACTGTGCAATGCCACGTCTGCCTGGAGCGGTTCGACTCGGCCGACCGGTGCCTCGAGGCGACAGGTCGCCGAAAACGAGGCGAGGGCTGCGGCGTACGCCTCGGCCGCACCGGAAACGTGCGAACCCTCACTCACGGCCCGTCATGGGTCTCGGATCGGACGGAAAGGCACTCTGGTGCCTGACGGATGCTCAGCGGACAATCGGTGCACATTCTGTTGACCGAGGGGGCCGGCATGGGTGTTCTGTGGCCGCTGGAGCCTGCTACGGCAGCCAAGCATCGCCTCTACCAGCGGTATCTCGATGCGTGGTGGCCGATCCTGCTGCAGACGTCGCAGCGCACCGGATACAGCCGGCCCCGGGTGACACTGCTGGACGCGTTCGCCGGACCGGGCCGATACGAGGGCGGAGAGCCCGGTTCCCCGGTGTTCATCCTGGACCGGCTGCTGAACCACACCGCGGTTGACCGGATGAACCTCACTCCCCAGCGGGTGCACCTGGTCTTCATCGAGAAGGACCGGGCCCGCCACGAACACCTTGTGTCCGAACTGACCGGCCGGTTCGGCAACCTGTCACAGCTTCCTGTGCGGGTGGAGGTCCGGCGTGGGGAGGCGGGACGGGACAGCATTGCGGTGCTGACCGAGCTGCATGCGTGGGGCCATCCCATTCTCGGGATCTTCGACAGCTGGGGCAGCGTGAACGTGCCGCTGGAGGTGACGCGCAGGATCGCCCGTAACCGCTCCAGCGAGGTCATCACCACCTTCGGGCCCAACTGGTTCAGCCGCAGGGAAGAGCTGAACGCCGACGTCCTCGACACGGTTTTCGGCGGCCGTCAGCACTGGGCGCCGGCCGCGGACGAGGCCCGGCCCGATGAACGATGGCGGGCCTGGCTGGGCACCTACCGCAGCGCGCTGCGGCGAGCGGGTTTCGCCTACCAGCTGCAGTTCCGGCTGGTGCCGCGCACCGGGCAGCCCCTGTATCTGGTGTTCGGCACCGGCAGCGACGCAGGTTTGAAGGCGATGAAGGAAGCGATGTGGAAGGTCGACGACCGCGACGGCGAAAGCTTCCAGGATCCCCGTACCCGCGGCGCCCAGCCTGTCGGGCAGCTCGATCTCTTCCAGGCGTTCGAGGCGTGCGACCCGGAGCTGCTGGAGCTGGTGGCTCAACGGCTTGCGTCCGGTCCCGCCACGGTGGAGGCGGTCGGGCAGTGGCTGCTGACCGAGACCTCCCGCTGGATGCCGACGCACGCGTTGAAGGCGGTGCGGCAGATGCGTCAGGACGGCTCCGTGGTGGTCCTGTCGTCGGGCAAGCTCACCAGCAAGAGCCAGGTGAGCCTCCCTGCTGCCGCCTGACGTCCCGCTGTTCAGGCCGGGGCACGGTCCCGAGCTTGCGGATACTCGCGCACCCGCAGGTCGGCGGGGAAGCGTGCGATGTCCTTGTGATGGGCCTTGTTCCAGCACGAGCCGAGCTGCTTGACGAACGGCGCCGTCCCGGACTGCCTGCACTGCTCGACGATGTCGCCGGCCCAGGCCAAGTCCATCGGCCGGGCTCCCGGGCCGGACTCACCGCCGACGATCGCCCAGTCGATGCCGTCCAGGTCCAAACCCGTGAGCGGGCCGAGCAGGGGCTCACACGACAGGAACCGCACCGACGCCGGCACCAGCCGTAGATCGTCCACGCGCGGCAGTTCCTTCGCGCTCTCCACCGACACGCCCATCCACAGATTCCCCGGCCACTGGAGCCGGTCCGCCACCTGTCGTAGCCGCCGCGCCCGCTTGGTCAGGACCTGGTAGGTGTGCTGCGGCGTCGACGCCATCACCTCGAACACGCGCTGCACGTAGTCCAGGGGGACCCTGGCGTGGAAGAGATCGCTCATGGAGTTCACGAACACCGTGCGCGGCGTGCGCCAGCCCAGCGGCACCCGCAGCACCTGCGGATGCACGGTCAGCCCGAAACCCGGACCAGAGGTACGGGGATCCCCGTTGTTCTGATACTTTGCCGACCCCATCGCCTTCAGCCGCTTGGCGAGCGTGAGCGCGTAGCAGTTGTCGCATCCGGCCGACACCCGGTCGCAGCCCGTCGTCGGATTCCAGGTCGCCTCGGTCCACTCGATAGAACTGCGGTCACTCACCGGTCCCCCTCCACTCTCACGTCCAAGCCGCCTCGACGCCTGCCGTCCGTCACGTTGCGCTGCCTAACGATGCCGTCTCAACCGCAGTAGCGGGATGCGTACACGGGTATGCGACCGCTTCTGATACCTTTCCGAACCCCTACCAATCGAACCTCTGTTTGAAATGGATGTCGAGGCAGTTCCACGACTGAGTTATCCGGTCCGTCCACAGCACGGACGAAGCAGTCTCACCGTCAACCCGACCCCATACAGCCCCGACGCCTACGACCATGTGGCACGAGGCGGGACCGGGACCGCGTCTGGGCCCGGCTCCACAGCGTGGTCCTAGACCGAGCTCAGTGCCCGTGGCGAGCTGAACTGGTCGCGGTGCGCGATCGACTCCGCCAGTATGCGGGCAGCAATGGGGGCCGCTGACCGAACCGAATCCGACTGACCGTGGCAAGGCCGGGTCGAAGATCCACCTGCTGACTGACTGCAGCCGGGTACCGCCGCGCGGGTGCCGGACGGACGACTACCTGGCGGTGCGCGTGGTATGAAGGCGCCCTCTTCTAAGGACGTGCTGCAGTTCCAGGCCGCTGTCGAGGGCAGCGAGGACATCGAGGTGGTGGTCCGCAGGGACGGTGGCGATGCGCCGGCCGTCGCGAATGGCTTCGATGGTGGGGGTTGCGCTGCCGGGATAGGTGAGGGAGATGGGGCCATCTGCCGGCTGGGCGGCGTCGATGCGGGTCAGCGGTGTGGAGACGGTTCTGCCGGAGAGCAGGTCGCCGAGGAGACTGGTCGGGGTGCGGACGTAGTCGAGGAGTTCGTCGATCTCGTACGGGGTGGCTTTCAGGCGCGTCTGCCACATGTCGATGTGTCCGGCGGTGAGCCACTGTCGCAGGCCTGTTGTGCGCACGCCCTCGTCCTGGGCGAGACGTCCTGCGAGGTGTGCCAGGCGTCGGGAGGTGATCCCGGAGGTCAGCAAGGCGAGCGCCTGTGGGGTGTCGACTCCATGGCGCACGTACCAGGCCGTCTGGCTTGCCAGGCGCACCGGGTGCGCGGCGATGTGCAGGCTGTCGTTGGTGAGATTGATCAGCGCGCCGAGTGTCCAGGACAGGGCGTGCTCGAGGCATCTGCTGACGTTGCGGACGGACTGTTCGAGGGCCCATTCGGGTGGGACGTCGGGCACCCAGGCGCCCGCGAGTTGGGGAATGGTGGCGCCGGCAATCCAGTTGCGCACTGCCTCGGTGAGGGAGACGGCCAGGACGTCGCCCTTGATCTCCTTGTCGGTGAACAGCCAGGTGCCGGTGACTTCTGGCAGCTGGAGCAGTTCCTCAAACACGTCATACTCAGCGAGGAAGTCGAGGGTCGCGCCCAGCGGCCACTCATGGGTCAAGCCTGCGAGGACGGACCCGTCGGGGTGTTGGCCGGTGGAGGGCGCAGTGGTGCGCTCGGTGAAGGCGTGGGCGAGTCTGCGGGCAAGGCGGTCGATCGTACGGGCCGTCCCCAGGCTGGTGCCGGCGGTGGACCAGCGGCGGGCGGCGTCGAGGTCGGTGCGCGTGTAGGTGTCGACGATGTGCTCGGCGAAGGCCAGCCAGCGGGCGGCGGGTGTCGGGTTCTGGGCAGGTTCCATGGCCAGAAGGCGGTGTACGGCATCCAGCGGATCGCCGGTGAGGGCGGGGGATTGGCTGTGTGTGACCAGGGCCAGCCAGACGAAGGAGGCGAAGTCGGCAGTTGTGGTGCTGGCCAGCTCGAAGAGGGCATCTGCTTGGTCCCTGAGCTGCTGCTCGGCATGGGCGAGCTCGGTGAGCGCCTCGTCGGTGAGCAGGGCGGAGGTGACGGTCAGTTGGCTCTCGTCCGGAGTGAGGTTGTTGAAGTCGTCGGCTGCGGGAGGGTAGGGGCGGGTGAGCAGGATCCACCCTTCGCTTTCCCTGCCGGCTCGTCCCGCCCGGCCGACGGCGTTGAGGAGTTCGGCGGGCAGCAGGCGCCGTTGGTCGGTGTAGGAGAGGTGGTCGCTGCCCACCTTGCTGTGGACGATGACCGTGCGTACGGGAAGGTTGACTCCGTCGGTGAGGGTGCTGGTGCTGGCGATGGCGAGGAGCTGGTCGGCTCGCAGAGCGTCCTCCACAGCTCGTAGGACGTCTTCCGGGAGGTCGGCGTGGTGGTAGGCGACGCCTTTGCGTGTGCAGCGCACCAGGGGGTGCTCCGCGCCCAGCGTGTCGGCGAGGAAGGCGGTGAGCGCGGTGGCTTGGGGGCGTTGGGGTAGGTGCTCGGCGATGGCCAGTGCGGTGTTGCGGGCTTCTTTCTTGGTTCCCACGACCATGAGGACGCTGCCCGCCTGGGTGAGGGCGGCAGCGCCGGCGGCGAACACCTTGTAGTCCGCGACGCCTGACAGTCTGGTGCGGGCGTTCCAGCGGCCCGGGTGGGATGCGGCGTAGGAACGCTCACCGAGCTGCGGGGTCTGCAGCAGTGCCGTTTCGGATGCGGCAGTGGGGCGCAGGGCGAGGCGCATCGCGACGGGTACCGTCGCTTTCGTGGTGCTGGGCTTTTTGGGGCTGGGCCGGCGTGGGGTGCGCTGGGCCTGTTCTTTGAGCAGGTGGGGGTAGAGAAGTCCATGCATGCGTCGGGGGCCGCGCCAGGTGTCGGTGAAGGCGACCTCGTCTGGGGGCCGGGAGGGGTCGAGCCAGGAGGCGAGAGCACCCCGGTTTCCGATGGCTGCGGAGAGCAGGACGAGCCGGATGTCGTAGGTGCTGGCGCGCAGGAAGGCCAGGAGGCTTTCGAGGATGAAGCCTCGTCGGCCTTGGGCCAGGTGGTGTGCTTCGTCGATCACGATCAGGCCGATGTCGCCGAGGGCGAGTTCGGCATTGTTGCGGATCATGTGCATGAGCCGCTCAGGTGTCACGATGTCCACGTCGCCTACGAGGTCCTGGTGGACGGGAACGTCGGTGGGGAATTCGGGCTGCTCGGCTGCGAGTCTGCGGCCCAGCAGCCGCAGCCGTCCGCGTAGCGCCTGACGCATCTCGCGCCCCAGGCTCCGCATCGGAGAGACGTACAGGACCCGCCCAGGCCGCTGGGCGAGGTGGGAACAGATGACGAGCTGAGCCATGAGGGTTTTACCGGCGCTGGTGGGCACGCTGATGAGGCTGCGGGAGGTGGCCGGGTCGACCGGGTTGCCGTGCTCGAGTTTGAGGAGCTGGCGTTGTGGGGGCCACAGGGCGAGAACGGGCGGGTTGGACAGGGCAAAGGTGCGGGCGACTGCGGGCGGGGTGCCATCGGGTAGCAGTGTGTAGAGGCTGCTGTCGGCAAGTTCCCCACTGAGGTCGAGGAGATGGGCGGCCACCCACCGGGCCGGCATGTCGGTGCTGCCGGCTTGATGCTCGACAACCGAGACGAGGAGAGTGCGGGCTGTTTCGAAGTCCTCTGCTGTACCGAAGGCCAGGAACTGATGCAGGTGGTGAACGGCCTCGACAACAGCTGCGGCCGGGCCGTACATAGTGCCGGCCAGTGAGGTTGTTCCCAGCAGCTCCCGGAGCGCGGTCAGCTGCCCGCGCCATACGCGAAGCGCTGTGGACAGAGCAGGGCGGTCCATGCCGAGGAACGCGCAGCCTGCCTCGACGGCCAGCGTGTCGATGTGGGTGTACAGCTCTTCGCCGACGCGCACGAGGGCACTGATCTTGCGGTAGACCGCGGTGGCGTTGGGGTCCTGTTCGCAGCGCCGGTAGCCGGCTTGTGCGGCGAACGCGATCTGTAGTTGCTGGGTGGGGGTGTGCCGGTCGTCGGAGAGCGCGAGGTCGAAGACGTGGGCGCTGACTGCCAGTGCGTGGCGGATGCGTTGCGGGTCGTAGCCGGGCGCGTCGGGTGCGAGTGCGGCCAGGCCGTGCAGGAGCCAGGCGGTACTGAGTGCTTCGTCCGAGATGCTGTAGTCGGAGCGGAAGGCTGCGATCTCCAGTTCGGTGATGATGTCCAGGAGCCGCTCAGGGGTGGGCAGGACGTTCCCGCGAGGGTTGCCGAGCGCTGCTGCCAGGATGTGCGGGTCTAGAGTGCGCTCCATACGAACTTCCTCACTTGCCGGGCGAATCCTTCGAGATTGTCGACGGCTATGACCAGGCCTTGGAGAGCGCCGTCATGGGTGTGGGTGGTGAAGTGGGTGTGGGACAGGTGGAATGCCTTTTGGGGTGTCGCCGAGGTGTTCAGGGCCACGCTCACCCCGCCGCTGCCGGTGGGTTGCGCGTCGACCCACTGTTGCACCACGCTGCTGAGGAAGACGCGGGTGTCCGCAGCCAGTTGCCGGTCGGCCCAGGGCATCTGGCCCAGGTAGATGGAGCCCTTGGTGTTGAGCTGCTGCCACGCCCCGCGGATGGTGTTGGCGGGGTCATCGGCCTTGGCGCTGTACTTTTTCATCTCCCACAGGCGGAAGACGAAGCTCTGCCCAGTGCCGTCTACCCGGTGGACGATCATGCCGTCGCCGCCGCTGTCGCTTACGGTCGGGCCCGGGACGCTGAGGAATTCGACCGCGTGCCCGGGGCAGGGAGCCGTATCCCGGGTGATGAGATACCACAGCCACTCGCCGGTGTAGCCGGCCAGCCCATGATTGGCCTTCTTCTGTGCCCCGGCCGCGCCGAAGACCGGGTAAGCGAAAGAATGAACAGTGCTGTGCTCGCGCCCTTGCAGAGTGGTGTCATCGAGGGTGGCCTCCCGCCACAGTGCATAGGCGTCCTTGTTGATCCCTGTGCGGGACTTCATTATCTCGTCAGCGACGATCCAAGCGGCGGCGACCCTGTGCTGGGGCGAGGCGTTGAGGGAGACGACCAGGTCCCACGGGCAGGCCTGGCCGGCTCCCTGGTTCTCGCGACGCACCAGGTCGACCAGCCGCCCGCCCGCTGAACTCGCCGTCCGCAGGGCTTGCTCCGCAGCTGACAGCCCCATCAGCACCACCGTCCGTGTCGGCCGCCCGGAAGGGGACGTCTCTCGGGTTCCGCGCAGCGGTGGCCATCGATGTTCACTGCGTCACCGTACCCGTCGACTCTGCCTTGTTGTGCGCGCTCCGTCTCCCGCCACGGTTACTCCGAGTACGGTGCGAGTCGGGACACTCCAGCAACTACGAGTGCGTCGACCACCCGTTGCCAGTCGGCTGGCATGCCCGCGTCGGCCACAGTTTGGCGTAGTTCGATCAGCCATGACGTCAGTAGGTAAGTGCAGGTCGCTACTTGGCTGGGATTGGCGAGGACAAGGTTCGCCAATCCCAGGGAAGGCCGAGGTGTACCTGCTCCTCGGCCGGTAGGGGCTTGATGAAGCCGATGAGCTGATCGGCGCATGCTGCGTGGCCCTGAGCGAAGGGCAACCACTGGGCGACGGTGTCCTGCCAGGCCAGCGGATCCCACCCGACGATGGGCTCGCCCTGAACTTCGCGGTTGAGATAAGCCACTTCGGAGGCGGGGTTGGGCAGGAACGAAGCCAGGGCGGAGCGGTACTCGCTTCGCCCTGCGAAGGGCGTGTGCCCGGAGGCTTGCAGGGCGATCACGGTCGGCCACATCCGCTTCGCGGTGGCTGCTCTGTCCGCAGACTCCTCGGCAGCGGAGGACTGATCGCGGCGCGGGCACTGCTTGCGGTGGCAGGCACGGGCGAAGACGCACCCGTCTCCCAGCACATCGACGCCTATGCCGACGACGCGACGCTCCTCGGCAGCTTCCTGTGCGCGCTGATGCCGCCCCTAGGTCGTGTCCGCAAAGTCCCGCCTGCCCCGCGACGCCTGGCAGGCACTCTCGCCGCACCGGGCGAAGCCCCGAGTACATATCCAGTACGAGGGACTCCGCCCGGCGCGCCGAGAGCACGCACCAGACGCTGCAGGGCCCGCCCTCCGGGCGGACGACGGGACTTTGCGGACACGACCTAAAGGGTGTTGCAGAAGGTCTGTCTCGGCCAGGCTTGAGGGGTGCCTGACCTGGTGATTCAGCCTGTCATGGCGATGTTGTGCATGGTGGCGACGGCCTGGACGGCGTGGTGGAGGCCGTCGCCCCTCTGGCGGCAATCGCGGAGGATCTTCCAGTTCTTCATCCGGGCGAAGGTGTGCTCGACCCGGGCACGCACCCGCCGGTGCTCGGCGTTGTCCTCCTCCTGCCCGCGCAGGAGAGGGCGTCCGGCCCTTCTGCGGTGCGGGACGATCAGCCCGGTGCCCAGGTAGGCGCCGTCCGCGATCACCGTCGTCCCGGCCGCCGCGGCCGGCAGGTCCGACTCCCGCCAGACGTGGGCATCGGCCTTGTTGCCCGGCGCGGGACGGGCCGACGCGACCACAAGACAGGTGTCGGCATCGATGATGACCTGCACGTTCGCCGAGAACCGGTAGTTCCTCGACGAGGCCCCCACTTTCCGGTCACGGACAGGGATGAGGGTGCCGTCCACGATCCACAACCGGTCGGTGTCCGTCACCGGCCGCGGGGCCGGCTCCAGCGCCAGGAACGGACGCAGGCGCTGGATGACCCGACAGACCGTCGCTGAGGAGACGCCGAAAAGCGGGGCGAGCTGCCGCATCGTGAGGTTGGTGCGGTAGTACACCGCCACCAGCAGCACCCGGTCAGCCAGCGGCAGACACCACGGCCGGCCACCGCCCGGACCGTTGCCGCCCCGCTCCCGCACCACCTTCACCAGCTTCGCGAACCGCTCCATCCGCAAGCCCGTGAACGTCTCCACCCACACCGGCTCAGCCCGCAACACCCCACCCATACAGGGAAAATGCCCGAGACCAAGCCTTCTGCAACACCCTTTAGGACTTGGCCTGCTGCGCGGGGTGGCTGCCCCGCAGGTGTGCGCGTAGTGCCGTACGCAACTGCGGAAGCGGGATGCGGGCGCCAAGCGTCGTGAGGAAGTCCGGGACCGTCCAGCGGATCAGGGCGCCTTGGCGGGCGAGGTAGAAGCCGACTTCGCGGATGTCGTAGCGGTCGTCGTAGTCGAGGAGGAGGTAACCAGCGAGCTGCTGTACCTCTTCTCGTCCTACGCGGTGGGGGCGGGTGAGGGCTTTGCAGTCGATGAGGCACCCATTGGTGATGAAATCTGCGTCGGCCTTCACGTCAGCGCTTCCGGAGAAGATCGGCCCGCATACGCGCTGCTGGGCCGGCAGGCTCCGCAGGGGGGCGAAGGGCTCTTCTGCGAGCTTCATCTGCTCGTCGATGTCGTCGAGGACGTAGCTCGGCACGGCACTGGTCACGCCTGTGACGGTGGTGTGCTCGTCTACCTGGGCGAGGAGGTTGCGCTTGCGGGAGAAGGAGCCGTTTCGGTAGACGGCTTCGAAAAAGCCTGTGACAAAGCACAGCCTGGTCAATTCGTGGTCGTCGAGTTGGCGGGAAGGATCTGTCAGGTGCGCATGGAGACGGCCCAGAACGCTGGTTCCGATCATGTGGAGATTGGTGCGCACTGCGCGGGCAGGTGCTCCGTCGATGGGAAGGTCGCTGCCGATCAGTTCGACGCCGGCGATCGCGGCGGGCCCCGGGTCGGAGCCGAGGCTCAGGCGCAGCCGGTAGTCGATGGTGTGGCCGAGAGCGGCGTAGTCGGGGCGGCGTTCGTTCAGCGGCTGGATGGGGTGCGGTAGACCGCGGATGTGCTGGAGGTAGGAGGCGATGATGCGTTCGGGGTGGGGAAGGCGGCGGGCCAGGAACGTGGACATCGGGGAGCGTGGGTACTTCAGCTGTCCGGTAAGCGGAAGCCGGGCCAGTGCGATGCCTTCGGGGGTGGCGTCTGCGGTCGCGGCGGTGGCGTGGGTCTGGAGCCGTTTGATGCCAGTGATGTCGAGTTGGGTGCGGGCCCGGGTGACGGCTACGTAGATGAGTCGGGCGGCGGCTGGGTGCACGTTGCGAGGGGAGTCGTCCTCGGGCGGAGTGAAGCCTGCTCCGATCCGTACGCGGTTCCACTCCCGGCCCTTGGCCTTGTGCACCGTGGATACGACGACGCGTGCCTGTGCTTCGTGGCTCATGCGTTGGACTGTGCGGATGATCTGCTGGGGGCCGTAGGTGTCCACGAGTTCCACGATGGCTTTGAGGTCGGCGGCGGCGGAGTCCTGTTCGGCGTACTCCTGTACCTCGCCCCAGGAGGAGAAGAGCGCGAGGTCGTGGTGTGAAGTGCGGCGGCCGGCCTGCAGGTCGATCGCTGCCTTCGCGATGTTCAGCAGGGGTTTCCCTCCGCCGACCAGGGCGACGGGCACGCCTTGGTCCAGGAAGCGCAAAACCTCGGCGAGGGCGTCGGCGTTGCCTCGGCACAACACCGCGTCGGGGATCTCCACCTCGGTCAGTTCGGACGGTTCGGCGGCGTGGCCGGTGAGCTGCATCGTCGAGGTGGCCGCGCGGAGCCAGTGGTTGGCCACCTCCGCGATGGCCGGCCCGAACCGGAAGGACTGGGTGAGTTCCATCTGCATGCCAGGAAACCCGCTCATGATGTCCTTGGCGTGACGCCATTCGTAGATCTGCTGGGAGGGGTCGCCGACGCAGACGCGCTGGACGTCCTGTGCGAGGAAGATCTCTTCGAGGACCGGGTTCGTGTCCTGTGCCTCGTCCAGCAGGATGTAGTCGGCGCGCAGCCGGGGCCGGGTGAGCGCCCACATCTTGAGGTAGTGGTCGTGTTTGAACGGGAGTGTGCCGTTCTGTGAGCAGATGTTGTCCCATGCCCACCGGGCCTTGGGCAACAGGACTCGTGCAAGGTACTGCTGGCCGTGGTCGTCGAGGCCGTTGACGGTGCCCAGATGACGCGCTGCGACCTGTTCGTCGGTGGAGTAGCAGAAGTGCTTGACCATCTCCATCACCTGGTGAGCCAGCGTCGTCGCCTTGAGCCGGCGACCGCCGATGGCGAGGTCGCGATCGATGCCGAGGAGCTGCGCGGTGCGCCACAGGGGCATGTGCTGTGAGGCGTCCAAGCGGGCTTTGAAGCGGCTCCCGAGCGCGCGGTAGGCCAGCCCGTGGGAGGTGCTGCAGTGTACGTTGCCGCCGAAGCGGGCCTTGGCCTCCTGCGCGATGGGCCTGTTGAAGGCGATGTACATGCCGCGGCGGGGGGTTGCAGCGCCCATCATCACCAGCGTCGATGTCTTTCCCGTACCGGCGCCTGCCACCAAGGCAAGATCATGACCAGCAGCGAAGCTGTCCCGTGCTGCCGCCTGTTCCTCGGTCGCCTTCACTGCCACCCCGTCGTCCCTTTCCTCAGGCATGCTGTTCACTCCGTCTGCCAGACGGCCTCGGCCGGACTGGCTTTGGGCTGGTGAGCAGCATGGCAGGACGCACTGACACCTTGCCAAAGCACCGGGAACAGAGGTTTGGGGTTCCGAAGAGGTGACCGGAAACTACGGTGTCTACGGCCTTGCCATACGCATGCCCGGTTACCTGCGTCGAACGGAGATACCCGTGCCCCGAGGAATCACGATCGGTGCGACCCGCTACCCCACCAAGGAAGCCGTCCGGAACATCTGCCGCAGCATCGTCCAGCGGTACGGCATAGGTGGTGACATCACCGAGCCCGACGACGATGCCTTCTGCCGCGACCTCCTCGAACGCCACCCCGAATACGACCTCAAGCGCGGGGCTGGCATAGCCCACTTCCGCGTCATCGCCCACACCGACCACGGCCGCAGAAGCGTCGGGATCGGCCTCGTGCGGCTCGACGGCGAAGTGGCTGACTTCTCGTGGAACGCCTGTCTGACGCCCTTCAGCCAGCGCACCCAGGTGCTTGCCGCCCTGCGGCACGCGGTTGCCGATCAGGTGGCAATCTCACGGAACGCGGCGCTCAGCTCCGGACAGCCTCTGCTCTGCTCCGTCACAGGAACGCCGATCCGGTCCGCGGCCGAGCTGCACATCGACCACGCGGCCCCGACATTCCTCGAGCTGGCGGAGGACTTCATCGCCGACCAGGGTGGCGTAGACGCCTTCCGGATACTGCCCGAGTCCGGCGCCGGAGTCAGCTACATAGAGCTGGAGGACAAGGACCTCGAGAGACGATGGCAGGAGCGTCATAGGGAGCGTGCAGTGCTTCGGCCGGTTCTGAAGCGGGTCAACCTGTCCGATCTACGGCGAGGGAATGGGCCAGGTACCACAACTCCATGAACCCGTTGCGGCCGTCCCACAGGGCGCAGAAACCCAGGCGGTCCGCGTAGGGCAGCGATCCCCCTGCTTGCTCCAGCGCACTCTGTGCCGCAAAGCACCACGGCTCGTTGGCAGTTCACCCATGCCCTGGAGCAGGAGAAGGACCGACCGGTCGGTGACGCAGAAGGGGAGCTCATCCGGCTGTTCAACCGGCTGAATGAGTGGTCAGATGCTCTTGCCACAGCTGATCGTGCATGCCCTCATCGTGCCCTCTTGTCCATCTCCTGCGGGGCACGGATCGGCGCGCTGGCCCACGCGCCGCGTATGACCTGCCCAACCAGGGCGACAAGATCGCCAAGATGCCGTGGCCTGCAACATCCGTTGGTCATCGTGGGCATCTGATCGGCTCTATGGCCGCCCGGCTCGTCGCCGCGTTTCACGCCTGCCGGCTTTCAGATGGCGGCGAAGGCAGGGTGCAGTCGAGGGTGAAGGCTGCGACGGGTACACCCTTGAGAGCTCGCTGTGTTCGGGCCTGTTGCTGCTGGTGCTGGTCAACGGAGGTGAGCGTGTGATGAGTTGCGGGGCAGGATCGCCGCTTGGTAGCCGTCCAGCGGTCGCAGTCAAAGTAGCCGGTCAGCAGGACGCCTGCCGTATGCGGGGTGTTCAGGTATCGGCCGACGAGTTGGTGTTCCAAGGCTGTGGGCAGTGTGCTGTTCCAGCAGCCTTTGCACTCGATCACCAGTCTGACCGGGTCATGTCCACTGTCTGGCGGAGCTGGGACCTCGATCTGGATGTCGGTGCGGCGGCCGGCCAGACCCGGGCGGTCGAGCTGGACTTCACGATTGACGACGACGCGGTAGCCGCCGATGTCCTGCAGGAGGAACGCGGCAAGGATGTCGCTGAGGTCTTCCTCCCAACAGGGCCACCACTCGGCTTGGGTTGCGGAGGACTCCGAGCGGTTCCACAGGGCGATGCTCAGGCCGTTGGGACGATGCAGGGCGTGTTGGAAGCGGCCGAGAGCCTCCAGCACGAGCGTCAGGAGGTGTCCTTCGTCAGTGACCCAGCGGCGTTGGTGTGAGTGCTCGGCAAGTGCTCTGAGCTGAGGGGGCGTTACCGGGGCATGCAGGGATTGCGCGGCTGCGATCGCGGTCTGCCGGGCGAGGTGGCGTAGACGCCACAGTCCTGTCTGAGAGGCCAGACGGCGCAGCTGGTGGGCGGCTTGTGGCGTGTTCTTGGCCTGGAGGAGCGGCGGAATGGATCGGATCAGCTCGCCGCAGTGGTCCTCGCCGATCCAGCCGGAGCGCAAGGGCGGGTCCAGGGTTTCCGCTGTCACATGTCGGGCGAGCACGAGGTACAGCTCGGCGAGGGCTTCCTCGGTCAGGCCAGCCAACTGGTGCGGCTGGGTGTAGTGGTGGACGAGGCGTTGGCCGAGTTGGTCGATGTAGGCGCGGGCGAGCACCTCGTTGTTCAGGCGTTTGTGCACGAGCGGCCACAGTTTCGGCAGTGCCGGACAATGCAGCAGGATCTGCGCTGCCATGAGCCATCGGGTCAGGGTTTCGGGTGTCGTGGCCGGGCGCGAGGGGTCAAGGTCGAGGGCCGCCTGCAGGCGCGCGGGGGCGCTGGGGTGGCCGGTGAAGGCCAGGGCGCTGGTGACGCCCTGCCAGTGTTCGGGGACGCGGTCGGGGTGGTCGGCCCAGACGGTGAGAGCGTCGACGGCGTCCGGCTGTGTGTGGACGCTGAGGCGGCGGGCCAGGTCGTGCGTGGTGTCGGCGTCCGTGTGGGGGGGCGCGGAGCACCTCGTCAAGCAGGGTGATCAGCGCGGGGCCAGCTTGTTCAGCGCAGTAGGGCAGGAAGGCATCCCGGACGACTTCGCCAGGGGATGTGTAAGCGTTCGTGGTGGCCAGGGCGAGAGCCCAGCCGGCCCAGTGAGCAGGCGTCGCCGAGGGGAGTTCGTCCGGGGTGCTCAATACGGCGAAAGTGCTGAGCTCCAGCATCAGGCGCGGATTGGCGCGCCCGCCGTAGGCCAGCAGGTGCGCTGGCAGGGGCGGCGCGGTGGTCAGCACCTGTCGGGCGGCAGTCTTCAGCTCCGCATCGAGGTCGCTGCCCTGACCTGGACGGGACGGGGCGTGGTGCGCCCACAGGAGCAGCGGGTCCTCCCACAGGCGAGGAGGCTCGGTTCCGTCGCGGGTGCATCTGATCTGGTCGATGACGGTGCCCCAGGCGCGGCGGATGGTCTCGGGGCTGGCGGTGTGGACGGCGGCAAGTCCTTCGCGCAGCCGGGTCTCGTTGTAGACACGATTCTCGTCGGGAGTGGTGTCGGCGTCTTGTCGGGGTTCTGGGGCGGGGGCCCATCCTTCGGTGATCTGTCGGAGGGTGGGATGGGCGCGGCAGGCTGCTTCAACCCGGGTTTGCAGCTCGGGGTCGGTCGGCGGGGTGATGGACACGAGCAGCCGGGCTAGTGCGGGTGGCACGTCAGCGAGTTGTTCCCAATGCTCCATCCAGTAGAACGCGTCGTCGTACGTGGTCAGGCAGCCATGCGGCACCGCGCTCCAGACGCGGAGGAAGTCCTTCTCGCCGAGGTGGCTGAGCAGATGGAGTGTCAGGGCGCGGCGCAGGCTGTGCTGGGCTCGCAGGGCGTCGCCCAAGGCCTCGTGTTCGGTCCGGCCTTCAACGCTGTACAGCAGATCTCGGTGGTTGGCCAGCGCGATGAGGGTCTCGCTGATGAGGGTCTCGGGATAGGGCAGTCCAGGAAGTCCGTCGGTGCCGGCCAGGGTGACCGCGCGGCTGATCAGACTGGTGGCCAGGACGATGCTGTGCCCGGGTAGCGGCTGCTGAAGCGTGTCGCGGGCCCACAGCAGAGCCTGGGTGGTCTGGGCTGCGGTCAGTTGGGCGGGGATGTCCGAGCGCAGCACCCACGCATGGCCGTAGTAGTCGGCGGCCGGATCGCGAAGGAGGTCGAGCAGTTCTCGCAGGGACAGATGGCTGGGCCACAGTCGGGAGAGGGCGGCAGCGACGACTTCCGGTGAGGGGTCATCGGCCGCCCGTTGCCTGATCCGGTCCACTGTCTGGACGTCTTCAGGTCGGAAGTCGGCGATGGCGCGCAGGGCAAGGGCGCGTAGCTCCTCGGACAGGCTGGTGGTCTCGGTGACCTGCAGCAAGGCATCGTTCAGCTCTGGATCGGGGCAGCTTCGGGCCACGCGTAGCGCCGTGTACACGACCAGCTTGTCCGCGTCTGGTCGCAGGCGGGACAGGAGTTGCTGTGGCAGTCCGGGGTGTTCGAGACGGTGCAGCGTGGTGTGGTCGATGTCGATGGTGTCGTCTCTTTGTGCTAGGCTGAAGATGGCTTCGACGACTCGGGCCCGGTCGGCGGCCGGCCGTGCGGGCAGATCGGCCAGGAGGAGCACCAGCGGGTCATCGCGCAGGAGGTCTTCGAAGAGGGTGCTGTCGGTGCCGCTGCGCCAGGCGGCCACTTCGCGGTGGGCCAGGTAGATGTGCCGCGCTGCGCCGTCTCCGACCCACAACAGGCCGGCCTGGGCGCGTGGGTCGACCTGGTGGGCGTGCAGGTAGTGGGCGGCCAGGAATTCTTGGTAGCTACGGTGTGTGAAGGTCCACCGCAGCAGGCCGACAGGGTCGAGCAGATGGGACTCGGTCAGCTGGCGCAGTTCGTCGGTCGTGCATGGGACCTGGCCGTCCAGCAGGCCGGGCTCCAGTCCGCCTTCCAGTTCGGCCAGGGTGATCTCCCTGCGACCGGAGGGCCGTGGGGAGGCATCGCTCAGCACGTTGTGTGTACCGAACTGCATCGCGGCCGCGACGCGGGCGGCGACCGGCAGCAGACGCTGCCCCGTGGGCTGAGCCCGCAGTTCACGTATGTCGGCCGGGCGCCGGGTCTCGGAACACAAGAGCACGCAGGCCTGCTGGTAGGCGTCTGCCGCAGTGGCCGGCAGGGTCCCTTTGACGCGGTGGTATTCGAGCAGTTGCAGGAGGGTGACGGGCGTCCTGGACAGCTGCGTCAGGCCCCGCTCGTGCAACAGGGTGCTGAAGGCATCAGCGTCCAGACCGTAGTCTTCAGCGGCGACGGCAACATCGTGGTCGCTGAGCGGGGCCAGGGTCATGTGCTGTACCTGAAGCGGCGATTGCCAGTGCCTCGTGAGGGTGTCCTGCAGGACGTCGGGCCAGCGCCCCGTGCGGCAGCTGAACCGCAGCCTCAAATTGCTTCGCTGGTCCACGGTGAGCGAGTCAATCCAGTCGGCAATCAGACCGCCCAGGGCAGGCAGGACGTTCAAGCCCTCGTCGACGCTGTCCAGGAATACCCACCACTCCCCCGCCACCCGGGCAGCGGACGTGGCAGCCAGAGCTGTCACGGCCTGGGACTCTGTCTGGTGCCGCCCCAGGTTCACCCACCGCGCCTTGGCACCCGCAGCCTCCAGAGTCTGGTACTCCTGCACAAGCGCCACTGACTTGCCCGCGCCCCGCTCTCCGAACAGGGCGAGCACCGGCACGTCCCGTAGCTCCTCCAGCCGCCGGCCGTGGTCCCCTTCCGCTGCAGGCGCGCTGCTCCGGTCTCGGCCGGGTGCCCAATCTCCCAGCGGTACAGTCTGCCGCGCCCAGGGGTAGACCACTCCGGACAAAGATGCTGTCGTCACAGGTCCAGAGCGTAGAGGGATGCACTGACATCGCCGGTGACGGAGTTCGTTGGCCACCACCGAGAAGCTGCCGTGTGGAGTCGCGGATCGCGAACCCACCGCCGACAGAGCCGACAAATGCCCAGCAGCTGAGCCTCTTCAGGTTCGGCGTCACAACCTTTAGGCGGACCAGGCGGGCGAAGCCCCGGTTCACAGGTGGACGGTCGATGCGGCGAGCCCTCGCGGGCTGCCGAAGACGATGGTTGGCTGGCCGTCCTGGCCGTCCTGACCGTGAGTGTCGGGCGGGAGCACGGCGAGTGAAGTGACGGGTGCTGCGGTGATCAGTCGCAATATCTCTTCGCCGGTCTGGCAGTCCCAGGCCCGGATGGTGGTGTCGTCCGTGCTGGCGCTGATCAGCAGGGGCTGGGAGTGGGCCGGGTGGTGCAGGACGGTCAGGGCGGTCACTTTCCCTCGGTGGCCTTGCAGAACAGGCAGAGCTTCCCTGCGCGGTGTGGTGGGGTTCCACAGCCTGATGACGCCGTCGGCGCCGCCGGTTGCAAGGAGCGGGCCTGGTGCGTCGGGGAGGGTGATGAAGGCCAGGCTGTGCGGGCTTCCGATGCGCTGGGGCAAGCGGGCATGGGCCGGTTGGCCGGGGTGCAGCAGGCGGACGGTGCGGGTGGCCACCGCCAGCAGGGGTGATTCGCCAGCGGGTGCTGCGGCCAGGGCGCGGATGGCGCCGTCGGTGTGCAGTGTGTCCCTGTATGGGGCGTACTCATCGTCGAGGGTGTAGTAGACGAGACAGGAGTTGCTGAACCCTGCGGCCAGGACAGGGGGTTGGGACGGCACGGTCGGCAGGAAGAGCAGGGTGCGGGCATGGCTGCGGCGGGTGCGGTCGAACGGTGTCTGCAGGGCATGGTGGTCGCCTTCGGTGAGGATGCGAAGGCTTCCGTCGCTGTAGCCGACGGCAAGGGGCGTGGGACGGTGGCGGGAGGCGTTCTCCGGGGCGGCCAGGGCGGTGATGTGGTGGCCGGGAAGGTCGGGGCCATCGTGCGGGTGGGACGTCGTCTGCCCGGTTGTGGGAGAGATCTCTATGACGGTGTTCGCGTCGTAGCCGCTGATGAGGCGGGGCGGGCCGGCTTGTCGCGGGAGGAGGGTGACATGGTCTGCGTGCTGGTCGGCTCTCGGATTGTCGTGGGTGTCGTCGCGGGCGGGATCCCAGAGCCGGATGGTTCCGTCCATGGAACCGGACACGACGAGTGGTTTCCTGCCCACCCGCAGGACGGCCAGACCGCGGATGGCCTTGGTGTGTTCGGCGGGCAGAGTGTAGTGCTGTTCTCCGTCGTCGGGGTCGACCAGGGTGATGCTTCCGTCGACACCGCTGCCGAGTACCAGCAACGCGCCGTAGACGGGGTCGGGGAATTGGGCCGTCGAGGCTACTGACCGGCGGATGGGGGCGTGTGGCTGGGGTCGTCTGGTGACGGGGTCGAAGATCCGCACGCCTTTGCCGGAGCGGGAGGCGATCGCCAGACGAGGTTGGCCGTGCCGGTCGGTGAATGCCTGCAGCGCCGAGGTGCCCATGCCCATGCCGGGCAGTTGGCCGACGCTCTCGAGGGTGTGCGCGTCCAGTAGCGGGATGTGTGAGCCGTCTTCTCCGATGGCCAGCAGCGTCTGGCCGTCGGGCAGGGTGATGGTCTCCAGGGCGTGGACGGTGGCGGGACGGCGGTCAAGCGTGCGAGGGCGTTCGCTCACTATGGCTCCGTTGTAGGGGTCCATCGTGAGCACGCCCTGCGACGTCGCAACGGCCAGCAAGGTGCCCCGGTGCGGGCTGGTGAACAAGGTGAGGGCTCTGATGCGGCCGTCGAGCATATTCCAGATGCGTCCGGTATCCGGGTCGCACCGCCACAGGCCGGCATCGCTGCCCACCACAAGGAGCGGGGCGGTTTTCCTCCGGCCTGCGCTCAGAACGGTCATGGCGCGGGCATAGGGTCCGAGGTTGGTGAAGGGTGCTCCGAAGGGGACTCCGGTGCGGGCGTCCCACATGGTGACGGAGCCGTCGACGTGGCCGGCGGCCACGATGGTCGATTGGTCTGTACTTCGGAAGGTGACGAGCTGGCAGATGCCGCTTGGGGTGCCCGCGAGGATGTTGTTGGGCAGGTGGAGGCGGTTCCAGCGGGGTCCCAGTGATGGCGGCCGGGGCAGGGTGTCGGGGCGCGGCAGGGGTTGGCCGGTGCCGGCGTGTTCGGCCAGTGCCAGGCTGTCGGCCCGGGCGGCGGGTGGGGCGTCGGCCAGGAACGGCTCAATGCGGGACCAGGCGGCCAGGCGCCGGGTGCCGGCCTGAGCGGTGACGGGCAGTCCCAGGGCGCCGCGGATGCGGCCGTGGGATTCGAAGGGCAGGAACGAGGCGGGGATGTGCGCGTCGTCGAGGACACCGCCCGCCTCGGCGTGGGCGATCAGGTGACGGCGTAGGTAGGGGTGCGGGGGCTGCTGGGGTGCGGCCTCAAGGAGACGAGCAAAAGCCTGGGTCAGATGGGCGTGTACCTGGACACTGCCGGTGTCGGGGGTGCCGTCGAAACCGGGCAGGGTCTGTTCGATGAGCAGGGTGTGGGGGGCGGTGCGCAGGGTTTCGCTGACGCGTTCGTGGATAGGCCGGTAGACGGCTCGGCCGTCTTCGACGGCGGTCGTCAGATATCCGGTGAGGCGGCTGTTGCGCACCAGCCGGATGGTCGCTTCCGGGGTGTCGCAGCCGGGTTCGAGGCCGCGGACGGCGGCCGGCCACACGGTCGCCCAGGGCAGTCCGGCGCCCAGCGCGAATGCCGTGGCGCGCAGGACGGCCAGGAGGTCCTCGGGCCTGGTGCGGGTGTGCCGGGCGACGTCCGCGAGGTCCTGTCGCAGCAGTTCCTGGGTTCCCTCGCGTAGTTGGCGGCGCCATCGGGAGTCGGGCGGCGCGGGCAGGAAGGTGCGGGCATGCAGTTGTTGGGCGGCCAGCCGAGCGTCCAGGAAGGAAGGAGTGACCTCCTGTGCGATGGCGGCGGCGACCTCGGCAATGGGCTGGTCACTGCGGTGGGCCAGCCGGGATCCCGTGGCGGGTTCGGCGTGCAGCAGGGCTGCGGTGTAAACGGCGATGTCCTCTTGGGCACTGTCGTCGTCGGTGCGCAGCGGGGCGGCTGCGTGGGTGGCCTGGCAGAGCAGGTCGAGGAGGCCCCGTTCGGCGTGTGTGTCCCTGACCGGGAGAGTGTGGCGGGAGGGGGGTGGTGAGCTGCGGATGCCGAGGATGAGCCGGACCGCGTTTTGGCCGTCGCTGTGCAGGGCGGCGAGGGGGCCCAGGACGTCGGTGATGATGCGATGCGGGGTTCTCGCTTCGTCGATGCCGTCGACGACCACGGTGAGCGGCCGGCCGGTGCGGGCCAGGGTGGTGCGGGCATGGCCGCGCAGCAGCTCAGAGGCGTCCGTGCCGGCCGACACGGGCTGGCCGGTGAGTGCCCGATAGAGCGCGGCGGACAGTTCCAGCGGGTCGGTGTTGCGGGCCAGCACCGCGGCGTCGATGGCGCCGATGGGCACCCGCAGTTCTTCTGGGATCGCCTCCAGGTAGGGGCGGTAGGCGGGGTTGTCGCAAAAGCGCGGGTCGCTGAGGGTGACCAGGCGGGCGAGCAGCGCGCTTTTGCCGGTGCCGGCCTGCCCGGTGACGATGAGCTTGCTGTCGCTGCCGGCGAGGAAGGCGTTCATGCGGGTGACGAGTGCGGTGCGGCCGGTGAAGTACCAGCCCGCATCACCGGACATCTGGCCGCTGGCCCTGGTGATCCAGTAGTCGTCGATGTCGGGCCGTGTCCATCCGAGTTGGCTGCGGGCATCTTCCAGCAGGGTGGTGTCGGTATGGCCGGGGTTGGGCAGGCAGGGGCTCAGCTCACGGGCGGCGAGGCGACGGCTGACGCTGCGAGGCGGCCACAGGACGTGAAGGTCGGCCATCTGCGCCGGATCCCACACCGTGTCCAGGATGGTGTGAAAGTCTTCCCAGCTCAGGTGGGAGCGGGCGTATCCGTTGGCTTCGTCGGCGCAGTGCGCGTGGACGGCCGCCAGGGCGGCGGTGAAGGCGCGCAGGCGGGGTGTGCTGTCTTCGTTGCCTGCGGCCAGGACGACCAGCGAGCTCAGGGCGTGCCGGTCGGGGTGCAGGGCCTTGAGGGTGCGGTCGAGTTCTTCGGCGAGGCGGCCGGAGAAGCATGAGTCGACCATGACCAGCACGTGCTCGGCCGGAGAGTCGAGGGCTGCCGCGATGAGTTCGGCTGTGGGGAACGCGGTGGCCAGGGGCCGGTCGGTGTGGGTGTCGGGCAGACGGAGGAAGTGCTGTGGTCCCGCAGGGGCCAGGCCGTGGCCGGTGAGGTAGATGACGAGGGCTTCGTCGTCGGATGCGTCGATGAGGTTCTCGTCGATGAGGAACGTTCTCAGATCATGGACGCTTTGCAGGGGTTTGGGCGGGTGGGAGGGTTCGAAGCGGCGCTGGTCGTCCAGGCGAGGGCTGTTCCACCAGTCTTCGACGACGGCGACCTGGGCGTCGATCCCGTCGCGGAAGGCCCTGCGTTTGGCCGGGGTGCCGTCGTCGTAGTCGCTGACGGCGATCACGAGGAGGCGGCGCTCGGAGGTGGCGGGGGCGTGCTCGTCGGTCATGACCAGGTGTCGGTGACGGCGCGGGCGACGGGGAGGGTACGCAGGTACTTGACGGCGGCATGCGGGTCGAGGCGGCCGTTGTCGACCTCGACGTCCCTGACCTGGTCCGTCGTCAGGGCCAGGCCGGCGGCGCCGGTGACGGCATCGTCCGGGTCGAACACGTTGATCCACCGCAGGCGGGGCGCGATCTGCGTCAGCCGCCCGTCGGTGATGCCCATCCCCCGCTGGACGGTGGGGATGGCCAGGGGCGAACCGCAGGTGACGAAGGTGTGCACGGCCCCACCCGCCGTGCCGGGCGCGGCGATCTCCTCGTGGCGGAGAAGGTCGTAGGCGATCACGCTGCCCAGGGAGTGGCCGATCAGGACCGTGGTGTGCGCGTCGGCGCTCTCCAGGATGTGTTTGCGGACCAGGCTGGCCAGGTCCGGTTCGGTCAGGTAGGTATGGACCTCGCGCAGGGACCGAATGAGTTTGCTGGCCCGGCCGCCGGGCTTGCGCCGGTCGTAGGCGATCGCACGCCGGGTGATGCTCGGCGGCACCTTGACCAGTCCGAGGGTCGTGGGGTCGACCTGCGCGGCGTAGGCGCGTTCCTGCGGGGTGAGCAGGTCGTCCAGTGCCTGGACGACGAACGCCTCCTCGTCCGCGGTGAACGGTGTCGGTCGTCAGGGAACGCCTCCCTCGTGCTCAGCCCGCCCTCGTCATCGGCCAGGAGGGCCGACCAGTGCGGCACCTTCAGCACCGGGCCAGCACGCTCGCCGCCGTGGGCGTTGCGCCGCCGTGGAGCAGTTTCACACCGCGATCGAGAGCATCGCGCCAGCTCTTGGTCAGCTCCCGCTGCGATGTCTTGCCCTGCCCGATCCCGTGCACCCCGAGCACGTACTGCTGCCCCACCCGCCCCCGCCCTCTCCCCTTGGCCTGCTGTGCTGAGAGGACACTCTACGGGTGCGACCGCATCCCCACCGGAGCACCAACCCCTCTCACGTGGGGAGTTACAGCAAGGGCGGCTTCGTAGAGTGTGTAGCCCTCCCCCGCCAACGAGCCCCGCGCACCGGCTACCACCCCCAGCCGGCGGAACAGCAGTGCGCAGGCCCGGCGCACCCACTTGTGCAAACCCAGAGCCGACGCGCCAAGGAAGATGAACCCTGTGCACGACGACCCCAGCTCCATCGCAGCGTTGCTGCGAGCGAGGTATCGACGACGTCTACCCGCCAGCCTGAACGAGTTGGTCGGACCCGAGCACGGGAGGGTGGACCTGCCGCTGCACATCGCGTGGTCCGGACTGCGCACCCTCGATCTCGACCTGCCGCGCCAGCGCATGAGCCTGTACAGAACGGTGCTCGCCGAAGGCATGCGTGACGACCTGTGCCGCTTCCTCAACCGGAACATCCTGCGTGAGCTGTGGCCAGTGCTCCACAAGCTCATCAGCAGAGCCATCAAGGACGTCTGGGAGGAGGTATTCCCTGAACTGCGTCCATGATCACCTTCCGGAGCGCTCCCCCAGCACGCCGCAGTAGGCGTTCTCACTACAACTGCGGCAAGCTCATCCAACCTGCAGGACCGCAGGTCAAACGGCCCGAGCAGGGTCCAGAACCCGTCGCAATCCACCTGCGGCACCGCAGGATCAACGGCGCAACAACGGTGCAACCTCACACCCCACGGGGCCCGCGCATGTGTGGTACCACCCGTGTTGTGGTCGTGCCCTGAGCGGCACGGCCTGCGGGCGCTCGCTGTCCGCCCCTTACCCATCGGGAAAGGCACGGGGCCTCGCTGGACGGCGGCCCGTCAAGGCGCTGCTTGGCAGAACTGAGCGTGGCACAGCGTCAGGTCGAAGAGCGGCTTCCTCATCGCCAGCCGTCACAGCTCGGCCGGCTCTCCAGCTGGCGAGCCCGAGAAGGCCGCGCGCTGGGTGCTGCCGCCACCCCAAGGCCGGAGCGGCGCTGGCTCCAGGCCGCCGGCCAGATCCGGTTCACCCGCTGATCGATGCGCGTTGCAGGAGATATCCGTACGCCGGGCGCGGCGACAGCTGGCCGGCGGGTCCTCCCTCCCAACCCTGCCCGCCTTCCACCGCCAGCGAAGGCGTACCCACGCGGCTGCCGTTCCTTACGTCGGGTGGTGCGTGCGGGGCCGTTGTCAGTGGGATGCGGTAGACGTTGTGTCGTCAACGGGTCGAGGGGGGAATGCCGGTGGCGGCACCGTACCGTCCGGTCAGTGGCCCTGTGCCGTGGAGAACACATCTTCCCTGCGCCAGAGTTCACTGGAGGACGTCATACACAGCTCGCACAGTCAGGCAAACTACTTCATTAGGGTTATAAACCTGAACTTCGAGGATGAAATGCCCCTGGGCGCAGAGTGAGCGCAGTCGAGGGTGGTCGCGTGGAGTACGGGTGAACCGCCCCACCCGGCCGACGCAGGGGGTAGCGCCCTCTTCGGCGTCTGACCTGCGGAAACGATGACGAGGTAGCTTGCCTCCCCTATCATCCGTTGCACGCTACATATGTGGGGTGCCACTGTATCCGGTCGCTGCAAACGACACATCCTCAAAGGTCCAACAACCCACAGGAATTGTGATCAAATAGTGAAGGATATGCAGCTATGGCACCGGGGGTGCTACGCCCCGGGGAGGGGCGATCTGCACAACAGGCGGGGAGCAAGATCGTGAAGCAGGGTCACGTGAGCGGCGTAAGACAACTCGGCACCTTTGTGCGGATATCGGGGGGTCTGGGGATCGGCAAAGTCGGGGAGGTAGAGGGGGGGCGCGTCCGCGTTGACTACTTCGAGTCGCCGGCCGCGACGATCGCACAGTCGCAGTGGGTGGCGGACCACCTAGTGCACCGGGTCATCCTGGAGCGCGAGGAGCGCATCTGGTGGAGGAGTCCGGACGGGCTATGGAACGCGGGTCGAGTCATACAGGCAGAGCCCGACCGACGTTCCTACATCGTGAGGTTCCCCAATGTGGACTACGACCTACCTGTTCGTGAGGAGCATCTTCACGTGCGGTGGGATCGCCCTGTGTTGGACCCCGCTGCGGATCTGACCGTCCGCGGTGGCAGTACGACGCCGTACCGAGACGCGAGACTCCCAGTCCTTAAGAACCTCGTCCGGCAGCGTGGTGCCTGCGCCGACATGAGCACGTTCCTCTCATCGACGGTGGAGATCTTTCCGCATCAGGTGAACGCCGCGCTCACGGTCCTCTCCGACCCGGTACAGCGGTACCTGCTGGCCGATGAGGTTGGCCTGGGGAAGACGATCGAGGCCGGGTACGTCATTCGCCAGATCCTCATCGACAATCCCGATGCGTGCGTGGTGGTCGTCTCGCCGGCCGCTCTTCGCCGACAGTGGTTGTCCGAACTCAAAGCCAAGTTCCACATCGGGGACTTCCCTGATGCGACGATCGTCGTCACCAGCCACGAGACGCCCGAGAAGTGGGCTGGATATAGGCATGCCGACCTCGTCGTTGTGGACGAGGCCCACGCACTCGTGCAGGCAGGTCCGGACGAGACGCCTTACAAGGAGTTGTGCGAGCTCGCGCACTCGGCCGAGCGGCTGCTGCTGCTGTCCGCCACCCCCGTGACGTCGGGCTACCTGACGAACCTCGCTCTGCTTCACCTGCTCGACCCAGAGCTCTACTCGTGGGAGCGGCGCCAGGACTTCGAGGACCGCTACCGCATGCGCGAGGAGTTGGCCAACTCGGTCTACTCCCTGGACCCGGAGTACACGTATGTCATCCGGGACAGCATCGACGAAATTCGAGCACAGGTTCCCTCGAGTGACGTCCGTCTGGCTCAGCTCGCGGACAAGGTCCTCGACATGCTCGACGAGGAAGACGAGCTGAACAACCCTGATCAGCAGGATGAGTTCGCCCGTCGGGCCACCGAGCTGCGCGCTCACATCAGTGAGACGTACCGGATCCACCGCCGAATGATTCGCAACCGGCGTGAGGCGGTGCTGCAAGAGGCCAGTGGCCCGGACGCCGAGGCACTCCCCTATGAGGTGCGCGGCCGCCAGCGTCCCGAGGCCCTCTACTCGCCCTCAACGGTCGTAGAGGCCGGGGGTGAATTCGTAATGCGCTGGTGGAACTCGGTGCGGGAGCATCTGGAGAACGAGGGGATGAGCGATCAGCTCTCGCAGTACGCCATGCCCTTGGCAGTTCTCACGTCGCGGGCACTCGCGCTTCCGTACGACGCCATCGATGCGCTGCGGTGGCGGGTGACGGCCAACGCCGATGCTTCCGAACGTGCGGGGCTCTCACCGAGAGAGCAGGAACTGCTCGCCGGTGTGCCGGTGATTGCCTGCGAGCAGACCGTGCTGGCCGAGGCCGAGAGGGACTGGCCTGCGGGGAGCGAGCCGAGCGAGGAGAACCTGAAGCACATCATCCGGGCGTTTCTTCCTGTGATACGGAGGGCAAAGCGCACCGTCGTTTTCTGTGGACCCGGCCGGCTGGCTGGCGCGCTCGCAGGTCGGTTGCGCCCCGACTTCCCGAAGGTAGTGATCACCGAGCACACTCGTGCCCTGGGCGCGACCCAGGCTGCAACTGAGGTCTCTCGTTGGGCAGACCAAACGCCCGGGCAGGCGGTACTCCTCGTCGACGACACAGCCGAAGACGGCCTGAACCTGCAGGCAGCCGACTGTGTCGTCCATCTGAGGCTTCCCTGGTCGCCCAACCAACTGGAACAGCGTCTGGGCCGCATTGACCGCTATCCAGGGCCGGCTCTGCCTGGAACGATTGGTCCCGCGCTTCAGTTCCGACTGGCCGAGGAGAACGGCCCAGACGGCTCTTTCACGGAGGCATGGGCCGCTCTTCTCGGGGATGGTTACAGGGTTTTCGACCATTCTGTTTCCACCCTGCAGGACGCCATAGCCCAGTCGGTCACCAGCGTATGGACCGGTGCAGTTGAGGACGGGCCGGAAGGGCTTGTAGCGCAGCGGGAGGTCGTGGGTGCCCGGCTCGGCAAGGAACGCGACGAGATCCGCAAGATGGACCTCCTGGAGTCCATCCACGTTTCGACACAGCGCCTGCGCAGCGTTCCGGCCGCGCTGACGGAAGTCGAGCTTGATTGGTCCGAGACGGAAAAGGCGCTCCTCGCCTACACGGACGGCACCGGAGGGGGTATCAAGCTCCCTTCCCTCGATCGTTCCATCCAGGGATCCCCGGCTTGGCGCTTTCTGATCAACGATGGCTCGACCCGTCCGCTTCTTGCTCCCCGTCACTGGAAGCGGATCAAAGATCGAATCCCGAACGATGAGATCGCTCACGCGATGTTCAACCGGTCGCGCGCACTCCGCAGTCGCGACGCACGACTGTTCCGCGTTGGCAATCCTCTGGTGGACATGCTGTCCGATGCCGTCCTCAGCGACAGTCTCGGGCAGAGTGCCGCCTTCAGGCGGATCGACCACGGGATGCCGCCGGGGCAGGAGCCGCAACCGTACTTCGGTTTCGATTTCCTCATCGAGGCGGACACCTCTGCCGCACTGAAGCACGTCAAAGACAGTGCGGACGCCGGAAGGGCCCTACGCCGCCAGGCGGATCGGATCTTCCCTCCTGTCATCAGACGCGTTTGGATCGAGTCAGGCACGAACCGGCCCGTGACGAAGGACGCCCAGTTGGCCTTTCTGAATCGTCCGTACGACAAGAGCAAGGGTGACCGCAACTACAACAGCCACCGTGCCTCGGAGTTGTTCGAGGTGTTCGGAGGCCAGGAACTCGCGGCCAAGTACGTTCGTGACGCACAGCAAGCCGCACTGGGGTTTCTGCACAAACACACGGATCTCGCGGCAGTCTGTCAGGACGCCCAGCACAAGGCGCTGGAGGTTTCCGCGGTTCTGCACTCGCAGGCCCAGGCTCGGCAAGCGGCCGGCCGACTTCTTCGCGACACCGAAAGCCTGGTCACCGACGCGCAGGTGCTGACTTCTCTCGCCGATGGGCTGTCGCAGCCCGCTGTCCGGATCGTGGCGGCTGCCTGCCTGGTACGGCGCGGATTGGAACTGGCCTACTGATGTCTGAAGACGCATGGGTGAGCGCTCAGCACCTTCTCAACGAGTGGCCCGAGGTGAAGCCGGACATCCTGGCCAAGGGCGTTCTCCGCCGTTTGGGAGACGCCCTGGCCGGGCTACAGAACGGCGCTAGCGGCTGGCTGGACATTGTCTCGCTGACTCGCCAGCTCCTGTTGCACCACCAGGCGCTGGGGCGGACGGGTCATTTGTCCGTGCCCTTGCGAGAGGGCCTGCCTACCGTTGATCAGTGGCGACAGGGCGGCTGCAACGTGCTGGTCGATGGAAGCCGCGTGCTGCTGCGAGGTCAGGAATGGGCTCCGGTTGACGGTGACGGACCGGCGCACAAAGCAGGGCTTGCCCAGGTCCGTGAAGCGGTCCTGGGCAAGGACTCCGTCCTGCGCCGGGTCCTGGAAGCCGCGCCGGCCGACCCGTTCTGGAAGGACGTCCTCGGCTACGACCACTACCTTTCCAAGGGGCAGCGCCAAGCAGCCCGCTCGGTAGTCCTGATGCCGCCGGGTGAGACACTTCTGATCTGCCTACCCACCGGCCACGGCAAGACGCCGGTGGCACTGGCCGGTGCCATGCTGGCCGGCCGGAACAGTGGCGTGTCATTGATGGTCGTGCCCACCGTGGTCCTGGCCATCGACATGGAGCGACGTGTCCGTGAATTGCTGAGCAGGCGTGATCCCGGCGCTCTGCACAAGCGGTATGCGTATTTCGCAGAGTTGGACGACGCTGCCAAGGAGCAGATGCGATCGGACATTTCAGCCGGGCGGCAGGCACTAGTAATCGCTTCTCCGGAAGCTGTGGTCGCCGGGCTCAGCAAAGCCCTTCGCGATGCCGCCCAGGACGGGCACCTGAACTACGTCGTCCTGGACGAGGCACATCTCGTCGAACAGTGGGGCAACGAGTTCCGCTCGGAGTTCCAGAGCCTCGCTGCCCCACACCGGGCTTGGCGAGAGATCGCTCCCAAGGGGCGTGCGCCCAGGACAGTCGCGATGAGTGCCACGCTCACCGAGCAGCAGGTGACGACGCTACGGGACCTGTTCGGTTCCGGTGAACACACCAAAGTGGTCTGGGCCTCCGAACTGCGCAGCGAGCCTGCCTACTTCTTGGACGCCTTCGACTCGGAAGAGGAGCGGTCCGCAGCAGTTCTGAGGGCTGTTGTGCGCCTCCCGAAACCCATGGTGCTGTACACGACACAGAAGAAACACGCCACCGAGTGGGTTGAGGCGCTGCGCACGGCAGGGATGCAGCGGGTCGCCGTCGTACACGGGAACGTCAATGACGCTGGGCGTCGTCGCGCGCTCGAGGGCTGGTCGGGCCACACGAGTCATGGTGCTGTCGCGACCGAGTACGACGTCGTCGTCGGCACCTCCGCCTTCGGGCTGGGGGTCGACCTCGACGATGTACGCAGTGTCGTGCACGCTTGCGTGCCCGAGACCGTGGACCGCTACTACCAGGAGGTCGGGCGTGGTGGCCGCGACGGGAGTCCCTCGATTGCCTACCTGGCGTCGGCACCCAGCGACCATGGCACAGCCCAGTCACTGAATGAGCAGAAGATCCTCATGGCAGACACTGCTTGGGGACGGTGGCGGGCGATGTTCACCAAAGGACAGCACCTCCGCGCAAACAGGTACTTGCTCGACTTGACCCTGCGGCCACCGCGGATGCCCGTTGGGTACGCCACGCACAAGGACTGGAACGTTCGCCTACTCAATCTCATGGCTCGCATGGGGATGATCAGGGTCTTCCCTCCCACGCCTCCGGTTCGTGAGTCCGACGAAGATTCCTCGGACTGGCAGGAGCGAATGACCGCGTTTTACGAAACAGCCCGAGACCGGATCGAGATCGAATTGGTGGAGGGGCGGACCAATGATGCGGAGTACTTCCGCGTCGCATACGACCGCATCCGCTCGGGTATCAAGGATGCCCAGCGGAACTCTCTGCACAGGATGTTGAGCGTCCTGCGTCAGGAAGGGTGCATCGCGGACACCCTGGCCGAGTACTACTCAATCACGGGAGCCAGCGGTGGGCGTCACTACACCATGGCAGCCTGCCGCGGATGTTCTCACTGCCGACGTCAGGGACTTCCGCCTGGAGGGGT
Organism: Streptomyces sp. NPDC058373; assembly: GCF_042723275.1. Lineage (NCBI taxonomy): Bacteria > Bacillati > Actinomycetota > Actinomycetes > Kitasatosporales > Streptomycetaceae > Streptomyces > Streptomyces sp. NPDC058373. The sequence goes on along the minus strand of NZ_JBHXJE010000009.1, from coordinate 79,502 downwards.
GGCGTCCTACTACCGCAAGCCGATCTCGCCCGACCCGGCCACTGTCGAGTGGCCCCCGTCTGACAGCCCTCTGGCCCACTTGCACCCGCAGACCTCGCACTTCAGCATCTATTGGCAAGACCCTGCAGAACGCAAGGAGAACTTGGTCCCCGTGCTCGTCAAACTGGCACGGTCGGGTGTAACCCACTTCGCCGGCCCTGGTGTTCGCGAGGAAGTGGCCCAACAAATACAGGAACAGGCACCAGGTCATCCGGTGCTCGTCGATCATGACGGCGGCCTTGTGGGAAGTGGCACCACAGCCACGATCGCATGGGTTGCTGATGACGCGACATCGCTCCTCGACGAAGACCTCCGGTACCGACTCGAGGATGGGGAGCCTTTGTATCTCCTGCTTCCGCGGCAAGTAGAGGACCCGACCAGGCCCGGGGTTCCCTTCGTAACTACTCACCCGTCGTTGAACATCCAGCAAGTGAGGAGCGAGTTCAGGTAATGGCATTGCTTAACACGCCCGTGCCGTATCCCGGCGAGATCTGGGTCGTCGTACGCTTCCTGGCCTCGCAATCCAGGCCCGTTCCATATGACACGCTACATACCTTCCTCGAGCCGCACAGCCACGACTCGAAGAAGCTCACCACTGTCCACCACGCGCTCTCCACCCTGCGGTCGCTGGGGCTCGCCGAGGAAAGCGGCGACGGTCAGGACTGGATGTTGGCGGGTGACCTTGCAGACCTGCGTCCGGACGGCTATGCCACCTTCCAACGCGCACTGCGGTCCGCCGTGCTGGGCCTTCGTGGGCACCAGCCGGCCGAAACCGCCGATGACCTGCGGCGGGCTCTCGTCTGGAGCCTGACCCGGGATCCGTTCTCGGAGTCCTTCAATTGGGCCATCGTGGACAGTCGGCACCAGAAGGACGCACCGGATGGAGAGTTGGTCTTTGTGAACCCCACGCGATGGCCACCGTTCACGGCCTGGGCGGCATCTCTTGGCTTCGGTGCCCCGGCTCCGCACATCGCCCAACGCTATATTCCGGACTGCACTCGCGCCGTTCAACAAGTGCTGGAAGAGCACCTGCCGGCAGGCGCTCCTGCGGATGCTCTGGATGTCTTGCGCCTGCTGCGTGAACACCTTCCCGTCCTTCCTGGTGGAGGAATCTCGGAGAATTTGGGCTATGGACTGCCGGACGACCGGACTGTCGGCACGGCACTCTCCTTCGCCCTGATGAGAGGCGAACACGAGAAGTGGCTCGTCATGAGCAGCGATTCGGACGCCAAGCAACCGATCAAGTTGCAGGACCCCGAGCGCCTGTCCATGCGCCTTTGTTCCTCCATCACGCGGCAGGAGGCCACCAATGTCTGACTTCAAGCGCTACGTCTGCTGGGACGTGGAGAACGTGATCTCCACGATCCAGACGGAGGCGGTCGTTGCCTCGCCTGCCGTCTTTCTCTCCACGCACACTCGGTTGAGCATCCAGCGTTCCCGGATTAATGGCCGGTCGTTCAACAGCACGGGTGAGAGTGTCACGGAGGAGGACGTCCGCGACGATTTCCTGAACCGGCGGACGAGCACCAGAACGCTGCTCCTGCCGGTGGTCGGTGAGTCAGGGTCCGGCAAGTCTCATCTGGTTCGCTGGGTCAGGGAGAACATCCAACTCACCGACGACCGGAAGATCATCTACCTCGAAAAGTCCAAGACGAGTCTGCGGCATGTGATCGACTCCCTCCTCGACGGTGTCGAGGACGACGAGATCGAGCAGATCCGCAAGGACATCCGACATGTCACCGGGACCTTCAACGCTGCCTCGCTGGCGCGCCGTCTCATCACCCAGTTGAGCGTCGCCCTGGCGGACCTTGGTAGGGACATGGTCTCGGGGAAGAAGCGTCAACTCGTCGGACCGCGAGGCATCTCGCTGCTTCTGCAAGATCCGCTTCTACAGGAACAGATGCTTGAGCCCGGCAAGTTCATTCCCCAATTCGCCCAGCACTTTTTGAGCGATCGGGAGTCCGGTGAGGAGCGTCGTCCCCGCTTCTCTTTGGAAGACCTCCCCTTGAGCCCGGATGCCATTGCTGGCGACATGGCAGCCCCTACTCGGCAGATCTTCGGCTTCCTCATGTCCAGGCCTGAACTGCAACTGCTGGCCGTAGAGTTGCTCAACGAGCACTGGGACAAGGCCGTTCAAGAACTGTCGACGCTTGGAGGCGGTCGACTCCTTGGAGCAATGCAGAAGGTGCGCGAGATCTACGCCCGCCAGGGTAAGGAGATCATCCTTCTGGTGGAGGACTTCGCACTGATCCAAGGTGTGCAGGGTGACCTGCTCGACGCGATCACCGAGACGTCGGAACGGGAAGGGCAGACGGCCCTCGCGCCCATGCGGACCCTCATGGCGATCACGAGTGGCTATTTCCACGACCTTCCGGAAACTGCAGCCACCAGGATCGGCGCTTCCACCGGAGGATTCGTCTACAACCTGGACATCGTCCTGGGAGAAGGAAAGACCGGCACAGAGGACATCGCATCGTTCGTCGCGAGGTACCTCAACGCCGCCAGAGTTGGGCGTGGTGCACTGGAGAACGCTGGCAGCGGTTCAGTTCCGAACAGGTGCGATGAGTGTCTCGTAAAGGATCTCTGTCATGATTCTTTCGGTGCTTCCGCCGAGGGGTTCGGCCTTTATCCATTCAATCGTCCGGCTCTAACTCGTGTCGTTCACAGCCTGGCCCTGGATGAGAACCCCTACGCCTTCGTACCGCGCGACGTTCTCGGCAGCGGAATCATCCCGATCCTGACCGACGCGTACGGCGCGATCAGGAAGGGCGACTTCCCAAGCGCCTTCTTCCAGGAGAACTACAAGACCGTCAGAGGTGTCGACCAGGCATTGCCCAACAGTGTCAGCGAAGATATCGAGACGCACGACCCCCTGAACGCCAAGCGCCGACGGACGGCGCTGGAGTTTTGGGCCGACGCTCCGACTCGGTTGGTAAATCTGAAACAGGGCATCAGCGAAGCATTTTCCCTGCCTGACCTGGCTGTTGACGACCTGCACGACAAGTCAATTACTCCGGTGAAATCGGATCGCACCATCCCGCAGAAAGATCGGAGCACTCCCCCACCGCCGCCTCAAAAAGAGCTGCCCGCTCTGCAGCGAAAGATTCAAGTGGTGGAAAACTGGGCCGCCACAGGTTCTCGCCTCACCACGGACGAGGCAAAAATCATTCGCACCATCATTTCAAAATCGGTCATTTACAGGGAGGATTGGCTAACGCCTCCGGTAAAGCCGGTAGGAATCACCGACACCGAAAAGTCCGGATGGGTTTCGAAGAACGTTAAATCAAACCAGGTCTCAATCGAAGATGCGAGCTCAGAGGCGATGAGTGCGGGGGCGCCCATCGTACTCAAGCGCAACCCTGCGACTGGCGAGTTTTTTAAGAGTCTCCTCCGACTGTCCGCGGACGTGGTAGACGGGGTGCGCGGGAAGGACATCGTTCGTCTCGCTAGCATCGCTGACGAGTCCAGGCCCGCTATGCGAGAGCGCGTTGTGCGGAGCCTGGAACGCACCGATAGAGACTTGGTCGCTGGGTTGCGTGTTTCTTTGCTCGGCGCTGCACTGGCCGGACGCGTCGTTCCCGGTATGCCGATCGACGCCTTGTACACAGCAGCATTCGACGTAGGGCACGAGTGGGCGCGGCCGGACGTATCGTCGCGCACTGAGGCTTGGATGGACCGACTCGATACACACATGCAGCATCGCAGCAATCTCGTGGACACGTTGCTGAGTTCCCTGGGAATTGGGCAGGGTGCCACGGGAACGGTCCACGTCGTTGACGCTGCCCGTGCCCTTCCTCTCGTGAAGGAGGCAGTGGCGGAGTGGGACTTGTCGGCCGTGGAGCTTCCGCAATGGGTCAAGGGCGCCGGCCAGCCCCTGCGTTCAGGGTGGGCATCCGTAGTGCGCGGTCAACTCCAGGAACTCCGCCTACTCTTCGGTGAGATCCGAGCGTGCTTCCCCAAGTCGAGCGGCCCCGGTGACCGCCTCGTCCAGCAGGTGTCCACGGCCCTGCAGATGGCAAAGGCAGAGGGCATCACAGGACCCCAGGGGCCCGAGTTGGAGATTCGGGCTGCTGCTGTCGCAGAAGCCGACTGGAACACTCTGTCCGTGTTGGAGAAGGAATTGTCTCAAGTCGCCACCAACCTCCAAGGCGAGTCGGCTGAAAGCCTCCTGGCCGTGGTGGCCCCGATGCGGTCACCACATCTCCGTGAGATGCGCGACTACCTGAAGATTGCCGACTCCTTGCTGGACACGGCCCTGGCTGCGGCGCGGATGCAGAGCCAGAACGCGGTCAGCGACGCCGCGGACCAGTTGGCAGGTCTTTTGGGGGAATGGAAACAGGCCGTAGACGACGCCAGTATCCGTGCGGAGGTAGGCAAGTGAGCAGCGTTACGGTTCTGGAGAAGGCTCAGGAGCTTCAGAACACGGCCCGCAGCATCTCTGAAAGCCAGAAGGAGCGGGACGACCAGGAGCGGGTGCTCCGACGTATCGATGAGGTGCGTACAGCGCTGCAGGCCGCGACGATCCAGCGACAGACCGCGGTTTTGCTGCGCGAGCGCACTGACCAGGCTCTGGACGTGTCTGGGTTCGAGGCTGCACGGGCCAAGCTCGAATCGAAGTCGCGGGGTGGCCTGCCCGGCGACCGGGCTTTCGTCGATGCCAAGCGCGCCTTGGATGCATTTACCAGCGAGCTGAGCGCTTCGCTCAGGCAGCTCTGGAAGGCGTGGGCCACCGCACGGATCCAAGAGGTCTCTCCGGCTCGGTTCGTCACCCTTGGCCCCGATGAGCGGCTGGAAGCAACTGGGCTCTACGAGTCGATGAAGACCAAAGCGAATCGCTCCAAGGTCGACAGTGCCAGCATACTCACATTCTGTAGCGATCGCGACACGCTGCTGAGGCTCCTTGAGCACGCACCGGACGATGCCCCGGAAGAGCTCCTCGAGCTCATCAACCGGCTCGACGCAGGCGGGGTCACTCTTCGAGAGCTCACCGACACGGACATCACGCTGCTGCGAAACTACGACCAGGACTGCTGGTTTACCGTCACTCGGAAGGCGGACTGACGACCTGTGACACCAACGACACTGCGCCGCGCCGTTTTGGGCAAGGCGCTTACTGCCCTGGAGGACCGGGAGTTGCCCCTCCTCTCCTGGGGCGTCACAGACGGCATGCTCTGCGAAGAAGAGGTGACGGACGCTCTCTGGTCGGTCATCGACAAAGATGAGGACGCGGCATCGCTGTTCTCTGACGCCGACCAGTTGAAGCAGGTGCTCCTTAGCCAGCAGCTTCTTTTCCAGGTCCCCTTTGGCGGATCCGGGCGATATAGAACAAGGTTCGCAGAGGGGGTTCGACTGACTGCCTCTCTGCGGCAGATCTTCGGCCCCTGGCCTGGTAATCCACTGCAGCCGGACTGGTGGGACAGCGGTAAGCCCCTGGTCGCCGACTACCGCCTGCACGTCTCCGAGCGCCGCTATCCGACACGTGACATCTCGGCTGCCCAGGCGATCGCCGAGATGGAGGTGACCCCGGGGTGGACTGAGCATCACTCAAAAGTCGCCGGGGTGCTGATCGGTTCGTACTCACTCTCGCGCTTCCAGGTCGACGCCACCAAGGCAGTCACCAACTCCTTGGCCCATGGGGATTCGCGTGGCGTCGTTGTCGGTGCCGGCACCGGCAGCGGAAAGACCCTCGCGTTCTACCTTCCGGCATTCGCCGCGATGGCCAAAGACCGACGCACGGGGGTTCATACCCTCGCGCTCTATCCGCGCATCGAACTGCTGCGTGACCAGTTGCGCGATGCGATCAAGAACGCACTCGAACTCCGGGAGCGGGGCCTGCCCAGTCCGCGGATCGGGGTGCTCTACGGGCGTACACCGCCGCATCTGGGCGACGTCACACAGGGAATCTACCAATGGCCAGCGCAGGGAGGGGCCCGCGTCTGTCCCTATCTGACGTGCCCCACCGGGGATGGCGGCGCCATGCTCTGGTCAGAAGAGGACAGGACCCGCGGCTCCGAAGCCTTGCGGTGTTCCGCGTGCCATCAGGAGATCCCTGACGGTGTCTTGGCTCTTACTCGAGAGTCGATCAACGGGGCTCCGCCCAAGCTGCTCTTCACCACGACGGAGATGCTCAACCGCAACAGCACGGGGTCAAAGTTGAGCAGGACCCTCGGCTGGAACGGGAATGGCCCCCGCGTCGTCCTGCTCGACGAGGTGCATACCTACTCCGATGCCACGGGTGCCCAAACAGCCCTGCTGCTGCGGCGCTGGCGTCACGCACGCCGTGGCCCGGTCACCTTCGTCGGGCTGAGTGCCACCCTGCGTCAGGCCGACCGCTTCATGGCGGAACTTGTCGGGCTACCTGCGGAAAGCGTCGCCCTCATCGAGCCGCGCAGCGGGGACATGGAGGCGGAGAGCCGCGAGTATCACATCGCGCTGCGTGGCGACCCTTTGTCGGGGACGAGTCTGCTGTCGACCACGATCCAAACGGCAATGCTGCACGGGCGCTTGCTCGACAGGAAGCGGCCGGCCGGGACGACACTGCATGGGACCAAGGGGTTCCTCTTTACCGACGACCTCGACGTCACCAACCGTCTGTATGACGACCTGCGAGACGCGGAGGGTGGGCAGTACGGGAAGAACCGCAGAAAGCGGGGTGCCCCGGTTTTGGCGTCCCTGCGGTCCATGGACCTTCCTGCGGAAGAAGATCGCTACCTTGCGGGTCAGTCCTGGAACCTTCCGGAGTTGATCGGGCACAACCTCAGTTCCGACCTGAGCGAGCGGCCTTTGAGGATCGGCCGGACCTCCTCCCAGGATGCGGGTGTCGACGCGGACGCCGATCTTGTCGTTGCGACGGCTTCTCTCGAGGTCGGTTTCAACGATCCCGACGTCGGACTGGTCGTCCAGCACAAGGCGCCTCGAGACCCGGCTTCCTTCCTGCAGCGCAGGGGGCGAGCCGGGCGTGAGAGGGGCACGCGCCCGCTCACGATCGTTGCTCTGTCCGACTTTGGGCGAGACCGATTGGCCTATCAAGGGTATGAATCCCTCTTCGCTCCCGAGGTATCGCCTCGCACCTTGCCTGTGCACAACCGCCACATCATCAAGATCCAAGGTGCTCAAGCGTTCGTCGATTGGCTCGGCATCCGACTTCGTGATCAGGGCCTGTGGGTCAGCGCCCGAACGATGTTGTCGGGAAACACCCGACCAGACTATGAAGATGCGCAGTTGCCTCAGGCTCGGCGAGCGATCACCGAGCATCTGGAGAAACTCCTCGACGGGGACGACACCCTGCTGCGCTCCCTGGCTAGCCATCTGCGAGGCGCGCTGGGCTTGAGCGCCGACGAAGTGCAGGTCCTGTTGTGGGAGCAGCCGCGGTCTTTGTTGTTGGCAGTGGCTCCCACCCTCTTGCGACGTCTTTACGCTGGCGCGTCGCCGATCCACAAGGATCCTGGCACGGACCGGCTGGCCTTTTTGCCCGAGTTTGTCACGACTTCGCTGTTCGCTCCGCTGAATCTTCCTGAGGTGAGCTTTACGCTGCCTTTCTCCACTTCCGACGACGAGGAGAAGTTGCCGGTAGGGCGCGCACTGCGTGAAGCTGTGCCTGGCCGTGTCAGTCGCCGGTTCGGATACCGCGATGATCGCCACCGCACGTGGCTGGAGGTTCCCACCGGGGTCCCTGACGCCGTGATCGATCTGAGTAACGTTCTCGACGCCGAGGAGCGGCAAGGTTGTTGGGACACCGGCCGCACGGATGTGAAGAGCGTCGAGGTCACTCGCCCGCGACGGATCAAGCTTGCGCAGCCGGACAAGGAGATCGCGACTTCCTCGCAGGGCGTGCCCTTGTGGGCAACCCAGTTCGTGGACAACCCTGCGGGTCCTCCGGTTGCCGCGGACGTGCCCAAGGTTCCCGAGTGGCGGGAGCAGGTGCTCTCCGTCGGGTTCGCCGCGCACGCTTCAGGTAACCCGACCGAGGTGCGCCGGATGACCTATGGCGCTGTGGCCGACGTGGTCAAGGGTAAGCCGGGGCAGCGGCACAAGGTGGCGGTCAGCTACGTCCACGAGGGAAAGAGAGCAGCCATGGGCTTCTCCTCATCCGTCGATGCTGTCCGGATTCAGGTCAAGCCGCTGGACCTGTCGTTGCCTGGCGTAGTGGAGCATTTGAACTCTCCCGAGTGGCGTTCGAAGGCGTTCACGAACACCGTCATAGAGGACAAGCGGATCGCTGAGGCGGCCAACTCGTTCCAGCGTGGATGGTTGTCCTTGGTGTACCTCTCCGCTTTCGCGCTCGAGGGGCTGGAGGGCAAGAAGCCCGAGGCGATTCACGCGGAGTTGTCACAGGGCGCCTGGCGGGACAGCATCCTTAAGGTTATTCCGCTGCTGTACAGGCAAGATCCATCTGCCTCCCCTACGGGTGCTGGCAGTCCTGCCGACCGCGTCATCAACGATCTGCAGGCGCTCAGCCAACACCCCGATGTCATCACCGTGCTCGACGACGCTGGTTCGCTGCTGTTCGGCGAGAAACTCCACGACCGCACGGCTGCCCTGGCCCGGCGTGCCTATCTGGACACCTTGGCCGCCGCGATCTTGGAGGCCGTGACACGAGCCTGTCCCGACGCCCGGGACCAGGACCTGATGCTCGACGTGGTGCCGGGTGCTGGCTCGGGAGCAGATCAAATCTGGATCAGCGAGACGTCCGAGGGTGGGCTCGGCGTGGTGGAGAAGTTGGCAGAGACCTACGGCCATGATCCTGCCCGCTTCTGGAGCCTGGTTGGCGCCGCTTTGCGTCCCAACAGCTTCGAACAGACCGATGCACGGCTGACGAGTCTGCTCCGGCATGTGGTGGAGGCCGAACCAAACGGTGAGCTAGCGCAGGCGATGAGCGAGATGCGCAGTGCGGCTTCGGCTCAAACCAGCCAGGATGCGCTGAACCGCATCAGGTCCGCCTGGACCGACCTGGACGGTGCGCCTCGGCACGGTGATGTGGCGTCCCTTGCGATGCGTCTGCTTCGGCGCGGCTCCGACAGTCTGACCGACGCAACTGCCCTTGCGCTGGTGCAGGCTTGGGATCAGTTGGAAGAAGCGACCGGGATCGAGGTCGACTCACGAGTCATCGCCTACGCCGTCGGCGCCGGCAAGGTGCAACTGCCTCGCACGATCAGCCCGGACCAGGCCTTCAGCATGCTCTGGCCCCGAGGTGACCAGGCACGGAACTACCATCTGGACTCCTACCAGCCATACCGTGCGGTGGACAACCCGCAGATCTTGGATCGACTTCTGGCAGCCGCCGTGCACACGCAAGCGTGGCCTCGCCTCGATGCCACATCGCCGGATTGGCACATCAGCTACGCCCAGGTGCTTTCCTCGCATCCTGCAGTCGAAGTGGTCGTTCCTTTGGACCGGCCTGAACTGCTCCGCCAGGTCATGCTGACGATCCCTGTTCTTCGTGTCGATCGTGGAGACCTGAAACTGTTCGGCGAGGTGACACAGGTGCACAGGGACAGCCGCGAGATCGTCGTCAAGGCCGTCATCAAGGAGTCTGAGCAGTGACTCTCCTTCGTCGTACACTCCGCACGAATGCGCGCAGCGCCCTGCGTGCGGACTCGCTGATTCGGACAGCGCTGCTGGCTCAACTGTCGTCGCCGGGCGGCGAGGTCTGGCTGGTGTCTGCATGGATCAGTGATGTAGACCTGGTCGACAACGCTGATGGTTCCTTCGACTACCTCTTGGGCGAAGACCCTCCGCTGCAGTGCCGGTTGTCCGACCTGCTGCTGATGCTGGCAAAGAGTGGCACCGCCGTTCGCGTGGTGACCCAGGACGCTCCTGCGAACGTGATCTTCCTGGAGCGTCTTGCTCTGGGCCGTGATCTGCATACGGATGTCGAGGTGTTTTTGGACCAGGACCTTCACGAGAAGAGCCTGGTTGGCCCGGGCTGGATGTTCGACGGCTCCATGAACTTCACGCGCAACGGCCTTGCCCGGAACAAGGAGCAGATCAGCTATACGTTGGACGAATCGGCTGCGGCGCAGGCAGTAGTGGACTACCAGCATGAATGGACGGCACGTGGCGTATAAGGCAGAAATAGCGGAACAGAGCGCCGGTTCACAGGAGTTCGTCGACCACTTCCTTCATCCTGATCGCAACGACGCTGGTAGGTACCCCAGCGGCATCACGCTGCTGAAGAATGCGGCTGTCCAATACCATAGAGCGCCCATCGTGCTGCCCTGGCTGAACGAGCAGACCCAGCGCATGGCGTACTACGTGGTTCCTCGCCGACGTGAGCAACTCACTTCTGTTCGTGATCTTCTGGTGGCATTTGTCGGGCCGTCTCTTGCGAAGTACGGCTACGACGTGCCTGTTGCGCTCGACAAGCCCCACGAGGCCCCGATCCTCGAACGCTATGGAGCGGGAAGCACGTTCTTCGTGCAGGCGACCACCAACCAGGAAGAGAGGAAGCGCCTGAGGTCTGCGCTGGAACGCATGGTGAAGGTGGTGGAGCGGAGCCCCGAGCGGGCCTGGTCCGCGCCCAAGCCCTTGGGGCGTCTACTGGCAGACTTCGAAGTGGCCCTGCTCAGCGGAGCACCACAAGCCGCCAAGACGCTCCTTCAGCAGATCAATCGCCAAGGCGGCCTCTCGCCGGCCAACGTCAAACACTTGGAGATCAGACTTCTGACAGCGCAGGGAAGAGCAAACGACGTCCTTTCGCTGCGAGGGCTCCGAGAAGTGCTGCTTCAAGACCCGCCTGTTCCGGTGAAAGACATGGTGTTGTCGGCTCTCTTCACGGCGCAGATCGAACCTGCGCTTACTGAAGGAAAGTTGGCTGGTGCCGTCGACGCGTTGAAGGCGCCTGACAGCCATTTCTCGTTGCTGGCAGACGGAGACCTCCTGTCATTTAGCGAGCAGGCCGTCACTGTCTTGCTCGTCGGTATGTACGGACGAGGCGACGGGGAGGAACTCTCCCGCAGCATCGCTCTGCTCGATGCCGAAGGCCGTGGGGACCTCGTGCCCGACGTACTGGCGTCCTATCGCCGCAAGGTCGTTCCAGCAGGCGTGATGGACGCGGAACCTGCTGAACCGGATACAACGACAGCGGAGCCCGAGCCTGAAGACGGGTCGGCCACGGTATCGCTCACCACATGGGCCGAAATAGTCAAGGCTGTCGCCCAGGGCAACAAGGCCGCCTTCGACCTCTGCCGCACGATGGACGCCCGGCAAGACGACACCCCAGCCCCACTGGAGGCGGTGTCCGATGGGGAGATGGCAGAAGTATTCGCCGACCTCACCGACACCGAGTACGAAGCGGTATGGCAGTACGCGCTCGGGCCGTTCCTGCAGGAACTCACGCGCTCAAACATCACCTTCTGCCAGACGCTGACCACGATCATGCGGAGCATTGTCAACCAGCGCTGCGACCCAGCGAACCTCGCAGTCCTGGATCTTCTCCTGGAACTGTTCCTTCGCTCCGCCCCCAAAGCTGCGGAGTACGAAGAGTTTCTAGAACAGTTGAGTGTGCGATTCGATGAATGGGTCGCGCCCGAGACCGCCGGGCAGGCCCTCGACTTTGTCGACCGCCTGGTGTCACGGGCCGCACCAGCACCCACAGCCCGCGTGCAGACAGCCCAACTCCTGCTCGGTCCGTTGCATGTCCATATGCGACGCCTCGATGAGGCATACCTGTCAACAGCGCGGTCGATCAGCAACGAGTTTGAGCTTGGACTGGACTGGCCTGAGCGGGCTCCCTCGGAAAACGTTGAGTCTGAGCCGGTTGTTGGGGCCGCACAGATCCTGGTCTACGGTCTAGACGAGGGTGTACTGCAGCGTGTCCAAGACCGAATCACCCGACAGTTCCCCCTAGTGAAGGTGGTGCTCTCAACAGAAAAGGTCGCGTCGAAGCATCTGAAGGATGCAGCCCGAAACTCGGACTTCAGTGTGATGATCACACAATGCGCCGCTCATGCGGCCACCAACTGCATCGGCCAGTACGCCAAGGAGATCGTCTATCCCCGAGGAGCCGGCTCGGCCTCCGTGACTCATGCGGCCATCACCGCCTTGTATGAGCATGCCGCCAAGCAGCAGGAACAGTCTGCCTGAAGCGTGTTGGACAACGCCGTGATTTTGTAGGTCAGGGCCCGACTGCGGCTCTTGTGATCACGCGGCCGGGGCGAGGTTGTGCATGTGTGCGACAGCTTGTACGGCGTGGTGGAGGCCGTCGTCGCGCTGTCGACAGTTACGAAGGATCTTGTAGTGCTTCATGCAGGCGAAGGCATGCTCAACCCGCCCACGGACCCGGCGATGTTCCGCGTTGTCAGCTTCCTCGCCGGCCAGGAGAGGCTGGCCGGGTCGTTTCCGGTGCGGGACTACCAGGCCGGCGTTGATGTAGGCGCCGTCGCCGAGCACCGTGACACCCCGGCACTGGTCCGGCAGGCCGGAGTTGCGCCAGACATGGGCGTCGGCCTTGTTGCCCGGGGCCGGACGGGCGGTGGCCACAACCAGGCGTGTGTCGGCGTTGATTGATGACCTGCACGTTCGCCGAGAAGCGGTAGTTGCGGCTCGAGGCGCCGACCTTGCGGTCGCGGACCGGGACAAGCGTGCCGTCCACGATCCACAGCCGGTCCGGACGTGAGGCTGCCCCGAGCGCGAGGAGGGGCCGTAGCCGCTGGCTGACCCTGCACACCGTGGCCGGCGACACCCCAAACAGCGGCGCGAGCTGCCGCATCGTGAGGTTCGTCCGGTAGTAGACAGCCACCATCGCCAACCCCGGTGCGCCGGCAGGCCCGGACAGATGTTCACCGTGTCCTGTCATTCGGACACGGTGAACCAGGTCAGCTTCGCCCTGCGCGGACCAGGAGGTCGGTGAGCAGGCGGATGTCGTTGGGGGTGTTTTGCAGGCCGTTCCAGCGGCGCTGTTCACCGTCGGGGAAGCGCCACATGCCAGAAGTCCAGGCGACGACCGGCATCAGGCCCAGGATGGCGTTGCGGATGTGGTCGCAGTCAACGTCTTCGGCCGGCATGCCGTCGGTGAGGTTATCCATGACGAAGCCCATGGCCTGGATGCCAGCTCCGTGGGTGAGGCGGGACTGGCGGGGCGGGAGTTTCCAGGCGTCGCTGAAAGTGTCCCGCACGATGGTCCAAAAGGAGCGCAAGTGCTGGAGCATGCGGTCGACGTCGCCGGAGCCGTCTTCGGGGTTGCGGTACTGATAGAGGGCCCCTTCGAAGAGGCTGTGTTCCAGCATGCGCAGCACGGCGGTGTCTTTGATGTTGCCGTGCGGTGAGGTGGGGCTGGCGATGCGGCCGTAGAAGGGGCCCTGGCCGTCGGTGTTGAGACGGGTCATCAGCTGCGCCGGCAGGCGCTTGCGGGCGTAGGCAGGCGGGAGGTGGCCGCTTGTTTCCGGCAGCAGCTCGTGGATGAGGCCCTTGGGCAGCGGCTTGGTGGAGTTGACCAGGATGAACTGGGAGCGCTGGTCTTCGCTGTTGTCGGCGATGAACCCGACTGCGGCGACGGGGAATTCGGCTAGGTCCGCGTCACGGATGGCGGCGCTGCGCTGCTGGCCGTCCACGATCAGGGCGGGCTTTTCTTCGTCGGGAAGGGATTCATCGACGGAAATGACCAACTCACCCGGGACGGAGTATTCGACGCCAGTGCTTCGGCGGGCTCCGGTCTCGAACCTGACGGAGTCGTCGAAGGCCAGGACCAGGGCGTTGGGGAGCATGGCGTTGTCGGACTCGAGGTAGCGGCGGATGCCCCGGATGTGGCTGAGGACCTCGGGCCGCTGGTAGCCGTGCAGGGCACTTTCGTCGTCGCGCCGGACGCGGGAGACGGCGGCGAAACTGTGGATCTTCTTCCCGTCGACAGCGAAGCAGTAGATTTTCCTGTCGCCCTGGCGCACTTCAAGTGCAGGGAGCCTGAGTTCGTAGCGGTCGGCCATCGCATCTCCTGACATGGTTCAAAAAAGTATAAGAAAGAATTTTACCCGAAGGTAAGTTTTCGCATTTTTGCTTCAAGCACGGTCAGATTGTGGAAACCGCGGCGCTTGTTTCGCTCACTGCCCCGGAATATCACGATCTCGACGCCGTGCTTCTTGCATAGTGCGCAGGGACAGGTACGCCAGGGCGCCTCATTCAGGGTGCGCTTATAGAATTCAAGATAGCTCTTCTTCTTCGGCCCGAGCACGAGGGATTCGTAAGTTGCAAGGACGGCAAGGACGTCCTCTACGGAGTTTTCCTTGGCGTCGAATTCTCGCAGGGCGCTCAGGCATGCTCGTTCGGCGATGATGGCGTCCGCCTGCGACACACTGCCGGAGAGAATGAGCCGTTTGAGGGCAGGGTTTCCGTCGACCTGAGGGACTCTGATGGCCGTGTAGGAGGAGGTAGCCGTGTGGTAGTTATTTCGGTCGTCCATGAAGGCCTGGCGGAAGGCGGAGGTGCTGTCGAAACTGGTCACGCCGTGGCGGGCGAACTGCTCCATACTGTCGACTCGGTTGATGCCGAGGAGATGCAGTCGTGTTTCCGGGGAGCGGATGCTGTCGATGGCCCGCAGGCAGGAAAGGATTTCGTGCGATTTGAGGGGGACCATGCCGCCCAGGGCAATGCGCCGGTATCCCATCTTCTGCAACTGCTCCACGCTGTGCGCGTAGCTTTGCGGGCCCCACCCCTGTGCCGCACCGACTGGTTCGAAGCGCGTGCCTGATTTTTGGGTTGCGGCGAAGAATTCTTCGGCCAGTTCCAGGGAGATCTGCTGCCGAGTGATCCAAGCGTCTTCCGGTTGCGCATCTGATTCTTCGGGAATGTATCCGAAGATGATGTGGTCAATGCTGATGCCGGCGTCGAATCCGCAGCGGCCGTAGAAGTCGAGGACTTCGTCCACTTCGTAGGGCGGGCGCTCTTCGTCGATGTAGTTGAAGGCTCCGCAGTCGCCGATGGTGGAGCAGGGTTCGGGAAGGCGGAAGAAGTTCCTCACGCCCAGGCGGTAGAAGCGCTCGCGCTGCGGGGAGGAGTACTTTCCCGCACCCTTCACGGATCCGTCGACAACCGCCTTGCTGACGAGGATCCCGTCGTAGGGGATCGGCGTCACGGCCTGGTGAGCGTAGACGTCGTCGCGTTGGCGGACTCGGTAGGGCGAGTACTCGTCGTTGACGAAGTCGTAGGTGGGGCTCACCAGGTCCTGGCTGTCAGGGAAATAGAATTTCACGCGGCTTTTGCCTTTTCCTGCACATAGATACGGAGGAGGTAGTTCGAGAGGGTTGAGATGTGGCGCGGATTGTTCTGGAGTTCGTTCCAGGGGATGTTGAGGTCCGGCCAGCGCCCTTCGGTCCAGCGGCAGTGCGGTGCGATCAGGGCGAGTTCGGCGCGTGCCTGCTCGAGTGCGTGGGGGGAGGCGGGAGGGATGGCCATCATCACGCGGTCCATGAGGCGTCCCATGGAGCGGATTCCCACTCCGTGCATCAGCCGGCTCCGGGTCGCGGGCAGTCCCCATGCATCGGGGAAGGTGTCACGGACCGCGCTCCAGTAGATGACGAGGATCTGCCGGATGGTGGCGGTGTCGACGGTGCCGTTGGAGAGGTTTTTATAGGGGAAGAAGGCGCCGGACGGGGAATTGAGGGATTCCTGGATGGCCGTGGTGAGGCTGTTGTCGGTGACGACGGCCTCCGCTTTTTGCTCCACGGTGGTGGAGGGGCGGCGCACCAGTCCGCGGAAGGGCGAGTCCTTGTCGTGGTTGAGGGCTTCGACCAGGACCGAGGGAAGTTTTCGGGCGGAGAGTTTGGTGGGCAGGAGCGTGCCGACTTCGGGGAGTAGTTCGGTGACGAGGTTGGTCGGCAGTGGAGAGACCGTGTTCACGCGCAGGAACTGGTCTCGCTGGGTCTCGAGGTCTTCGGCGACGAAGCCGGCGATGGTCACGGCCAGGCGGGTGTTGCGGGTGCGGGCCAGGGCGAGGCTGCGCTGCTGGCCGTCGACGATCCAGGCTGGCCGGGGGGCGTCGGGGGAGTCGGGCAGCGTGATCTCCAGGGTCCCGGAGGTGCACAGGCCGTCGCTGCTGCCGGGGCCGGGGCTGGACTTGAAGCGCACGTCGGAGGGCAGAGCGAGGATCAGTCCATTGGGGAAGAGGACCTCTTCGCCATCGAGGTATTCCAGGATCTGTTTGACGTGCTGCTTCTTCTCGGGGCGCTGGTAACCGATGAGCCTGCCGGCTTCGTCCCGGGAGATCCGCGCGACGTCGGCGACCTGGTGGACCTCTTCGGCCGCCAGCGTGAACACATACAAAGGGATCGTGGGATGCTGCTCGATCCGCAGGGCCCGGCGCTTAAGCACAGTGGAAGTCATCAGCAGCCAATCGTTGTTTTGTACAGGTCTGCGAACCGCTTCTGTTCGCAGGCCATCCCCTTGTCTCTGAACAGACGCAGCAGACGGGTACGGGACGAGTCGGGGTGGAGGCTCTTCATCTCTTTGATGAAGGTGATCACCGTCTCGTCCGGCACGGGGGTGCGGGCGTAGCGTTCGGGCCGGGCAGCCTGCGCGGCCCAGGCGGCCCAACGCGCCTGCGCCTGGGGGTTGATGAGGCGGCCCGGTGTGCAGTGCTCGAGCCAGGATGCTGCCGTGCGGGTGTTCAGGCTGGTGAGGGTTCCACCGAGGGCTTGGCGCAGGGCGGCGTTGGCCGGCACCCGCAGTATCCCCTCCACCTCGCAGGCGCCCCCGATCAATACCGTCTCGGCGCCGGTGGCGGCGAGACGGTGCAAGTCACGCTGCATGGCGTGGGCATAGGTCTCCGACACCACCACCAGGGCCCGTCCGGCGGCGATCGCGATCTGGGACAGGTCGCCGGTGCCGTCCAACTGCTGGAGGTGTTCCCACCACAGGGATGCCTCAGAACTGGAGGAAGCCACGGAATCTGCATGTCGTGGCAGGAAAGTCGCGGCATACGACGGCGCGAGGCTGGAGACTGGCCGCAGGCCCAGGCCGGCCGAGGCTGCGTAGAGGCGGGGGACGAAGCCCGCGCGGGTTGCGGCGTCGGTGAGAGCGAGCGCGCGCCGCCACTGATCCCCTTGGTAGAGGTCCTGCAGTGCCGTTTGCCGGCTATCGGCTGTTTGCAGGCGGCGGGCCCATTTAGCGGCTCGCTGCGGCAGGTCGCCGACGGGCAGGGTGCGCGCCTGCAGGGCCGGGGGGGGCGGTGAGGTCTTCCGGTCCGTGCACGTGACCACGATGGGCAACTCGTTCACTGCGGCTCGACCCCTGGCTTCCGTAACTCGCGTGTTGTTGTGGTTACTGTAGCCGGTAGTTAGGGGGGTAGGCTGCATCTGCCTCGGCTGAGGAAACTGGACTGCAGATAAGGGAGTGACAGCATGGACCGTCCCGCGATCGTGTTGCTGAGCGGCGGCCTGGACTCGACCACGGTGCTGGCCATCGCCAAGGACCAGGGCTTCACTCCCTACGCGCTCAGCTTCCGCTACGGCCAGCGGCACAGCATCGAGTTGGAGGCGGCTCAGCGTGTGGCGCAGGTCCAGGGTGTGGCCCGGCACGTCATTGCCGACATTGATCTTCGTGTCTTCGGCGGCTCTGCCCTGACGTCGGACATCGAGGTGCCCAAGCACGAAAAGCTGGAGGAGGTCGAGGAGGGCGGGGTACCGATCACGTATGTGCCGGCCCGCAACACGATCTTCCTGTCCTTCGCGCTGGCGTTCGCCGAGACGGTCGGCGCGAGCGACATCTTCACCGGGGTCACGGCCGTGGACTACAGCGGCTACCCCGACTGCCGCCCCGAGTACATGGAGGCTTTCGCCACCATGGCCAACCTGGCCACCCGGGCCGGGGTGGAAGGAAGTTCGAAGATGACCCTGCACTCCCCCTTGATCGCGCTGTCCAAGGCCGACATCGTGCGCGAGGGCATGCGCCTGGGCGTGGACTACTCCCTTACCTCTTCCTGCTACGACCCCGACGAGCAGGGGCGGGCCTGCGGCCGGTGCGACACTTGCCTGCTGCGTCTGAAGGGCTTCGCTGAAGCCGGTGTGAAGGACCCCGTCCGATACCAGAGCGCCTGAGCATGACCTACCTGATCAAGGAAATTTTCTACACCCTGCAGGGCGAGGGCAGCCACGCAGGGCGCCCTGCGGTGTTCTGCCGTTTCTCCCGCTGCAACCTGTGGACGGGCCGGGAACAGGACCGCGCCCGCGCCGTCTGCCAGTTCTGCGACACCGACTTCGTCGGCACCGACGGTGAAGGCGGCGGCCGCTTCCGCACCCCGCAGGATCTGGCGGCCGCCGTCGAGGCCGCCTGGCCCAGCGCCGACCCGGCCCACCGGTTCGTGGTGTGCACCGGCGGAGAGCCCCTGCTTCAGTTGGATGAGGAAGCCATCGACGCGCTGCACGAGCGAGGCTTCGAAGTCGCGGTGGAGACCAACGGCACCCGCCCGGCTCCCCGCGGGATCGACTGGCTGTGCGTCAGCCCCAAGATCGGCTCCACCCTGGTCCTCACCCAGGGCGACGAACTGAAGTTGGTCTACCCGCAGGCCGGAGGCGATCCCGCCCAGTTCGAAGACCTGGACTTCCACCACTTCCGGCTGCAACCGCTGGACGACGCCCACCGCGAAGCCCACACCCGTGCAGCCGTCGAGTACTGCATGAAGAACCCGCGCTGGACACTCTCCCTCCAGACGCACAAGTATCTGGGAATTCAGTAATGGAAATCTTTCGCGAATTCACCTTCGAAGCGGCACACCGACTGCCCCGCGTGCCGGAGGGCCACAAATGCGCGCGCCTGCATGGCCACTCCTACAAGGTGATCGTGCACGTCGAAGCCCCCGTCGACGCAGAACTGGGCTGGGTCATGGACTTCGGCGACGTCAAACGCGCCTTCAAACCCATCGACGCGCAACTCGACCACTATTACCTGAACGACATCGAAGGACTGGACAACCCCACCAGCGAGAACCTGGCCCGCTGGATCTGGGACCGGCTGATCGACGAGCTTCCCGCACTGTCCGCGATCACAGTGCGGGAAACCTGCACCTCCGGCTGCACCTACCGAGGCGCGTGAGCATGCACGACATCCAAAACGAACACGACCGCCGAGGCATCGCCATCGACGAAGTGGGCATCAGCGGCCTGCGCTATCCCCTCACCTTCGACGACGGCCACACCCGACAGCAGGGCATCGCCGACATCAGCGTGACCGTCGGCCTGCAAGACGACCGGCGCGGCACCCACATGAGCCGCATGATCGCCCTCGTGCACGAGGAAGTCGCCACGCTCACCCCGCAGGAATTGCCCCTCGCCCTCAAACGAGGCCTCACCCTTCTCGACGCCCCGGCTCTCACCCTGACCCTGTCGCTGCCTATCGCCACCTCGGTAACCGCTCCCGCCAGCCGACGAGAGTCCTGGCAGACCCACGACGTCACCGTCACCGGCCGCATCACCACCTCCGACTGCACGGTCGCCACTGCGGTGACCACGCATGTCACCAGCCTGTGCCCCTGTTCGAAGGCCATCTCCGACTATGGCGCCCACAACCAGCGCAGCGAGATCACCCTGGAGATCACCGGGACCGCGGACGCCCCCTATCCCCTGCCCGTCCACGAGATCGTCGACCTGCTGCGCGCCACCGGTTCCGCCCCCGTCATCCCGCTGATCAAACGGCCCGACGAACGCGTCGTCACCATGCAGGCCTACGACCACCCCGTCTTCGTCGAAGACATCATCCGCGACATCAGCCTCACCTGCCGCGACAAAGTACTCACCCACACCGTCACCGCGAAAAACCTCGAAAGCATCCACAGCCACGACGCCATCGCCACCCTGCACCACACCTGCTGAGGACTCCAACGCGGACTCACCACTGAAGGCGCCGGGCGCGCCAGTACCGCACAAGAGGTGTCCATCGCCCGCGCGTCACGGCGGCACATGGACACGCAGTGCCGCTCGGCGCCCCGCCGCTGCTCCAGGACTCGCATGCTCGAAGCAGCCCTGCGCGTTCGGCGCCCCCTTGTCCCCTGCGAGCAGGGGGCCTCACTCTCCACTGCCACCACAGCGACCCGGATTCGGCAACGGCTGCCGGGGGCACCGAGCCAGCCCCGGCTTGTGCGACACCCCGCACCACGGGCCAGCGGATCGACCATCATCCAGCGCGCGCGGAGAAACCGGTCCTGGCCTCAAAGCTCGTAGCAGATGCCGATCTGGGATGTGGCCGCCACGACACCTCGGCAGCTGAAGCCGAAGAACGAACCATCCGGCTGTCAGTGCCACGTGGTGAACTGCCCAAGGTTTGTCTCCGCGCCCGTCCGTCGTCAAACAGGGCGCGCTATGCCTCGATCACCACAGAAAGTAGATCGTGAACGTCCCCGCTCGCGCTGGAATCCTCACTCTCCTCGCTTACATCGCGACCATCCCGGCCGCCAACCTCGCCGTCACCCACCTCGGCGTCGTCCCAGTAGGCCTCGGCTACACCGCCCCCGCCGGGGTGTACATGGTCGGCCTCGCCCTCGTACTGCGCGACCTCGCACGAGAAGCCGCAGGCCGCGGTGCCGTCCTCACCGCCATAGCCATCGGCACCCTCCTGTCCTACCTCCTGGCCGACCCAAACCTCGCAACAGCCTCCGCGATCGCCTTCGCCGTAGCCGAAACCATGGACTTCGCCGTCTACGAGCCGCTGCGGCAACGCGGACTGCTCCTCGCAATGCTTGCCTCGAACGCTGTCGGCCTGCTCGCCGACAGCCTCCTGTTCCTCCAACTCGCCTTCGGCTCCCTCGACTACCTCCCAGGACAGATCCTCGGCAAAACCTGGATGACCCTCGCCGCCGTCACCACCCTCACCCTGCTACGCCGAACTAAACGCACCCCTGCATAAACCACCTCGAGCACTCACAGTCGCCGGGCCAGCCCACGAGCCGTCAGGAGCACGGCGGGTCAGTCGGTCGAACGCCTCAGTCGGGCGCCACGGCGCGGGCATCTACGGCAGTTCGCCGAACTTCGGGAGCGGGAGCCGTTCGCTGCGGTCACGGCGTGCCTGAACCAGACCAACGCCCGCAGGAAAGGCCGGATCGTACACGGCCTCACCGGCACGACCCGGTGCCGTCCGCACCAGCCGTGGCGTCCGCCGAGCCGCTCTGACGGACCCGGACTACTGGAAGGCCGTGCCGAGCGCGCGCAGTTGAGCGCGGCGGGCCTGCATGAGTTCCTCCGGTCGGCGCAGGGCGGTGTCCAGGAGCCATACCCCGCGGCGGAACGGCTGGAAACCAATACTCTCCCACAGTGCGGCGATCTTCTCCTTCACCTGGAGCCGATAGGCCTCGGTGACCTGCTCACGGTCTTCGTGGTACTCACCCATTCCGGGAAACATCGCTACCGAGCAACAGCCCCCGGACAGGGGCGGATCGCCTCGACGGCCAAGGCCACGCGCTGGCCCTGCCGCCGCCTCTCAGGCACGACCCGCCAGCCCCTGACCAGCACAGAGCAATCCACCTGAACCACGCAGCGAGAAGGAAATCCTGCAACGATCACTACATTCCTAGATGATCACTGAACTTGCACTTCAGAGCCTCCGCGGCTTCCGAACCTCCACGGAAACCCCAGCTCGGAGACACGCCACGCCACAGCGCAGAATCCTGAACCGATCACTAGATCCACAGGCCAGCGCATCACTCACCTAGTGATCACTAACGGATTTGTCAGAGTTGAGTACTTCACCGGTCGGCTTGCCGTCCTTGACGACGATGCCTTCGTATTCGAAGAGGAAGCTGCCGATGCACGCCTCGTATCGCTTGATGTGCGAGTCCATGAGGTTGGGGCACCAGTCGACCAGGTGAGGCAGCGCCGCCTTGGCGCTGCCGGTGCCCTTGGTGAGGGCGTCGCGGGTCTTCTTGCTGTCGTCAGGCACGAGCCGCGAGCACGGCTGGATGCCGGTCTCCTCGTTCAGTTCGCCGCAGTTCCAGCCGTCTGCGGCGCTCCGGCCCATGGGCGGCTGGGTCGGGTCGACCGCCGCCATGGTGGGCTGAGCGATCTTCTGCGGCTGCTGGTGGTCGTCCTGGTTGAGAGTTGGCGCGCCCTTATCCGGCTCGGGCACCTTGATGTCGACCGCACGGTCGCGGATCTTGAACTTGGCCCAGGGGGACCAGTCCGTCTCGTACAGACTGCCGTCGTAGGCCGAGGTGTGGAACGTGTAGGTGACGCCGGGCTTGAGGTTGCCGTGGGGTATCTCTACTTCGGCGGTCTTGCCGGAGGCGACGTAGTCGGAGACGAGCACGCCGTAGGGCCGGTCCTTGATCTCGACCTTTGCCTTGGGGCTCCCGTCGGCGTTGGTCGTCCAGACCTCAAAAGTCAGGTTGGCCTTGTCACCGTCAGCGTCGCTGACGGTGTTGCGCAGGACGGCTTCGGTTCGGTTGACCTGCCAGGTCCCGTCGGTCT
Organism: Streptomyces sp. NPDC058373; assembly: GCF_042723275.1. Lineage (NCBI taxonomy): Bacteria > Bacillati > Actinomycetota > Actinomycetes > Kitasatosporales > Streptomycetaceae > Streptomyces > Streptomyces sp. NPDC058373. The sequence goes on along the minus strand of NZ_JBHXJE010000009.1, from coordinate 57,084 downwards.
ATGTGAAGGTCGGGCCGGCCTTCGGAGTCTTGCCAGATACGGGCCGGCTGCCCGCTCGTGTGTTCTTCTCCGGCCCCGCCGCGGGGGTCGCAGACGGCGGGGCACTGGGGTCGGTGCGGGTAATGAGATCTGCGGCTGCGGTGGCTGTTCCGGAGCCGAGCAGCACCAGAGATGCTGCGATGACGCCGATGCGCGAAAGCATGCGTCTTCTTCTGGAAGATCCAGACAAGAGAGAAGTCCCCCTACTGGCCCCGCGCTCTCGTCCCGGGCGCGGAGCTGATCGGTTGTGTTGTTGCCACCGACCTTCCTAGGGGCCTCTGCGGATGCGCAGCAACGGTCATCTACCTGGACGTTCCGCCTGTACATCGGGTATCGGACGTGGTGCTCCTGACGTTTAGTCAGGGTTGCAGCGAAGATCACCCAAACCTCGGCGAAGAACTTTGGATGCATTACACAAGTAAAAATGGGGGCGGTAGTCCAAGGCCTGAAGACGCAGCAGAGCGGGGGAAGCGCTCGTGCGAAATCGGGTGCCGCTGATACCCGCTTCCAATGATCCGATCTCGGACACGATCCGGGCCCGCTGCACAGCCACCCCGCGGGCCATCTTCCGCTCCACCAGCGGCAGCCAGCCGCTCCAGAACGGCGAGTGGTCCGCGGGCACGCTCCCATCCCGCAGCTACACCTCGTAGACCTGCTGCTCCTCCCCTACGGCGTAGACGTGGCGCAGTTCCAGGTGCAGGGCGCGCCAGCGGTCGGAGCCCAGGAGGTCTCAAAGCCGGGTGCGCGCGGCTTCAGCTGCATCACACGCCTTCCTGATCTGCTTCACCATCCGGGCCGGGGGCGCAGGTGACGTGTCGTCAACGGGCGGGCTGTACTGGCTGCGGGCGGTACGAGTCGCCACGTCTGCGCCCATGCCGTGCAGCACCAGCTCCGACCCGCTGGCCGAGTCGGTGTCCACCCACACCGGCGGGGCAGTTCCCACCGCCCGATGTCGGGTCCGTCCCGAAAAAACCAACGCCATGGTCGCCCTCTGGGGAACCAGTTGCGGATGATTGCGCATGACCGCCCCGTGCGCCGAGCTCGACGTCAAGGCCCCTCGCCTGTCGGCAGCGCTGCCGATAGGTACGGTCTCAGGCCTGCCGATACTTCTGGTTCAGCTCGGCCAACTGCGCGGTGACAGCGTCGGGGGTTACGCGGGCGAAGCGGTTGGAACGATCAGCATGGGCAGGGGGCCGATCGCCGAGCCGCCGTTGGGGGCACAACAGCTGATGCTCGCTGGCAGCTTCATCGTGGCCCCGTGAGGATGTGCGATGTGCGGAGTCTGCAGGTGGCATGGCGCCGCTTCGTGGCCTGGATAGGGGCGAATATCCAGGTTCTTCCACGCCTCCCCGCGTCGCGCTCTGCTGGCGCCGGGTGACGTCGTAGGGCTGGTCTCCTCGTCCCCGGGTGCACCAGTCCCGGCGCAAAGTTCTGGCTTTGCGCCGGGTGGTGTGCATCGAGGTCTGCGCTTACCGGGCTGCGGTGCCGAAGGTCGTACCTGCGGCGGGCAGGCCGTCGGCGCCGGGCTGGTAGGTGGTGACGGTGCCGTGGGTGCCGTTGAGGGTCAGGTTGCCTATGGGCAGGGCGTGGAGGGCGCCGCGCGGGCCCGGCCCGTAGGGCACGCCGGCGTAGAGGTGGGTTCCGGTGAAGTGGATGCTCTCGCCGAGGCGATGGTTTGCGGCGGGGTTGCCGGGGATGCCGTCTCCGTCGCCTGCTTCGATCCACACGTCGTTGTCGCCGGCAGCACCGAGCATGGAGAAACTGTGGATCGCGCCCGCGTTGGCGAGAGAGCCGATGGCCTCACCGGGAGTGCCGACCGCGACCACGAGGTTGTCGGCCTTGGGGACCTCACCCGGGTTGGTGTTGACCGAAGTCACCGACTCGCCCATGCGGTCGCCTGCTTCGGAGGTGCCTCCGACGGTGTCCTCACTGTCGCCCTGCTTCAGCTCGCGCAGGTAGTCCCAGGTGTGGTCCGGGTTGATCCGGATCAGCACGGCCCGTCCCGCGTTCGCCTGGTCCTTACCGTCGACAGTGACGCCTTCGCCCGGGGAGCCGACCGCGAGCATGGAGGTGTCGGCGCTGGTCGCACCGGTGGGCCGGTAGGCGGTCATGGACAGTGCCGCGCCGAACTCGTCGTCTGCTTCGGCGCCGCCTGCGACCTTGGCGTTGTCCTGGTCCATGCCGCCGATCGTGATCGGACGGCCGTCCGCGTCCAGGGCGTGCCGGAAGAGGGCAACGGTGCCCGAGTTGTCCTCGGTGCCGATGGCCTCGCCAGGGGCACCGATCGCGAAGTGGTGCTCGTCGCCCGCGACGGAGGCGCCGAACTCGTCGCCGGCCTCTGCGGTGCCGGGCACCTCGGTGGGCAGGTTCTGGTGGAGGGTGAAGCTGGTGTTTCCGTAGACGTAGTAGGCCACGCCTGCCTTGGCGAGGTCGCCGATGGCCTCGCCGGGAGTGCCGATGACGATCCACGGGCGGCCACCTGCTGTGGTGCCGGCCGCCAGTGCCTCGCCCATGCGGTCCCCGGCTTCGGAGGCAACGCCGGCGAGAGCACCAGTGCCCGACCCCTGTTCGAGGTGGGTGTTCTTCAGAGTGCCGGAGCCGAGACCGTCGGGGCCGCCGTAGAGGATGTCGGCCATGCCAGCGTCGGCTTTGCCGTTGAGGTCTTCTCCGGGGGCGGCGACGACAAGGTCGGTGTAGCCGTCCTGGTTGTAGTCGACCGTGTCCATCGCCGCGCCGAAGCTGTCGCCGGCTTCGGCGCCGCCGGGCACCCAGTCCAGGTCCTGGTCGATCTGTGCGGTGCCCTTGCCTCCGCCGTGAACGATGCGGACCAGACCGGCACCGGCGTTGCCGCCGACGCTCGCCTTGGCGTCGGCGATGGCTATGTCTTCAACGCCGTCGCCGTTGAAGTCGGTGATGGGGGCGGCGGAGATGGTGTCTTCGACCCAGCTGCCCAGGTTGTCCATGCGCACGTTCTGCGCTGCGGTGCGGGTTTCGTCCGGGTTTTGACCGAAGCACCCTCCCTGCCAGGAGCGAGAGTTGATGCCGATCAGTTCGTGACCGTTTGCCGTCTGCCGCAGGGTGGGTGCGCCAGTGTCACCCGCACAGACCGAGACGCCGTTCTGGCCGTCGATCTCGATGGTCGGCGACTGGATGGCGGTGACCTTGAAGGTTCCGGTGTGCAGCTTGCGGGGGGACCACTCGTTGGTGGTGCGGCCGTAGCCCGGCACGGTCAGGGTTTCGCCGGTGGTGGGCGCGGTGCTGCTGATCTTGGCGGGGGTGATGCCGGTGACGGGCTTGTTCAGGCGAGCCAGGACGAGGTCCCGGTCGGTGCGCGGCACCAGTTCGACAACGGTACGGACCTGGCCCGCGGAGGTGGTCAGGTCGGTGCGGCCGATGGTGGCCGTGGTGGTCTTGGCGGGCTTGCCGGCCCTGATGGTGAAGCTCTGATCAGGTGAGTCGGCGAAGCAGCTGGCAGCCGTGAGCACCCACTGGGTGTCGACGAGGGCGCCGGAGCATGCGCGGTCGCCCGAGCCGATGTCGAGCCGGGCCGTGAAGGTGAAGGCGCCGTCGGCGCCAGCGGTACCGGTGACTGCGTGCGCGGCGGTGGCCGGCAGGAGGGCACCGCTGAGAGCGGCACACAGAGCCGCACCGATCACGGCGGCTTTCGGACGTGCGAGAGACATTTCGGAGTTCCTGAAGTTCATGAGGCGCGCGACTGACGGTCTGGGCGCCGTGTGTGATGTGTAGCGGGGCGGTGACGCGATGAGGGTGCGGGGCTGGTCAGCCGTTTACCCTCAGTTCGACGAGGACGGAACGGAGGCCGGTGTCACCGGATTCGCCGACCGGCTTGTAGTCGTTGGAGGGGACGTTGACGACGGTCTCCTTGCCCTCCGCCGTGAGGGTTGCGGTGACCGGGTGGTCCTCGGCCCACACGCCCCAGGCGTCGGGCAGTTCCAGCGTCAGCCAGCCCTCGTCCGTGGTGGCAAGGAAGCAGTACCCGTTGTTGTCGAGCCGGGACTCGACCTTGATGTTCCATGCCTCAGAGCAGTCGACCAGCGTGATGCGCCCGTCTCCACGCTTCAGCGTGATGTTCCGCTCCGCCAGTACGCGGTCGGCACCGGGGTAGTTGAAGTCTTCGACGATGGCTGGCATGCCGTCGGCCGCAGCCTGTGCAGTTCCCTCGGCCTGGGCCGACGCCCCCCCGGCGACCGTTACGGCAGCAGTAGTGAACAAACATGCTGCTATCCCCGCGAGACCTGTCCGCCTTGCACTCCTGAATGCCTTCATCCTGATTCCCTCTTAGCAGTACGGATATTTGATATGGGCCGAAAGGTGTCAGCCTGAGCTCATCTCGGCTGGCGGGCCACCTATTGATTCGAGTTCAATCATCGAGGTCTACCCCGTCCTTCCTGATCCAACGAGCAAAACTCGCTTCGGGAGGCGGATCAGAGTCAACGGGCGCGCGGAGTTTCGAGTTACGTCCTCGATCGATGACGAACCAGCAGATGTTCATGAACTCGTCTGGCTCAGCAATGCGCCTCATATCGCTGTCGATCTTTTCAAGAATTTCAAGCTTGGATCCTTCCCATAGGATCAGATCCTCTCCTGACACCCTGCTGAGATATCCGACACCAACATGATTATCGATCATTCCAGAGATGAGATCGATGGAATTCCGGCGCAAATCTTCGAAGGAGCCTTCAAAGCCCGATACCTCATCCGCACAGTCCCATACCACATCAAACGGAACGGTCGCGGATCGCGCATACTCGACGATGTAATCAAGAGCTTCTTGAAATTCCATGCCCGTCATCGATATCTCCTTTTCGCTCGGGCGGTCGTCGGCGATCGCATACGCGAATAGATCTACTCGATTGCGGCCTTCCGGTATACCGCGCAGGTATGCCGGAAGGCCGCATCTCCGACCCTAGGTCCCGTAGGCCACACTGACGACACACCAGTTACAACGCGAGGACATCATCAATCCGGAAAGGGAATGACCTCACATTGCAACACCTAGCCGCCACTAGGAACATGGTAGCGCTTAAGTCCGAGCTCTTTCCTGAAAGTACCCTTGAGGTCGATCGTCACGTCACCCTTCCCTCCGGAGCCACTGAAGTCACGGATATTTATCGTACCGTCATCATTCTTCCAGTACTCCGAGAAGCCTTTACCTGGCACTTCCGCCACCCCATCAGGCTTCCCTAGCTGATCCCGCAAGTCTGCCACCAGTCGTTCCATCTGCTCTTTGCTGATTTCTTGAACGAGGGTGGATCCCGGCTTGCCGTACATATTTCCGTTGCTGTCCAGGAGGACTTTCTTGACCTTGTCCAGCCTTACCAGCCTGGTGACCTTTGCCGCGTCGTTGACCTTGTCGAGCGACTTGTCGCCTGTGTTGATCGCGTCGATGAGGTTGTCCGCGACCTTGAGCCCTCTGATGGGCGGCAGGGCAGCAGCGAGGACGACGAGGCACTCAGGGTTGAGGGGGTCCTTCGCGCAGGCGATGGCCTCGTTGACACCAAGTACTTCCGTGACAAAGGCCGCTGCTCTTGGGTCCACCGGCGGGAGGCTGAGCGGTTCGCCGGCCATCGCGCAGGGCGGGACACTGTCCCGGGTCATGTACAGGTAGCAGGTCGGTCGCTTCTCGGCGGCCTGTTGACGTTCCTCACGGAGTTGCCGGCGCTCCTCGGCTGCCTGGCGGCGGGCCTCGGCCAGTTCAGCGCGGCGTTTGTCGGCCACGCTCTGCCAGGCGGCGCCGGCCAGTGCTTCGGCTTCTTCGGCGGATTTTCCGGCGGCTACGGCGTCTGTCCGGGCTTCGTCGGAGGCTTGACGGGCCAGGTAGGCGGAGCTGTCGGCCCAGGCTGCGTCGAAGGCGGCGTTGGCCGCGCTCTCTTCCGCTCGCTGGGCGCTGCCTGCCGCGTCGTTGGCGGCTTTGCGGGCGGTTGTGGCCGATTCTGCGGCCTTCTGGGCGCTGGTGGCGGCTTCGTTGGCTGACTGACGGGCGTCCTTGGCGTGTCCCTCTGCGGCCTTCGCGCTGGCGGAGGCGTTGGCTGCGTATTCGGCCGCCTTGCTCGCCGCGCCCTTGGCGACGGCTGCGGCTGCTGCCGCTGTCCAGCTGTCGGCGCGTGCCTTGGCGGCGACCAGTTCGCCTTCGGCGATCATCCGCTGGACCCGGTGGACGTGAGTCGCGGTGAGGTCGTCCTTGCGCTCGGCCATGTGCTGGCCGGACTGGAGGTAGGTCGTGAGCTTGTCGGCAGGTCCGAGAAGAGCGATCCTGGCGGCTGACTCCTGCTCAGGTCCGCCGGTCCCGGCAAGGGTACTGGCGGTGACCCGCTCGTCTCCGTTGCGGGCTATGTACTGTCCTGCCGTGAGGAACGCGTGCAGCGCCGCGGGGCTTCCGTCGGCGAGCACCTTCTCCGCCTGCTCTTGGACGGCCGGGCCCCCCTCGTTGTGGAGCTTGGAAGCCTCCACGCGGTAGTCGGCCACGGCTATCTCGTGTCGGCCGGTGCGGAGGAAGTCCTCCAGCTCGGTCGCGGTACCGTCTGCCGCCAGGCGGGCAGCTTCGGTGCGGACAACCTCGTACGGGCTGCTCACCGACAGGTCGGTGACCTGCTGACGGTTCTCGTCGTCCTGCGCCTTGCGCCAGCCGTGTTCGACGTAGTCGACGACCTCCTCGTCGGTCCCGCCGAGTGCGAGCATGGCGGCTTCTCGGTGCCATGACCCGAAGTGGTGGGCGGACCGCAGGGCGAGCTTGCGGCCCTCGGTCACGATCACTTCGGTCGCGGTGTCACCCGCTTCGGCCTTCGCGGCCAGGTCCTCCGCATCCTTGGCGATGGCACGGATGTCGACGACCTGCGAGGCGATTTCGGAGGTGTAGGAGTCCGCCGTCGCTTTCTGCGTCTTGGCAAGCTCCTGCCCGGCCTCGGTACGGGTGGTGAGCTCAGCTTCCTCGGTCTCGCGCGCAAGGCTGTACACGGAGCGTGCCGTTGCGACCGCCTTCTCTGCGGCGGTCGCGGCCTGGTCGGCGACGGTGGCGTAGCGGTCGGCGTCTTCCGCATGCCCTGCGGATTCACCAGCGTGGGCTGCGGCTTCCTTGGCGGCAGCGGCGGCGTTGTCCGCATGCGTGGCGGCGTCGTCAGCGGCGGTCTGGGCCTGGCTGGCGGCGGCGGCGGCGCGCCGGGCGAGTGCCTCCGCAGTGTCGGCGGCGCGGTCGGCTGCCGCAGCGTGACGGCGGGTCTCTGCCGCCGCTCGCTTCGCCTCGGCCGAAGATGCACCCGCTGCCGCGGCATGGGCGGCAGCCGCATCCGCCGCGTCAGCTGCCGCGTTGGCGTTGCCCGTCGCTGAGCGTGCGGCGACGATCGCTTCTGCCGCGGCGAGGCTGGCCGTGGCGGCCTTCTTGGCGGCGTCCTTGGCCTTCCGCGCCACGTCGGCGGCTTTCTCGGCTTCGGCTGCGCGATCGAGGGCGTCCTGGGCCAGGTTCTTGTCGCCACGGGCTGCGGTCGCCGCGTTGGACGCACGGGTCGCAGCATTCGCGGCGTTGACCGCAGCCTGAGCAGTCTGCGCTGCGGCCGTGGCCGCGATCCGGGCTGTACGCTGCGCGGCCAGCGCCGAGCCGATCGCGGTCTGCGCCGCTTCGCCCGCCGCCCGGGCGGCATCCGCCGCCTGCTTGGCCTTGGTCGCCGCCAGCTTGGCATCGTCACGCGCGGCCTTGGCCTCGGCCTCGGCCTTGTCGGCGGCCTCCTTGGCCAGAGCCGCGGCGGCAACCGCCTTCTCCGAGGACTCCTTCGCCTGCTCTGTGGCTCGCTCCGCCCGCTTGCCGGCCTGCTCCGCCTGCTCCGTCAGCTGCGCAATGGTGGAGTGTTCCTGGTCTCGGTCACGGGCGATGAACTGCCCGACCTCCAGGAACTCCGCGATGTCGTCCGGCGTGCCCGCGAGCGCCAGCTTGGCGGCGGCCTTCATGTTCGGGCCACCGCTGGCATGCAGCTTCGAGACCAGGACGCGGTCATCAGCCAGCTGGGCGGTGTACTGCCCCTCGTCCAGGAACGCGCGGACATCCTCCATGCTGCCCTTGAGCGCGGTCTGCCCCGCTTCCTTGACCCCGACCCCGCCGGTGTTGACGATCGTCGACACCTCCACGCGGAGGTCCTGCTCGTGAGGGGCCTTCCAACCTCCGGTCAGGAACGCCTCGACGTCGGCATGCGTACCCCGCAGCGCCGCCTTGCCGGCCTCACGGACCCCGTGCCCGCCGGAGTTGATGACGCGGGAGACGTCTACACGGTCGTCGACCGCCTGAAGCGATGACAACTCCGCGAAGAAGGCGGCAATATCCGCCTCCGACCCCAACAGCGCCTTCTCAGCCGCTTCACGGACACCAGTGCCGCCAGACGCCCAGTACGAGGCCGTGATGCTCCTCTGCTCAGCGGCAGAGAAGTCGGTGTCCTCAGCTGCTGCCGGGGCCGCCGACAGCAGCCCCGTCACCAGGAACGACGGGAGAGCAAGCGAAATCACCCGCCTGGTCACGCGTCTTCGCCGCCCCCCTCTGGACAGCGGCGACCCAAATATGGACAACATGTACCCCTCTCGTCACGAAACCCACCAGAGGGCTTGACAAGACCGTCTGGGCAGAAGGCGATCTTCTGTAGTCGCAAGGGGAGTTGTACAGATCTTTAAGGTCTTCATAATCGGAAGGTGATCTTCCAGATGTGATATCGGAACCAGCGTCAGCACAACCTTTTCCGATCACTGCCCGCGGCCACCCGAACACCTCCTTCAGAGCAGTCCGGGGCCCCGCCGGGCCGACTTCAACTCCGAAGTGGGCCACGACGGCCGCAGCCAGTGGAGCGCACCCCTGGAACCCACGGCAGGAGACTGAGCCTGGAACGCCACGAGAGCTACCAGGGCGTGACGTTGCTGGTGGTGGGGTCGTTGGCACGCCCGTGAAGATCACCTTGATGCGTACAGCCGCCACCCTCGCCCTGGCCGCCCTCCTCTCCCGCCGCCGAGACGAAGAACGCCGCCCCGACGGTGCTGCCGATTGACGCTGCCGTGGCCGCACTCCAGTCCGCCGACGAGTCGCGGGCCGGGTACTCCAGGACCGCGTTCAAGCACTGGACTGCGGGCGCCAACCACACGGACGGCTGCAATACCCGCAAGGAAGTCCTCATCGCCGAGGCCATCATCGCGCCCGAGGTCGGGCCCAGGTGCTCCATCACCGGGGGCGCTTGGTTCTCGTACTACGACGAGGTCACCGTCGACGGGGCCGGCGGCCTGGACATCGACCACATGGTGCCCCTCGCTGAAGCCTGGGACTCCGGCGCCTCGGCCTGGACAGCCGCCCGCCGCGAGGCCTACGCCAACGACCAGGGCCAGGCCTCCTCGCTGGTCGCGGTCACCGCCCGCACCAACCGCTCCAAGAGCGACCATGACCCCGCCGAGTGGCTTCCGCCCACCCCCGGAGCCCTGTGCCGGTACGGCGCGGAGTGGACCGCGACCAAGCTGCGCTGGAACCTCACCAGATGTAGCTGATGGTGCCCACGGACGGGGTTCGACGCCGCAGGGAGATCAGGCCGATCGTCTCGTCTGCGTCGAGGATGGCCCAGCTCCACTGCGCACGCGGGGTTTCGGCGGCTCGGGCGAGGGCTGCGCGGATCTTCTCGTGGGCCTGGTCGAGCGTGAGGGGCTTGCCGGCGCCACCTGCCCGCCGCGGTTTACTGGGCGGCGATACGGGAGAGTTCTGCGCTGAATTCTCTCAGCTCGGGCGATGGGCGCTTCGCTGCTTTGACCAGCTGCGCCACCGAACGTGCCTGGCGGGAGACACAGGCCGGATTGATGATGCTGCCTTCGGGATGACTCACCGCATGCCGGGCGTTGCCAAGGAATCCCTTGGCTCCTTTCAGCGGTGAGAGATACGAGACCTCGGGCACTGTCACGGTGGAGCCGTCATCCGCGTGGATGGTGATCGTGAACGTGTAGATCCAGGGCTGTGAGCCCTCGTAGAAGTGTTCGGGGCCGACCGTGAATGCCACGCGCTCCTGGGAGTGGGGCGGCAGCGCGTACTTCATCTTGCGGGTCACGACCGCGCCCTCTTCCGCCTCGAGCGGCACCTTGATGTCGTACTGCGCCTGGATGTCGGCCAGGCCCCCACCGCTGCTGCAACCGGCTTCCCTTACCGCGCTCAGGTGCACGTCGGCCTTGGTGATCAGTACCGGATTGTCACCGCTGTTTCTCAGGACCGCGCTGACGACCGAGGCGCTCTCGTGGGCCGGCTTCACCGGTTCCCCCTCGACGAGCACGATATCGGCAGCGACGTTCTCCTCCCGGTCGACGTCGGAGTCGACCAACGTGAAAGGCGGTGGCGGGCCGGGCTCGGGTTTGGGCTGGGCGTCGGGCCAGAACAGGAAGACCAGGGCTGCCACACCGCCGACCACGCCCACTACTTCTCCCAACAGCGTGAGCCTCGCGCGCTGCTGGCCCCAGAAGCCTGACGAGCTCTCCGGGCCGGATGATGGCTGCGCGGAACCCGAGGCCCCGGTGTCTGGCGGCCCCTCACTATCGGGCCGATCAGGCTCCGGCCGCGCTGTGGCAGACGAACGGGTGCCCTCGCCTGGCTCTCCCGCTCCCAGGCTCTCTCCACCTAAACGATCCCCATCATCCGTACTCATGTTCCGCGTCATTCCCGCCCCGCAACACCCCTACGCCCCGGTGCTCGGAGTGCGGCCACCAGGTCGCCCGCTGCCGGTCACAGCCGTGGGCCGGGCCGGGCAGCTGCGGCGCGACCGCACTGGACAAGCTTCGTAAGCGACGCCGCGGGCGCTCACCCATCCGCCGGCCCGCGCTGACCGAGCGGACTGCTTTCGCAGCGAGGCCGACCGGTCGAGGCCCGCGCTCCTCGGTGGGTCGCATGGCGCAATCCTCGCCTCTTCCCGAGACGGAGGGGGGGCTGCTCCCACCGGTCAAGGGGCCGCTCGGGCTCATCTGCGGTGCTCGCCACAGGGCGCTCCTGAAAAGTGGGGCGGGCCTATCCCGCCGGGTCACCTTGTACAGGTTCGGTTTTCGGCTCTCGTGTGACGTCGGCCTGTAAGAACCTCTCCGCCGTGACCGCATCGTGATCAGCCGTGTCACCTGACAGCGAAGTCGGGTATTTTGCCAGGGAAGTTAGACCACCAGTGTGAGGAAGGAAGACAGCGCGAGGGCCTGCCCATCGGCGCCGGCGAGTCATCTCATCCGATTCACCGCTGGCTCGCTGACGTGCATCATCGGAGAGGCGATGTTCAGAATACGACCAGCGGTTCTCGCCCCTTTGATCATCGTCCCTGTCGCGACCATGGTCGTCCTGGTCGTGGACGGCACAGCGTTCGAGCCCAGCTCACCCGTCCTGCCCTACAACCCGTGCCCAGCGTCCGCTGCGGCCGAGCGGGGGGTACACCCCACGACCTACACCGAAGAGGCGAAGCCCTATACCGGGCCAGGCCCGCACCCGGTCGCTCTTCGTTTCCCGATGGATGAGACCTTGCCTCCTCACTGGACGGCACCCGACAGCGAGCCGTACACCGCTCAGCTGGTCGTGTGCGAGTACGTGGAACCAGTCACTCTGACGGACATCGAGTGCAACTACCGGGGATATGGCGAGGTACGGCTGATCCAGGCTCGGGCCACCTACCTGCTGCTCGAAGCGAAGACCTCCAAGCTGATCACCCGTTTCAGGATCGAGGGGCAAGGCATCTGCCCAGGCACGTTGAACTACTCTCCCGATAACCGCCCGGCCCACGTTCGCGAGGACATAGACCCGGACAAGATCATCAAGGCGCTGCGCCCCTATGTCGAAGGCGAGTCTCGCCGGTGAAGTCGCCGAGGTCGAAGCCGTGGTTGCGGCCGCCCTCGGTGAGGTACTTCTGCCGGGCGGGCGGCGCCAATTGCTGTCCGCTTCTGGGTCTTCTTCGCCATGGTCGCCATCTGCAAGGTGGGGGCTTTTTGCGTACTTCCCTACGTCCTTACCCGTGCGTTCATCGGGCGACGGTGACCCGGCTCGGGCCGCGTCCGGGGGCGCCGGGCGCCGTACGCGGCCAGTGGCCACGCGGCGCCCGGGTCGCCGGGCCCTACAAGCGCTGGCAGGAGGTGTCGGTCCACAGGCGGTGGGCCAGGGCATCGACAGCCGCGATCATCTGGGGGTGGGCGGGGTGTTCCGACGGAGGGTCCGGCACGACTGCCGGAACGCAGGTCAGCCGCAAGTCGCTGCTGGCCGACGTCGCGAACCTCACGGCCCGCAACGGGTGACTGGCCGCGCACATCACCCGGCTCGAACGGCGCCTGTCCGAGGCTCTGGGCCAGACGGCTTGGGAAGCATCCGGCCTCGGCGCCCCGGCCGACATCGAGACGCTCACACGCCGCGCCACCGAGCTGGAACAGCAGATTCTCGACCTCCGCGGCGAACTTGCGGAACGGGACGAAGACCTCGAAGCCGCCCGCGCCGCGAACCGTGAGCTGATGGCCCAGCTCAACCGCTGACCGCATCATCGCCCTCAGCGGTTACCCGACGACGGTGTCCCAGGTGACCGACCTTTGATGGACTCACGCCATGACGACACTGCTGCCCCGCGTCCTTCGAGCACTCGAACAGTTCCATGCCACCCATCCCTGGGACCACAACGCCCACTACCACCGGTGGATCCTGCGTCAGCTCCCGAGACGCTTCAACAGCGCCCTGGACGTCGGATCGGGCAGCGGTGACCTTGCCAGGCTCCTGGCCTCACGGGCAGGAGTGGTGCACGGCGTCGACGTGGACGCCGACATCGTCGCTCGCGCGCGGGAGCTCACAGCCCCGCCCGCCCCGGTGACCTTCACCGTCGGAGACGCACTGAACGAGATACCCCCTGGCCCCTACGACGTCATCACATGTGTCGCCACCATCCATCACCTGCCGTTTAGCAACGCCCTAACCCGCTTTCGACAGCACCTGACGCCCGGCGGAACCCTGGTCGTCATCGGTCTCTACCGCCCACAGTCTCGGAGCGACTACCTGATCGACGCCGTCGCCATTCCGTCGAATGTCGCCATGGCATGGATCAAGAACAAGGGCCGCAAGTCACCGCGACCGACCTCGATGACCGCCCCGACCCGACCGGCGACCGTGAACTTCGCAGACATCGTGCGCGAGGCTCGCCATGAACTACCCGGCGCACGGCTGCGCCGGCGACTGTTCTGGCGCTACACGCTGGTCTGGCACCAGGGCTGAACGGTCAACGCGCCACGGTCTGGCATCGGAACGAGCTGAAGCCCCCCTGTGCTGTCGAACTCGTGAACATCTAAGCCGTACCAGTCGCTACCTGCATCCACGACACCTGTCGCGCACACGGCACCGAACGAATCATGCCACTGAGCTGGGAAAACGTGGCGTCCGTCGCCTCCACTCGACTTCAAGCCCGAGAGAAAGGCAGTGAGCCGCACACGTGAGCCACACCGCTCGGCTGGTGTCTTCCCGAGTCTCCTCTCCCGGCGAGGCCGACGCAGCAGAATCGGGTTGTCGACACAGCTGTGGTTCGGAAGGGAAAGAGCTTATGGGGATGCAGGACGTATGGGTACGGACACAGAGCAGCATTTCCGGCAGCCGGGCGGTGCGGGCCGACACCATCGTGCAGGTCAAGTGGGACAGCCAGTCGTCCCAGTCCCTCACCCTGGTGGTCGCCGGCGGCGACGAGGTCCACCACCAGGCGCGCCCCTACGGGTCGGGGGCCCATCCGCTCACCAAGGATGATGGCACCGCGCTGGCCGACGGGCTGCTGTCCGCCATGGCCACGAGCGCAGCTCTCCCGGGCAGTCACCTACTGATCCTGCACAATGTAGGCGATGTTGCTTCGAACGCCACCGGACTGCAGTGGTGCCGCGCCGCTATGGACGACACTGGCGAAAAATCCGCCCACTGAACGGTTTTCGGGCCGGCCTCCCATCCCTCCCCAGGCATGACGCCGGGCAGCGCCACTGCGCTGCGCTGGCCCCGGAGCTGCTGCGTCGGTGCCGCAACGCGGTGAAGTTGCGCGCTTGGGGCGCAGGTCGGCCTGGCGCACGGCCTGACGGACTGGTCGCCGCCTACCCCTCGCTCAGACCCGAGAGGGCCCGAAGCGTCGCCGGGTTGTCCGGCGCCGCTTTGGGCCCTCTTCCCGCGCGGCGGCTGGTTCCCGGTTATGCGGCGATGGCCTCGGTGAGGCGGGTGCGGGCGATGTTCGCGTACTTGGCTGAGTGTTCGATGCCGATGAAGTGGCGGCCTTCCCTGAGGGCGGCGACGCCGGTGGTGCCGGCGCCGGTGAAGGGGTCGAGGACGGTGCCGTCGACGGGGACGATGCGGATGAGTTCGCGCATCATCTCGACGGGCTTCTGGGTGATGTGCTGGCGGTTGGAGCCGCGGGGCTGGCTGCCGGTGAAGTGGCCGGGGAGGTAGACCGGCTTGTTGCCGGGGTCCATGGCGCCGGCGGAGCCCCAGACGATGAACTCGCAGTCCTGCTTGAGGCGGCCGGCCTGGGGTCGCGCGAGGGGCTTGTGCCAGACGGCGATGCCGCGCCAGGTGTAGCCGGCGGCTTGGAGGGCGTCGGTGGTGGCGGGGAGCTGGCGCCAGTCGGTGAAGACGAGGGCGGCGCCGCCGGGGCTGGTGAGGCGATGGCCGTGGGCCAGGATCTGGGAGAGCCAGGAGGTGTAGGAGCGCTGGTCGCGGTTCTCGCCGGTGAAGTCGCCGAGGTCGAAGCCGTGGTTGCGGCCGCCCTCGGTGAGGTACTTCTGCCGGGCGGTTCGGGTGGTGCGGGCGGTCATGGTCCGGCCGTCGCTGTTGTAGGGCGGGTCGCAGATGACGGCGTCGACGGGGGTGTCGAGGGTGGGGAGGAGGGTCAGGGAGTCGCCGGTGTACAGCGTCCATCGGGACATTTCAGTTCTCCTTACCGTTCCAGCTCGATCGTTCAGTTTCACCGTACATTCGAGTACTGACAGTCATCGGATGACTTCTGCCTCAATCCCGTCTCAAAGCGGGTACAGACGTGGAGAGTTCACAGGACGCGGCGGATCGTCCAGTCGGCGCGGGCCCACTCGCCGCTGGTCACGGAGGCGGTCTCCACCGGTGTCCGGGGGTTGGGGGCGTGCACCATCTGGCCGTTGCCGATGTAGAGGCCGACGTGGCCCCAGTTGCCGTCGGCGTTGAAGACGATGAGGTCGCCGGGGAGGAGTTCTGATCGGGTCACGGCTTTGCCCGCGCTGCGCATGGCCTGGGAGGTACGGGGCAAGGTGATGCCCGCGCCCTGGTAGTAGGCGTAGACGAGCAGGCCGGAGCAGTCGAATCCGCCGCCGGTCGGGCCCTGGGTGTTGCCGCCGCCCCAGACGTACTTCGTGCCGCGCTGGGCCATAGCCAGCTTGATGACCTTTCCGGCCTTCCCCGGGGCTGTCGTCTGGCCGCCAAGAGAGGTGAGGGAGAGCTGGTCGTACTCGCGGATGTGTCCGAGGACGTCGTCTGCATATTGGCCGGAGGCGTTGTATCGCAGGATCGCCCGGCGGGCCTGCACTTCGTCGCTCAGGTCGTTCGTGCCGGTTCCGCACAGGTACAGAGCGGTGCCCAGGGCCGCGTCGAAGGCGTTGTTGGGGTCTTTCTTTCCGTCGTCGTTGCCGTCGGCGCCGCTGGGGCCCGCCCAGGTGGAGGGGATGAACTGCATGGGGCCGACCGCCCGGTCGTAGGTGGTGTCGCCGTCGTAGCGGCCTGCGTCGGTGTCGTAGATCGGGGTGGTGTTGCCGCCCACGCCGCCGCCGTTCAGTTGGGGGCCGAGGATGCGCGGGGTGATCGTGCCGTCCGCCTTGATCGTCCGGCCTGCGGCGTGGTTGCTTTCGACTTTGCCGATTCCGGCGATCACCGACCACCGCAGCCCCTTGCACTTGGGGCGCTGTTTCGCGCCGCGTTCGGCGGCCCGCCCGTAGGCCGCGAGCATCGTGGGGTGCACGCCCTCCACCTCCGAGGGTGTTCCCGTGCCCGCGGTGTCCTCGCCGCCCTGCTCCTCGCGTTCGGCGGCGCCCCCGGCGACTGCCGCCACGAACAAAATGCAGATGCCCAGGACGATGGCGAGGGGGGTCAGCAGGCCCGCGGAGCACAGCAGGGCGACCTTCTTCGTGGCGGTCATGTTCTACCTCCTCCTCGGCGCCGGCGAGGTGCTGGCCGGGGTGTGGGTCGGCCCGGCCGGGCCCGGCGGGCGGGTGGTTGCTGGCGCTGGGCGGAGGGCGGCGGCGCGGCCCGGGTGGTGCGGATGCGGTGGAGGCGCCGCTGCAGGGCGGCCTGTCCGGGGCTGACCGGTGGCTGGGTGACGCGTGGCGGGGTGTGCCGCGCGTTTCGGCGGGGGCCGGGCTGGGGCCGTGCCCCTCCGGGGGCGGGTGGGTTGCCGGTGCCCCCGCCGGGGTGCTGTCGCTGGGGCGGTACGTAGCGGCCCAGGGGGCGGCGGCCGCGCAGGAGCCGCCCGGCCGAGCGCACGTTGTGGGCGTACTCGCCCGCGAAGTTCTCGACGTCGGGGGGCGTAGCGGGCGTGGACCTGGCCGAGGCGGTCGCCGAGTTGCGCGGCGCCGGTCGTGACGCGTTCGGGTACGGAGGAGATCGCCGCGGTGGCGCGGCGTGCGGCGCGGGGCCCGTACACCGGGAGGCCGAGGGTGGACTGGAGTCCGGCCTTGCCGAGCTTCATGCTGCCGGTGGCCACGGCCTTGGTGGAGCGTACTGCTGCTCGGGCGGTGCCGCCGATGGCTCTGCCGGTGCCCCGGATCAATCGGGTGGTGAGCGCCCGGCTACCGCGGGCGTATCCGTAGGCGCCGCCTCCGGCGGCGAGTGCGCCCAGCATCATGCCGCCGGTGAGCAGGCGCCGGCCGAGGCTGCGTCGGGGGTTGTGGGAGCCGAGGTCGCTCGCGGTTCCGCCGCCGACGAGGCTGGAGCCCACCCGGGAGCGGGCGCGGTGCGACCAGTTCTCGGCGCTGCGCGCCAGCTTTTTGCGGTAGATGAACGCGCCGATGCAGATGAAGTCGATGACGACGAAGCGGACCGTGACGCCGCCGGGGAGGTCTTCCTCGGAGGCGTTGAGGACGGCGGTGAAGACGACGATCAGCACGGCGAGGGTGGCGATCGCGAGGATCATCAGCCAGAGGTAGCGCAGGACGGCCAGGGCCCGGTCGGTCAGCCAGGCCCGTCCTGGGCCCGGCAGTACGCCGATGGCCAGGGCGACCTTGGCGAGCATGGCCTCCTTGGCGAGGCAGAGCTGGGCGTACAGGAACGAGGCGTTGACGACGGTGATGAACGCGCAGGCCAGTAGTGCGGCGACGACCATGAAGAACGCGCCGCCGACCTTGTCCATCGACGCTTTCTTCAGGGCGGCGACGTTGCCCTTGACGCAATCGTCTTCGAATTTCGCGATGGGGCCCTGTGCTTGGAGCTTCTCCTTGACGACGGTGTCGGAGATGTGGGTGATGGCTTCTCCGAGGTCACCGAGGATGTCGCCGATGTACGGCACGTTCTCGCGCACCGCGTTCTTTCCGGCGTCGAGGTGTTCGTCGACCCATTGGAGTAGGACGGCCTGTTCGACGCGGGACTCCTGGAACTTCTCGGCGCACTTCCCTTCGAAGGTCTGTCCGTAGCTGAGGAGCATCGCCGGCCGGACGATGAAGGCGTCGACCAGGGCGTCGGTGATGGGGCGGGAGATCTGGCGGGCCTCGCGGCTTTCCCAGCCGGCTGCTCCCTTCTCGCCGCTGGAGACGGTCGAGGAGAGGTTGCTGTCGGTGTCCACGATCAGTGCGGCGACCTCGACGGCGAGGTCGCGGGCGGTGCCGACGGCGCCCTGGTCCTCGCTGAGGAGCATCTGCGGCGGGGCGGCCAGGACGGTGATAGAGAGCGCCGAGATGAGGAGGGCGGCGCCGGCCTCGGCCCAGCCCTTGGCCCGGCGGCCGAACATCAGGTGCCAGCCGGCGATGAACCCGGCCCAGGTCAGGCACAGGCCGGGGATGCCGATCTGGACCAGCACGTTGGTGTACAGCGCGTCGGAGACGATCAGCGCCGGTTTCAGGAGCAGGCCGGCGAGTTTGAAGGAGAGCGACCAGGCGATGAGGAAGCAGGCGAAGCTGACGGCCCACTTGGAGCCCAGGAAGAGCATTTCGACGAGGAACGCCTGGATCTTGAGGTCCCAGTCCTGCCAGCTGCCGGTGTCGGAGAAGATGCGGTAGGAGCTGACGGGGTTGCCGTAGCGGTCGGTCACCTCGAACGCGGAGAGCACGCCGCCGACGCGCCGGTCGGCCTTGTACTGCTCGATCCGCTTCTGCCAGTCCGCGGCGAACTGCTCCGCCTTGGCCTTCTTCTCTGCCTCGGCCCGCTCCTCGTCCGTCATCTCGTCGCCGGTGCCCGGGCCCAGGCCAGGCGTCTCGGCCGGGGGCGGTGCGGGGTTTCGGGGCGGGAGCAGGCCGGGCGTGGTCGGTTCCAGCCCGGGTTCGTACAGGGGCGGGGACGGGCTGGGGCCGGGGTCGTCGGGGGCGGCGCCCGCGGGGGCCGCGACCAGGAGCGCCGCGACAGCCGCGACGAGCACGCCCGCGAGGCGCCACCGGCGCCCCGGAACCGTCGTCCGCCACCAGGCGCGTATCCTCCTGCCCCCGCGCCGGATCATGCTGCGGCCGCGATCGGCTGGGAGTGGATGTGGGCGGCGGCTTCGGGGTCCGGCGGGATGAGGATCTGCATGCCGCCGATCCGCCCCGTCAGGTCGCGGTGCAGGCACTCGCCGGCGCGCGCGGCCTTGTCCTCGTCGGAGACGGTGATCGGGGACAGCTCCGTCGTCACGACCGACAGCAGCTCGTCGTCGTGGGGATCACAGCCGAGGAACTGCAGCCCGCGCCGGGCGAGGTCAAGGTCGGTGTGGCGGAACAGGAAGCGGCGCGGGATGAGGCCCAAGATCACCTGTCCGACCTCGTTGTCGGCCGGACCGATGTCGTGGGGGTCGTGGCTGCCGACCAGCGCGCCCGCGTTGTGCTTGCGCCCGTCTCTGACGACCTCCAGCAGCAGTTCGCAGCCCTCCGGGCTGGAGGTCAGCCACCAGCATTCGTCCCAGACGACGGCCGTGAACTCCTCGTCGCGCGCGAACGCGATCTTCCGGCAGAGGGCAGCGATCAGGTACATCACGGCCCGCCCGAAGGTCTTCTCGGATTCCAGGCGGTCCAGCCGGGCGCCCTCCAGCTCGCGCTTCTTGGGCAGGGCCAGGGAGGCGACGCTGAACACCACGCTGTCGGCCTCGGACGTGCGCACCACCGGCAGCGTCTCGTCGAACAGCGTCGCCGCGAGGTCCTTGCGCGCCACCGCGGCCAAGCGGCGTGCGACGCGCTTCGCCGCCGGATCGCCCGAACCTCGGTTGGCGAGCTCCTCGGTGAGGACGCGCATGGAGGGGTTGGGCTCGGCGAGCACGTAGGCGACGGCCTCGGACAGCGCGATGCCCTCGTCGTCCATCGGGGAGATGCCCAGCAGCAGGGTGAGGAAAGACTCGGTGAACCGCTGCGCCTCCCGCTTCTCCTCGAAGATCCGCAGGGGGTCCAGGGAGACCGCGGCGGTCGTGTCGATCGTGATGACCTGCGTCTCGCCGGGGCACGCCTGGGCGAATCGGACCCACTCCTGCTTCGGGGTGCGGTCCACGATGACCGCCCGGCCCCGGCTGGCCCGGACGTCCCGGCGGCGGCCGGCCGCCAGGATCGCGTGGACCGCCGCCTTGAGCGCCACGGACTTGCCGGCGCCGAGCTCACCGACGTACGCGGCCGAGCCGGAGGCGTGCTCGCGAGGTGCGCGGGAGAAGTCGGTGTACACGGGCCGGACGCCGCCGCCGGCGAGCTGCAGGCCGTAGAGCGGTCCGCTGGCGTCGCCCAGTTCGGCTCCGGTGAACGGGCTGCTCATGGAGAAGTCGCGGGCGAGGAGGTACTGGGCGTAGCCGGTCATGACGCGTGGGGTGCGGGCGCCGGGCAGCATGCCGTGCCAGAGGTTCTCCATTTCGCCGCGGGGCCGGTCGAAGACGTACTCGTGGCCGCCGAAGTAGCCGGTGAGGTCCTTCGCGCGGCGTTCGGCTTCCTGGGGGGTGTCCTCCCACACGCACAGCGACGTCATCGCGCGTACCTCGACCTCGCTGGCCGAGGAGGTCAGCCGTCCCCGGTATTCGTGGATTCCCTCGTTGGCCTCGTCGACGCCTGACGGCGGCCCCGACGGCTCGCCCTCGTACTCGCTGTACTGGCCGGCCAGTTCTTCGGCCTGGCGGCGGCTCTTGGGCTCGGCGGCGGCGCCGCTCTCCACGGACAGCCGCACCGTCCAGTCGACCGGGTAGGGGAACTGGTCGACGCGGGCCAGGAACTCCGAGCCCGGGAAGACGAACTCCTTCGGCATCTGGCTCAGGCCCAGCAGGCACTGGTAGGAGGTGCCCCACTCCGTGGTCGCCTCCAGCCAGCGCCGGTCGAACCGCGGGCGGGCCGGGCGGCCCTTCCTCTGCCTGTGCTCTGGGAGCCCGCCCTCGGCGAGCACCACCTGGCCGAGGCCGGCCATCCCCCGACCGCGCCCCCTGGTCTTCGGGGCGTCGTCGGGCAGGAGCGGTTCGATGACGCCCCGGCGCGCGCTGTGGCCGTAGATCCACATGATCTCGGCCTCCGTTGCGGGGCGCCGGGTGATGCCGGAGGGCCAGGCGGAGGCGACGTCGGCGGCCTGAGACAGCCGCTCCTGTTCCTGCTGGGCGGTGACCGGGGCGGGCAGCAGCCCCAGCTCCAGCGCGACTTCGGCGCGGGCGGCGCGCAGGGCCTCGACGACGGCCTGCCGCCGGGAAGTGGGGAGCTGGATGGCCAGCCAGTCTGTACGGCCTGTCAGCTCGACCTGCTCCAGCTGGTCCAGCATCGTGTGGGCCAGGGCCTCGTACCGGGGGGATGCTGCGAGGTCGACGGCCGCGGTCATCTTCTCGACCACGGTCGCGGGGTTGATCTGCGGGCACAACGACAGGAGCATGGCCTCGCCGCGGAGCTGCTTGACCAGCGTCTCCACCGTCGCCAGCCGCTCCTTCTTCGCCCTGCGTGACGCATTGACCTGCGCCGATCCCTCGATCCGCCAGATCGCCCACACGCTTCCGTGCAGCGTCCAGATCACGTTGCCGGCCAGGTGCCGGACAGGAACGCGCACGTCACACTCCCTTCTTCGTCCGCGCCGAGAGCAGCGAGCCGGCCGCTGACAGCACGTCCGATGTCCTGGCCGCAGCCGGAACAGGGGCACCGGTGGGCTTCGGGGCCGGGGCGGTCGGTTCGTCGGGGCGCCACGAGACCGTGCAGAGGCCGACGAGGGGGCGGGCCTCGGGCAGGGCTCGCAGCGGGCGGCCGCCGATCCGCCCTGCCGAGGGCGCGCCGATCAGCCCCAGCATGCTGGCGAGGACCGCGAAGGGGTGGCGGCCGTCGATGCGCATGCGCCGGACGACGAGGCCGAGGGCCAACGGCAGGCCCACGGCGATGGCGACGTTGCCCAGCACGCCGAAGCGGGCCCACACCTCTTGGGTGGTGATCAGCAGGATCGCGGTGGTGACGATGACGATGGCCTGGGGGATCGTGTAGGGGCCGCCCCAGAGGCGGCCTCCGCCCGGCAGGCGGCCCATCACCAGGGGGAAGCGGCGGGCGTAGGTGTAGCAGCGCCCGATCAAGATGTCGGGGTCCTCCTCGTGGGGGGCGGTGTTCACGAGTCCGCACCCCAGTCGGTGGAGAAGGGGGCGGCCGAGGCGCCCGTGCGGTCGATGTCTTCGCCCACCTCGTCCCGCAGGAAATCCATGTTGGCGATGCCCCACCAGATCGCCCCGGCCGCGATGCAGGCCAGAAACCCCTTCACCAGCGACTTGGTGGTCAGCCAGACGAAGAGGGCGAATCCGGCGCCGACCAGGGGCGGCAGCAGTACCGTCAGGATTTCGTTCACATCGACGACGAGGAGTTTGGTGCCCTCGATGACGCCGGCCAACTGGTGCATGTCACTTCTCCTTGGTGAGGACGGGGGCCGCGTTCACAGCGGCGATCTCCCAGCGGCCGTCGCGTGCCGTGAGAGTGAGGGCGTAGGTCAGGGGCCGTAGCTGGCGGTCGGGAGCGGCGGCCCAGAGGTCCACGAGCAGCTGCCGGCGTGCCCCTTCCGAGGCCGGCAGATTCCGCCGGTAGTCGCCGCCGAGCTCGGCAAGCTGCGCGACCTCGACCTGGGTGTAAGGGGCGGGCGAGACGGGGCGCAGAGCGGTGCGCGGCGCCAGGTACCGGTCCAGCTCTCCCGCGCCGGCCAGGTAGGCGGAGAAGAAGCGGGCGACCGTGGCGGCCGTCTCGTCCTTGGCGTCGCCCGGGACGGGCGAGCCGTAGTCCAGCTCCACGCTGTCGCCGACCTCGGGCGCGCCGACCTCGGCCGGCAGCGTGGTGGCGACGAAGCCGTCGTCGCCCTCTGCCGAGCGGACCGGCACTTGGAAGTACCGCAGGACCTGGCCGGCCTGTTCGGTGTCGTCGTTGTTCTTCGCCGGCTCCTCGTCGTCGTCCTTCTCCGTGGAAGGTGAGGCGGTGACGCGGGCTGCGACGGTGACGGACCAGTAGCCGGGCGAGACGTGCTCCACCCGTACGGCCGCCAGCTGGTGGGCCTGCTGGGCTCCCGCTTTGGCTTCCAGCGAGATATTTCGCATGTTGGGGAAGTAGCGGGCCAGGGACGCTTCGGTGCCGCGGCCGGCCTCCACGTAGGCGGCCACGTACAGCGCCGCGAATCCGCCCGGTCCCACCGCCTCCCCCGAGGTCGGAGCGGCCTTGGCGGGGGCCGGCGCCGCTTGGGGCGCTTCGCTGGACAGCCGGATGTGGGCGCCGACGCTCAGGAGTACGCCGAGGAGCAGCAGCAGCCAGGCGCTCCACCGCAGAACCGTGGACAGGTTGGCCAGGGCCCCGGAGGAGACGGTCACCCATCCGCCTTCGGTGCCGGTTTCCGGCGTCCTCGGGATGGGCCGGTCGCCGCCGGGGGACCTGCGGCGCCTCATCGCAGCTGCCCGATCGTCGACCTGTGCGTCTCAGCGGGCAGCGCGCAGAAGCGGTGGAAAGCGGCCTGGACCGGCTCCGCCTTCTTGAGGTAGGCGAGCATCGCCTCGACCACGTCCGGCGAGAACGGGCAGACCTCCAGCAGCGCGCTCAGTTCCTTGAGCTCGCGTCGTGCGTCTATCAGCAGCACGACGTCTTCCCTGGCTTCAGCCGCATTCGCCATGGCCTTCCTTCTTTCATCGCGCCATCTCCGACGTACGGCTGCGCAGGGAGCTGGGGGACGGGAAACCGGACCGCCGATCGCGAACTTTTTTTTGGTCATGCCGCCTGGGCCATGCCGGTCGCGATCGCGCGGAGCCGGGAAACGGTGCGACTACGCCGCTTGAGCCAGGCCGCCGGCGAGACTCCGGCCTGCTCAGCCGCCTCGCGGGCGCCTTCACGTGCCTCGGAGGCGATGGCGCGTGCCCGGTCGATGTCGACGAGCCCGGCGGTCACTCCCCACACCAGGAGCTCCAGCAGTTCCGCGCGGGCGCCGGAGACGGAGTCCGGGTTCTCGGACAGGACATGGTGGGCCTGGGCCGCGAGGAGCCGCCGGTTCGCCTCCTCGGCGACGTCCTGGTCGCCGGGGAGCGCAGCCAGTTCCGGCGCCCAGGTCACGCCAGCCGGCTCGGCGTCAGCCTGGAGCTCGCGGCTGGCCCGGTGGAGCGTCTCCAACTTGAGGTTGGCGGCGAACCGCTGCGGGCGTGAGGCCGGGTAGGTGCGCACCACCTGGTAGAGGCTGGCGACCACCACCTGGCCGACCACGTCGAAGTCGCGCTCCGGGCGCAGGAGGCTCTGGGTCAGCCGCACGGCGGCCGGGAGCATCGCCTGAACCACCACGCGCGCGGCCAGCTGGGCGTCGGGGCCGGTACCGACGGCGATACGAATCAGGGCGGCCAGCCACCGGTCGCTGTGCTGGCGCCCCTTCGAGCGGTCACGGTGCGCCAGTTCCGCCAGGAGGTCGTCCAGATGGTCGGGCGCCTCGCCCGCCCCGAAGATGCCAGCGGCGGTCAGCCACCGGCCGACCGTCGACGCGGTCGACGGCTCGGCGCACACCAGCGCCCACTCGGCGTTCAGTTCCACAAAGACGCGCTGCTCGACGACTTCCACGACACGACTCCTTGTTCGGATTCCGTGCCCTGGACTCTCGTCACCGCCTCTGACCCAGAGGCCGACCCGATCACCTGAATGCGCAGGTCAGACGGTTGCCCAAACGCGGTGGCGGTGAGCAGGCGCCGTGGGTCAGCGGTTGGGTCCGCAGCTCTGGCGCACAGCCGGCCGGGGCGGGCAGCTACCGTGGGGCGCGTCGTGATCGCGAGTGATCGAGGGGGATGCGCCCATGAGAATGCGGCGATCAGCAGCAGGAGCAGGGGCCGCCGCGCTCGCGGCGGTACTGGTCGTCGGATGCGCGGGGACCGACAAGCAGGACGCGGCGCCGGCCGCCAGCTCGTCCGCACCGGCCTCACCGTCGACTGACCCGGACGCTGCCGAGAAGCGCGCGGTGTTGAGGGCGTACAAGGAGATGACGACCGCGGAGGCGCGGACGTACGCCACGGCCAAGCTCGACCCGGAGCTGGAGAAGTTCGCGGGGCATAAGGCGCTTGCCGACATCAGCGCGACGCTCTTCTACCACCAGCAGCAGAAGACGGTCATGCGCGGGACCGTCGAGCGCGACCCGAAGGTCGTGAAGCTCGACCTGGATGCTGACCCGGCGAAGGCGAAGGTGGAGGACTGCGCCGACTCCAGCAAGTACGACGAGGTGGATGCGGAGACGGGGAAGGTGCGGGAGCTGTCGAGTTCCGGGCCCCGTCGGCACCTGGTGACGTCGGAGGCGGTTCAGGACAAGGCGGGCGCCTGGATGTTCACGACGTACACGATCAAGCGGGGGCAGTCGTGCTGAGGGCGCGCCGTACAGCGGCCGTCTGCGGCGGCCTGGCTCTGGTACTGACGGCACCGGTCCAAGCGGTGGCCGAGGGACCGGGCGGCGGGGTGCAGTGCCCTCCGACGAAGCTGGACTGCGACCTGTCCGCGACGGATCCCGGCAGCGGCGGGGACAACAAGCCGGGCAAACCCGCCGACGATGGGGGCAGTGGTGGCGGCGGTTCGAAGGGCTGCGACATCGATGGAGAGAAGGTCCCCTGCTCGTCGGAACTGGGGCAGTTCAACGCCGCCGATTCGTGCTACTGGCGCGTGCTGGATCCCCAGCCGACAGACCCTGCACGGTACGAACATGCGGCTGGGGTGCCCGACGGCTGGGAGCCGGGGGACCCCGGCAAGCTGTACAACGTGACGTGCCCGGGGGCGGAGCGGCAGCTCATGGGTGGGCTGACGTTCTCAGAGGAAGGCCCGGAGGGGCCGGCCGTCGATCCTGAGGTCCTCGCCCGTGAGGCGATGGAGAAGCTGACGCTGCGCCCGCCGAGCATCGCCTCGCCCCGTGGCGACGGGAAGTACCTGGTCGGCATGCCGATGTGGATGTGGGTGGACCGGTCCGCCTCGACGTGGGGGCCGACCTCGGAGTCGGCGTCGGCGGGCGGCGTGACCGTGACCGCAACCGCGACGGTCGACCGCCTGGTCTGGAAGATGGGCGACGGCACCTCGGTGACCTGCAACGACCCCGGCACCCCCTACACCAAGGACCAGGGCATGAAGGCGTCCCCGACCTGCGGGCACCGGTACGAGAAGCCGGGCGGCCACACGGTCGAGGTGACCGCTCACTGGGATGTCGACTGGGAGGTCACCAGCGGCGGCGCGGACAGCGGCACCCTCACGACCACGCGGTCCAACGAGGCCGCCGTAAACCTGCATGAGGCCAAGGCGCTGAACACCCGCTGACCCGCTGGTCAAAGCCGAGAGCGGGCGCAGGGCCGGAGGCTTGTGCCCCCTCTCGGCGGCGACTTCGGCGTGAGGCCAGCGTCCGGAGTTCTGGGTTGAGCACGGAGACGGTGCGGGGTGCAGGATGCCGCCTCCCCTCGAAGGGGCCCTCAGGGGCCCGCGTATCGTGTCTGGCCCATCACCCCACGGGAGTGCGAAAAGACTATACGTGTCCGGTCCTTGTCCATCGCCTGCCTCGCGGGGGTGTCGCTCCTCCTCGCCGGTTGCGGAGGAGCGGCCGACTCCGGCGACGACAAGGCGAGCACTCGTACGGGTGATACCCCGACGAGCGTGACGCCGAGCCCGGAGACGTCCACTCCCCCGCCGGGGCCCGAGATGAAGCTGCCGGCCGACCTCAAGGTCACCTTCGAGAAGACGACGCTGAAAGACCCGGATCAGGCAGCTGCGCTCCGCGACGCCCAGCTCTACGCCAAGTCCACCGTCGTCGGCATCGCCGAGCAGGACCCGAAGTCGAAGGCGGCCCGCTACTACTCCGTGCCCGGCAGCCAGGCCGAGGAGTACGCGCAGTACCGGATCGGCGTGTACGCCCAGGAGGGCCTGACCATGGTCGGCGAGCGGCGGCACAGCCGCGCCGAGGTGCGACCGGCGGACGGAAAGAAGGACGGGAAGGACGGGTACACCGTCACGTTCTGCAGCGACGAGAGCAAGGTGGCGGGGAAGCACATCGGGAGCGGCGAGACCTTCACCACCGATCCTGGCCCGATGAACCTGTGGCACTGGACGCTCGACATGGTGCCCTCACCCAAGGTCGACGGCCTGTGGCTGACCAAGAAGGCCATCGTGAAGGGTCGAGCGTCTGCCGAGTGCGGCTGACCGGCACCGGGCAGGTCGCCGTCGCGGCCGGTGGTTCCCTGGCGTCCAGTCCGCATACCGCGGCGACCTTGTCCGGCGGCCACGCGACGCCGGATAGGGTCGCCGGACCGGGCGAGGGCTTGGGGGGACATGGGCAACCTAGAGCCGTTCAAGTTGCGGCAGGCCCGGGACAAGAGCGGGCGCTTGATCTCGGCCTGTCAGATCGGTCAGAGGCCGGAGCCCTTCGTGCGCTCGCTGCGCTGCCCGTACTGCGAGCACGAGGTCACCGCCCAGCCCGAGCAGCCCCGCATCTCCACCAAGGGCAAGCCCTTCACCTGGGCACCGGGGCGCCCGGGGAGCTGTACGACACGGAGTGTCTGAGCGGGCTCGAACGCCGCCGTCCCTGGCTGTCCCTGGCTGTCCGTGGTGCCGGTGGCAGGCGGGGCGGCGGGCGGTGCGGCGTACGAGCGGCCGGCCGCCGCGGTGGTGCGGAGTGCCGTTCCGGCGGGGGGTCGTGTGCTGCTCTCGGGGCCGCCCGCGATGGTCCGTACGGTGAAGGAGGCCCTCGCCCGGGGCGGGGCGGCCGCCGAGGATGTGCGACACGATCCGCTCCCGACCGGGACCGAGTTCTCGCGGGCCCCGTCGGGTATGGCGGGGGCGCACGGCGCGCCGACGGGTGCGGGGCAGCCGGTGCCGTCCTGAGCCGGTGTCTGCCGGGCGGGGCTCATTCCTCGGTGGGCAGCCAGGTGCCGTGCAGACCGAGGGGGACGCGGACGGGGATGCGGACGCGGGCTACGGGCCCCTGGGCGGGGTCGGAGGCCGGGAGGACGAGTAGCCAGCTCGTGTGGTCGGTGCGGTCGGTGGCGTAGGTCAGCCAGTGGCCATCGGTGCTGTCGTGCGTGCCGGGTGTCGGGGCGAAGACGGGCTCGCCAACGGAGAGGTCTCCGGCCGCCCAGAGGCGGCTGGAGGCGGTGCCGTCCTCGAGGTCGTACCAGCGCAGGGCGTCGTACTCGCCCGGGAGAAGCCCCTCGGTGCGGCCGCTGCCGGCCGCGGTGGCGAGGTGGCGGTGGGGGCGGCCGATGCCGCGGTCGTCGATGCGGGGCAGTTCCACGCGGGTGTCGTCGAGCTGGGTGCGGCGGACCGTGCCGGCGGCCGGGTCGATGACGGCGCGGGTCAGGCCGCTGTGCGCGCCGTGTGCGGCCGGGCCGGGTTCGGGGCTCTGGCCCAGGGAGAGGGCGGGCCACTGGACGTAGTCGAGGACGACGCGGCCCTCGTCGGGGGTGTCGTAGGCGTTGACGGTGTGCCAGAGCCAGAACGCCTCGTCGTCGGCCCAGCGGACGGGCCCTCCGTCGCGGGGGATCAGGGCGACGCGGGTGCCGCGTTCGGGGCGCCAGGCGAGGAACGAGCCGCCCTTCATGGCGGCGTCGAGGTCGAAGACCGCCGGGGCGAGGACGAGGACGAGGTAGCGGCTGGTCAGGGCCATGTCGTGGATCATCCGGGGGTCCTCGACGCCGTCCACGGGGGTGGGACCGCGGCTGACGGTGCCGTCGGGGGCGATGACGGACCAGGTCAGGTACGGGGGTTCGAGGGCGTAGCAGAATACCGTCATCTCGCCGGTCACCGGATCGATCTTGGGGTGGGCGGTGATGCCGGCGGGCAGGCCGCCGTCGAAGGTCTCCTTGCCGAGGGTGTCCAACTCGGGGCTCATGCGGTACGGGCAGTCGGACTCGGCGAGGGCGAGGAGGCGTCCGGCGTGCTGGACGACGTTGATGTCGGGGAGCGGTTTGAAGTTGTTCGCCAGCTCCTCGCCGACCTGGTCCGGGCCGGGCATGATCAGGGATTCGACGCCGCCCCACAGGGCGCGGCCCGCCTTCTCCTCCGCACGCATGGCGGGGGTGCGCACGAAGCGGTTGCGGTAGCGGGCCCTGCCCTGCGAGAGCCGGACGCCGTGGATCATGCCGTCGCCGTCGATCGGGTACAGGTAGCTACCGATCGGGGTGAAACGGGGATTGGGGCCGTTGCGCAGGTAAACGCCGTCCAAGCCCTCGGGGAGCTCGCCGACGACGTGCAGGTCCGCCTCGTCGACCTCCTCGGTGACGGGGGCGAACCGGCCGTTGAGGTGGGCGACGCGGGTGGGGTCGAAGGGGGCGTGGTGGCTGGTCATGTGTTCCTCCCGGCGGGGGCTCGTTCACCGTCCACGTCCTCGCCCGCGTGCCGTCCCCGCCGGGGAGGCTGGTGAGGACGCACTCCCGGCGCGCCCCGAGTCCCCGCAGCGCCCGCGCCGGTGCTTCGGCGTGCGTGGCGGCACCCTGGTCGGCCGTCTCCGCGAAGAGGCGTTCAGCGCCGGCGCGGTGGCGAACAGGAGACGTCCGGTGACCGGCCCGGTGCCGTAGGGCCGGTGGACGGCTCCGCCCCGCACGAACCGCCTGCTCCTCCGGGCGGAGCGTGACCGTCTCCGCGTCCAAGTCCAGGCTCGGTTCGCCCTCCAGGACGCGGAAGGCCTCCTCGTGCCGCTCGTGGACGGGCGGTCGCGGGCCCGGGGCGCCGGGGGCGTGGGAGTACACGGTCAGCGAGTACGCGCCGCCGGTCGCACCGCCGTCGATCTTCGCGGTCATCGGTGCGCCGGTCGGGCCGGGGGAAGGTTCTGCCCCGGCCTGGGCCGCCGGTTCGGGCGGGACGCGCCGGGCCTCGTGCCGGGTCGCGGCGGCGGGCTACTCCTCGTAGTCCTCCGGTTTCACGTCCGCCTCCTCGAGGGCCTCGCCCATGGTGCGGCTCTCGCCCTGCTGGTCGTCCGGGCGGTCCTCCTGCGGCCGCTTCTGCTCGATGTCCCCTTCGGCGGCCGGGTCGGTCTTGGGTGTCTTCTCGCGGTTCTCCTCGGGCACGCTCATACGGCGTTCTCCTCGCACGGGTCGGCTCTCTTCGGTTCGCCGTCGGCCGGCCGCCACCGGGCGGGACCCGGCGGTGCGGGTCCCGGTGCTCCGGCCGCGCGGCGCGGGGCGGCCGGGCTCGGCCGCCGCCCTGAACCGATGGTACTTCCATCGTGCGGGAGACGGAGGATCTCCGCACCAGGGCGGGGGGCCTGGCGCGAGTCGGCGGGTCCGCGGTCACCAGGTGCGGTCGAGGAGGGAGGTGAGGAGCGCGTCCAGGTCCCGGGCGGCCTCCGGGTCCGGCCGTGCGGCGCGCAGGCAGGTGCGGGCCGCGTCGAGGTGGGCGCTGGCCTCGGCGCGGGTGGCGGCGCGTCCGCCCGCCTCGTCGACGAGCGCGGCGGCGCGGGCCGCGGTAGCGCCCCGCAGGGGCTTGGCGCAGTTCAGGAGCGCGGCCAGTTCGCGGCGCGCGGGCCCGGTCGTGGCCAGCGCGGCGAGGACGGGGTACGTCTTCTTGCGCTGTCGCAGGTCGCCGTGGACGGGCTTGCCGGTGACCGCGGGGTCGCCCCAGATGCCGAGCAGGTCGTCCACGGCCTGGAAGGCGACGCCCAGATGGCGGCCCGCCCGGTCCAGAGCGGCGACCGTCTTCGCCGGGGCCCCGCCCAGTTCGGCGCCGAGCGCGGCGGCGCAGCCGAGGAGCGCGCCGGTCTTGTGCTCGGCCATGTCCCGGTATTCGGCCACGTCGACGGCGTCGGCGCCGGTCCAGGGCCGCTCCTCGAACCGCAGGTCGTCGGCCTGGCCCCGGACCAGCGCGGTCAGCGTCCGGGACAGGTGGCGCACCGCCGCGGGCGCCCGGTCGCCGGGTGCTTCGGCGAGGCTCTGCACGGCGAGGGCGTGGAGGGCGTCCCCGGCCAGGACGGCGGGGCCGACGCCGTAGGCGCGCCAGAGCGCGGGGCGCCGGCGCCGTACCGGGTCGCCGTCCATGATGTCGTCGTGCAGCAGGGAGAAGGTGTGCACCAGCTCCACGGCGACCGCCGCGGGGACGGCGGCCGTGGAGTGCGCGCCGACCGCCTCGGCGGCCAGGACGGCGAGGGCCTGCCGGACGCCTTTGCCGCCGGACGCCGCGGGGTCGGGGGCGCCGCCCGGGTCGCGCCAGCCGAGTGCGTAGGCCGCCATCTCCGCGGTCCACGCGTCGAGGTGGCCGACGGCCTCGACCAGGGCGGGGCGGGTCAGCTCGCGGCAGCGTGCCAGGGCTGCGGCGGCCCGGGCGGTGTCCGGGGGCGGCGGGGGCGCCGTGGCCCTGCGGCCCGGTGCGGGGAGGGGGGCCTCGCGGAGGTCGGGGGCGAGGGCCGAGGAGGTCCGGGCGGCGCGGCTCATCGCAGGCCGGCCACGTCGGTGGCGCGGAGCGCTTCGGCGCGGTAGGCGGGCGCCGCCGTCCGGGGGCCCGGTCCGGGCAGCTGTCCCACCCCCAGTTCGGCCGCCGCCTTGTCCACCATGTCGCGGGCGTGGTGGAGCCCTGACCGGTCGAGCTGGTCGCGCAGTTCGGCCAGTTCCGCGGCGGTCTCGGCGGTGTCGCGGCCCAGCCGGGCGAGTGCTTTGGCCAGCCCCAGCCGGGAGAGGGCCGTGCCCCGGGGTTCGGCCATGTCGCGGAACTGGGCCAGTGCCCGCGTGTACAGGTCGCGGGCCTGCGCGTAATGCCCGGCCCGGTAGTGGACGTTGGCGCGCATCTTGTGGTTGAAGGCCAGCGCGCCGCGCAGGTCCATCTCGCGGCAGGCGGTCTCGGCCCGGGTGAGCAGCGACAGGGCCTGCTCCACGTCGCCGTCGCGTACCGAGACGATGTCGGCCATGCCGCGCAGCGCCCAGGCCCAGCCCCGCCGGTCCTCGGCGCGGTCGGCGATCTCGGCGGCCTCCTCGAAGAGGGCGTAGGCGCGGTCGTAGGAGCCGGTGTTCCGGTGCATCTGGGCGATGCCCTCCAGCGCCCACACCGTGTGCCGGGCCTCGCCGCGTCGGCGGGCCTCGGCGAGGAGCTGCTCGTGGAGTTCCTCCACGTCCGCGTAGTCGCCCTGGATGCGTCCGGTCTCGGCGAGCCCGGCGAGGGAGTAGCCGCGTACGACGATGTCGCCGCCGCGCTCGCCCCATTCGGCCGCCAACGCCAGGAGCCGGTAGGCCAGGCGGAACGCGCCGCGCTGCCGGGCGAGGGTGCCGCCGCTCCACAGTGCCCAGGCCATCGCCCCGGCGTGGCCCGCGGTGCGGGCGGTCCGGTAGCCGGCCTTCCACGCCCGGTCGGCCTCGGCCGTCCTGCCGAGCCGCCGGCATGCCTCGGCGACGGCGAGTTGGCAGCGCGCCGTCTCCCGGAGGTCCCCGGCGGCTTCGGCGGCGCGCAGCTCCTCGATGCCCCGGGCGAGCACGTCGGTCAGCGACGCGTTCACGGACAGGGTCCCGAGCGCGCCCTGGTACTCCGGCGCCGATGCCTTCCCCGCGTCCGCCACCTGCTCCGCCAGACCTGTCATCAGGTCCACCTCCGGTTCACTCGCTGCCGATCATGACAATGGCCAAGACGCCTGCGGGCGTGGGTGGTTCCGAGAACGGAGCGATCTCCTCCGCCGAGTGGGCGGCGGGTCATCCTCAAGTGCTAGGCGGAGGGACGGGATGGCACCGGGGATGTACGTCCGGGGTGGCGGGGTGGCCGGCGGGGGTACGGCGCATCGGGCGGGCTGGAAGGGGGGCGCGGGTCCGGGTGGCCGCGCCGGTTCCGGACCGGGGCGGTATGCGGATCGCCGGGGGGCCCGCACCGCTGCTACCACCCTGCTACCTTTTCTTCATGAGTACTGACAGGAAGCAGACGCAGCTCCGCCTGGCGCCGGACGTCCTCGCCTCCGGCAAGGAGGCCGCCGCCGCCCGCGGCCTCGACTTCAACCGGTACGTCGAACGCCTCATCGCCGAGGACACCACCGGGGCCCGCGCGGCGGGCATGGCCGCCGCGCAGCGCCTCATCGACCTGCACGGGGACTTCCTCGACGGTCTGGAGGAGGCCCTCGACGCCCAGCACGCGCCCGCGGCCGGCCGGGGTGCCGCTGCGTGAGCATGGCCCTGCACGTCGACCTCTCCTGGATCCTGGAGGTCGCCGAACGCGCGGGCCACGGCGATCCCGCACCCGACGATCTCGGCGTCCCCCTGGCCGCCGTCGCCCGCCACCACGCGGAGCTCCTGGAGCAGCCGGTGTACGGCGGCCCCTACGCCCGCGCCGCCGCCCTGGTCCACACCCTGGGCCGGTGCCGCTGGCTGGAGCACTCCAACCTCACCGTGGCCTGCGCGGTCGCCGTCATGTACCTCGACGCCAGCGGCATCCCGGTGGCGCCCACCCGGGATCAGCTCAGCGCCCTCGCCCAGGAGTTGTACGACCCGCGGAGCACGGTCGCCCGCGTCTCGGAGCTGCTGCGCGGCTGGCGTCCCTGACCCGGGGCTCGCCGGGGTCCCCCTCACCCTCACCCGATGGCAGCAACCAGCCAGGCCCCCGCCCGGCCGCCGTGGTCGACTGGCCGGAGTACGGCGGCGTGGCGCGCGTCCCGGGGTGGTCGAGGAGGGTGTGTGCATGGCCGCGGATCGACATGCCGGGCGGGTCGCGGTGGTGACGGGGGCCGCGCGCGGGGTGGGGGCGGCGACGGCGAGGCGGCTGGCGGAGCGGGGGCTGCGGGTGGCGCTGATCGGGCGGGAGCTGGCGACGCTGGAGGCCGTGGCCCGGTCGTTGCCGACGGAGTCGTGTTCGCTGGAGGTCGACGTGACCGACGAGGCCGCCCTGCGCGGGGCGGCCGGCAGCGTGGCGGAGCGGATGGGACCCGCCTCGGTGGTCGTGGCCAACGCGGGGATCGCGGCGGCGGGGCCCTTCGTGACGACCGAGGCCGCGCTGTGGGACCGGGTGATCGCCGTCAACCTCCTGGGGAGCGCCGCCACCGCCCGCGCCTTCCTGCCGCAGCTCGCCCGGACCCGGGGGTACCTGCTCCAGGTGGCCTCCACGGCGGCCTTCGGGTCGTCGCCGCTGATGAGCGCGTACTGCGCCTCCAAGGCCGGCGTCGAGTCGTACGCCCAGGCGCTGCGTACGGAGATGGAACCCGAGGGGGTCGGGGTCGGCATCGCCTATCTGCACTGGACGGGCACCGGGATGATCGAGGGGATCGACGCGCATCCCGTGCTGCGGGAGCTGCGCGCCCACCAGCCGGGGCCGGGCAGCCGGGTGCACCCTCCCGAGCAGGTCGCCGCATGGCTGGTGCGCGGGATCGAGCGGCGGGCGCCCGCCGTCTACGCGCCGTGGTGGCTGCGTCTGGTCCAGCCCGTCCGCCCGGTTCTCCCGCTGCTGGTCGCCCACATCGCGCGCCGGAGCCTGGCCAAGATGTCCGCCGAGGAGCTGCGGCGGATGACGGGTGTGCTGGGGCCGGGGGGCCGGGCCGACTGGGAGGCGCGGGAGGCGACCGGGCCGGTGGCTCCGGCGGCGCCGCCGCAGAGTTGTTGAGGGGCGCTGGTCCGGCTGCGGCGCCGTCGATCCATACTCCCCCGTATGAACTCAACGCCGAAGCGCGAACGGGCCGTTGACGGGACGGGCGAAAGTCCCCGGCAGGTGCGCCGCGTCGTGCCGCGTGCGGTGGGCGCGGCGGTGGCGGTGTTCGCCGGGCTGGTGGTGCTCGTGGTCGCGGCGGTGGCGCTGCTGAGCGTGCGGATCGACGGGGACAGTATGGAGCCGACGCTGCGTGACGGCGAGCGGGTACTGCCGCTGCCCGCGCCGGACGACGGGGTGGACCGCTTCGACGTGGTGCTGATGCGCACCCCGGGGCGGGACGTCCTCCTGGTCAAGCGGGTCGTCGCGCTCCCCGGCGACCGTGTGCGGATCGTCCCCGCGCCGAAGGGGGGCCAGCGGGTGCTGGTCCAGCGGGCGGGGGCCGGGCGGTGGTACGAGGTCACGGTCCCCGGCGCGGCGGGCGCGGCCCTGCCCACGCCGTGCTGCGGGGCCGACGGGAGGCGTTCGGTGAGTCCGGCCGCGCGCACCGTACCGGCCGGGAGGTTCTTCTTCCTCGGCGACCACGCCGACCGGTCGGACGACGCGCGGAGCTACGGGTGGGCCGACCTGGAGGCCGTCTCGGGCCGGGTGTGGTTGCGGACGTGGCCGCTCGCCGGGGCGGGCCCGGTCGACCACGGCGTACGGCTGCGTCCGCTGCCCGGACCGTGAGCGCGCGGCCGGGCCGAAAGCGGCGTCACGCGGCGGGCCCTGCGGCGATCCGGGCGACGCATTCGGCGATGCGGCCGGCCGACTCCTCCGGCGGCGCGTCGCTCCGCATGACGTGGCCGGCGGTGAGGCGGACCGCCGCCTCGACCGCCAGGGCGCGGGAGGCGGCGTCGATCTCCGGCCAGGTCTCGGCGGCGTAGGCGTCGGCGGCCGCCTCCGTGGTGCCAGGGCACCCCGCGCCCGGCAGGACACCCGCAACCGACTGGAGCCCTCACCATGAGATTCAGCGACCCCTGGCGCTCCACCGCCGCCCGCCTCGGCCGCCTGCGCGCGGCGGGCGCCCGGCAGGCCGCCGACTGGAACGAGCGGATGCCGGCCGAGGACGCCGACGGCACCCGGCGCGGCACCCGCTGGGGCCGCAGCACCCTGGCGGCCCTGCCATCGGCGTGCTCGGCAGCGCGCTGGCGGGCGGGGCGCTCGCCGCCGGCTTCAACGTCACCCACCAGCCGTTCACCCTCACCTCCAACGGCGTGGCCGGGGACCTCCGTTCTAGTAGTCGTTGCAACACCCCGGCGATCGGCACGCCGGACGGCTCCACCCGCACCGACACCGGGATGACACGGGTCGGCTTCTCGGACGCGCGGCTGGCAGGGCTGTGCGGGGTGGTCCACCAGAGCTTCGCGGGGCTGCCGTACAGCCTGCTGCTGACGGCGGGGCAGGAGGTGAAGGGCGGGGCGAGCGGCGGGTTCACCCCCGACATCTCGGCGAAGAACCTCTACCTCCAGGCGACCGGCCTGAAGTCGCGCGGCACGACGCGGCTGGAGAACACCGTCATCGGCCACTCCGCCGACCAGGTGGAGGTGGCGGGCAAGCCGCTGGCCGGGGCGCAGCCGGGCGGCTTCGGTCTGGGGTCGGCCGGCGGCGGGGGCGGGGCCACGATCTCGCTGCGGGGTCTGGACGCGAAGGCCCACGCGGCAGAGATCGCCGGGTCGATGGAGCTGCCCGGGCTGAATCTGCGCGTCGTCGCGGGCTCGGCGGAGTCGTGCTGAGCCGCGCCGCAAAGACCCGGCGGGGGAAGACGGGCACGGTCGGCGGGGACGACGAGGCGGTGGCCGGGCGGGCAAGTACGGACGAGGGCGCGGCGGTCCCGGCCGGGTGGGGCGCCCGTACCGGGGCGGCGCTGCGGCGGGGCCGGGCGTGGTTCCGCGCGTTCCGGCGTACGCGGCCGTTCCGGGGCGGGGTGTGGATGGTGGCCGGCGGGTGGACGGTGCTGAAGTTCTCCCTCGCGCCGATGCAGTTGATCGTGAGCACCGGGTTCGACGGGATCGCCGGGTACCTGCTGGGCGGAGGGGTGGTCCTGAGCGGGCTGATCCCGCTCGCCGCGCCGCAGCAGCGGTACACGTTCGGCATCATCGGCGCGCTCCTCGCGGTCGTCTCGCTGGTCGCCTCCAACCTGGGCGGGTTCCTCGTCGGGATGGTGCTGGGGGTGCTGGGCGGTTCGATGATGGTCGGCTGGGGGCCCGAGCGCGCCGCCCGCCCCCGCCGCCGGTCCGGGGCCGCGGCCGCGGTGTCCGAGGAGCCGGCGTGAGGCGCCCGCGCGTCCGGCGGGCGCTGTGGGTGGCGACGGCCCTCGCCGTGGTGGCGGGCTCGGCGGCCGGGCCGGGCCGGGTGGCCGAGGCGGCCGGGTCGCTGTGGCGCGCGGAGCCGCAGCCGCCGGGCGGCGACGCGCCGTTCCTGCCGCCGCCGCAGCCGCTGCGGGTGACGATCGAGGAGATGGCGGCCAAGTCGATGCGGGTGAAGAACAACGTGACGATCCGGCTCGCCGACGGCAGCACGCGGGTGACGACGCGGTACACGTTCAGCCAGCTCGTGGTCACCGACCACGTGAAGGTGGTCCACCCCAGGGCCGACGGCGGCCCCGAGGCCACCATCGACGTGCCCGACAAGGGGACGCTCGGCGGGTACGACGGCCTGTTCCAGCCGCAGGAGACCGTGATGTGGGGCGACATCCACCAGGTCTGCCTCAACGTCGTCGTGCGCATCTGCGGCGTGCAGGGCCTGCTGAACGCGTTCGGTTCGGTGATCCCGCTGACGGCCGGGGCCTCGGACTTCGACGGGACCATCTACGCCATCCGGGCCACCGGCAACCAGCCGGGGCTCGGCAACACCGAGAACCCCGTCCACCTGCCCGGCTCGATCTCGGTGGCGCCATGAGCGGCGGTCCCGAAACGGAGTGCCGCGAGGGCCGTACCCACTGGCGGCGCACGCCGCTGCTGGCCCTGCCCGCGGCGGCCGCGACAGGAACGCTGTTGTGGCAGATGGGGACAGGGGCGCTGGCGGTGGACTTCCGGGCCCAGGAGAAACCGCTCCAGCTGACCACGAGCAGCCTGTACGGGACGGCGTACGCGGCGGCCACCGTGGACCAGCCGGTGACCCGGGCGGACGGCTCGGCGGGGAGCGTGCCGGTGCTGCGGATGGGGTTCCGGGAGGGCCGGGTGAACGGCCTCTGCCTGAGCCGGCAGCAGGACGTGCTGGGGGTGCCGTACTCGATCGTGCTGGAGCTGGGGGACGACGACCCGGCGACGTGGGAGGTGCGGACCGGGGACACGGTCATCGGCCTGGTCTCCGCGAACGGGGTGCTCGACATGGACGGTGTGGTCGACATCAACGTGAACGGGTCGGCGGCCGGGGCGGACGGGAAGGGTCCGGCGGGCGGGCTGGGCAGCGGTCCCGGCCGGTTCGGCCTGCGGGCCGACTACGCCAAGTTCCACGCGACCGACGCCCTGACGCAGGACATCCAGATCCCGGGGGTCCTCACCACGCCGGGCCTCGCCATCCGCGTCGAGCCGGGCACGGTCCGCTGCCCCGAGCCGAAACCCCCGTGGGAGACGCCGGACCGGTGACCGGGCCGCTCAGGCGGCGTGCCGCCGGGCCGGGGCGGCCTCGCCGGAGGCCGCGGGGGAGGCTTCCTCCACCGGGTCGGGGACCAGGCGCAGATGCCGTTTGCGGCGGCGCGGTGGGCCGAGCATCAGGTCCTCGTACCAACCGAGGGCCAGCAGGCCCCCGAGGAGCAGGAGCGGCAGCAGGACGGCGACGAGGGCCACGATGACTCCCTGGTGGTGGGGGGAGGGGGGTACATCTGCGCGTAACCCGGGCGTCGGGGTTCGAACACGGCATCGCGTGAAGAAGGCGTGACCGTCCGGTCGCATCGACGGCTTCCTGCCGCCGAGGGAGGCGGGGGCGGCCCCCTCGGTGGCCGGAACGGCGCGGGCGTGCTGTGCTCGGCAGGAAGGGGGACGGACCACGCCGAGGAGCCGGTCATGGCAAAGAAGCGGAATGAGCGCGCGCTGCGCAAAGGCGACGAGGTGACCTGGTCGTCGCCGGGCGGCGAGGCCGAGGGACATGTCGAGCGGAAGATCACCGGGCGCACCGAGGCGGCGGGCCGCACCGTCGACGCCTCCCCCGATGAACCGCAGTACGAGGTCCGCAGCGACAAGTCCGGCGGGACGGCCGTGCACCGGCCGGAGGCCCTGCGGAGGAAGAAGCGGTAGTGAGGCGGCGGCCGCGCCGGGGACGGACGCCGTGGCGACCCGCACGGTGAGCCGCGCGGGCCCCGCCCCGCCGGACGAGGTGTGGGAGAGGTACGCCCGGCCCGCCCTGTGGTCACGCTGGGCGCCGCAGATCAGGCGGGTGGAGACCGGCGCCGACCGGATCGCGCCCGGGCTGCGGGGGCGGGTGTGGTCGTACGCGAGGGTGCGGGTCCGCTTCGTCGTGGAGCGGGTGGACGAGCCGGGCGGGTGTGGAGCTGGCGCGTGGCGCTGGGGCCGCTGGTCCTGCGGCTGCGCCACGAGGTGCTGGCCGCCCCCGACGGCGGCAGCGGCACGCGGCTGACCGTCTCGGGTCCGCTGCCCGTCGTGATGCTGTACCGGCCGGTGGCGGCCTGGGCGCTGGGGAGGCTGGTGGCGAGCGGGCGCTGAACCGGGTGGTCGCGTGCCTTCCCGGGGCACGCGCCCTTGGCGCGGCCGGGCCAGCTTCCAGGGTAGGTCCGCACAGTCCCGCACGGCACCCACGGCGCCCGGCACGCGCCCCCAAGCTCTCGGCTTCGACCGAGCAGGGAGGTGCCCCTTCGCCGCACCGGACGAAAGCACGAGTACGTCCAGTACGAGAGCGTCCGCCCGGCACGCCGAGAGCACGCACCGGACACCGAGCCGCCGCCTGGCCGTCCTGGCCCCGCCCGGCCTGCCCCGCCTCCGGGACCGCGCCGCCGACTGGGAGGCGGAGCTGCTCAAGGACGCGGCGGAGGTGCCGCACAGCCTCCCGGACCGCGTGCTGGGTGCCGCCCTGGCGACCGTGGACGAGCTGGGGCGCTCCCAGCCGAACACCCTGATCCAGGGGGACCTCCACCTGCGGAACATCCTGCGTGCCGACCGCGGACCGTGGCTGGCCGTCGACCCGAAGGGCGTGGCGGGCGACCGGGCGTACGACGGCGGCACCTTCGTGTAGAGGCGGACCCCGGCGCTGCTCGCGGCGACCGATCCGCGCGGGGAGCTGCACCGCGCCCTGGACATCTTCGCGGAGGCGGCGGAGCTCGACCTCGAACGGGTCCGGCGCTGGGCGACTCCATGCCGTGCAAGCCCTGTTCCAGGGGCGACGGCATGGCTTCCGGATCGCCCGGAGCGGGCCGGAGCTGGAGTGGCTCACCGGGTTCGTGGAGTGGGCGGCGGAGACGCTGGTGTTCCCGGCGGGATAGGCCGCCCTGGTGGCTGCAGGCGTGCGGGTGGGCGCGCTCGCGGCTGGTACAGGCCCGCCTACAACCTGGCGACGATCTCGCACGTCTAGTGATCACCGATGCCCTCCGTCTCTCAGGAGCCCCCTGTTGCACAGATCCATCACGGCGGCGGCCGTGCTCACCGCACTCGCCGCCGCCACGCTCATCCCTGCCGCCCCGGCCGCGGCCGCCGTCGGCGCGCCGTACAAGGGAGCCAACACCGCTTCCGTCCAGGACGACTTCAACGGTGACGGGTACCGCGACGTCGCGGTCGGTGCCCCGTCGGCGCCCGTCGGCACGGTGGACGGGGCGGGGGCGGTCGTCGTCCTCTACGGTTCGGCCTCCTCGGTCGGTCCGGCCCGGCACGCCTACGTCACCCAGGCCACGGCGGGTGTTCCCGGCGCCCCGGAGGTGAACGACGCGTTCGGCTCCAGCGTCGCCTCCGCCGACCTGGACCGGGACGGGTACGCGGACCTGATCGTGGGGACGCCGCGCGAGGACGCGGGCGGCCTCGAAGCCCGGGGCATGGTCTCCGTGGTGTGGGGAGGGCCCGGCGGGCTGTCGGGCGGGGCGAGCATCGTGCCGCCCGCCGGCTACGGGGAGGGCCGGGAGTACTGCAACTTCGGGCTAAAGGTGGCTTCGGGCGACATGGACGGCGACGGCGCACCCGAACTGACGGTGGCCTCGCTCTGCGAAGCGGCGTCGTACTCCGGGCCCTTCACCCGCGCCGGGAAGCCGGCCTCGCAGTACCTGGAGAAGCGCCTGGGCGGGATGCGGGGTGTGGCCATGGGCGACGTGGACGGCGACGGAAGGGCGGAGCGCTTCTGGCTGCTGGGGCCGACCGGCGGCGACTACCGCGGACCGGTGCGCGTCGACAACGGCCCTCCTGTCCAGGGCGATCCACTCGCCAACGCCCCCGTCCAGCTGCCTTCGGCCGACGGGCACCGCGGCCGGATCGGCGACGTGAACGGCGACGGCTTCGGCGACCTGGTCACCGGCATCGCGGAGGACGAGTCCATGGCGGGGTCACCTGACGCGGCCCGCCTCGGCGGGGAGATCCAGGTGCTCTACGGCGGTCCCGCCGGCATCACCGCCGACCAGCACCCCACCGTCATCCACCAGGACTCCCCCGGAGTCCCCGGCGCGGCCGAGCGCGGCGACCTGTTCGGCGCCTCACTCAGCGTCGGTGACGCCGACGGGGACGGCATCGCCGATGTGCTCGTCGGAGTCCCCGGCGAGGCGATCGGGAAGCTCGACCGGGCGGGCGCGGCCGTGCTCCTGCGCGGCGCGAAGGGCGGCCTGACCGGGGCGGGATCTGTGGCGTACAACCAGAGCACCGCCGGGATTCCGGGGGCTGCCGAGGCGGATGACGCGTTCGGCAGCGCCGTGCACCTGGCCGACCTGACCAAGGACGGGAGGGCCGAGGCGCTGGCCGGAGTGCCCGCGGAGAACAGCGACGGGTGTGTGTGGACCGCGCGGGGCTCTGCCTCGGGCCCGGTCACGAGCGGCTCCGTCAACCACTGCGGGAAGAGCTTCGGCATCACCGGCCGCTACGACAACCCGCAGGCCCACTTCGGTGCGGCGCTGCTCGGGGTCCATCGCACCTACTGACGCCGACGCCCCGGGAACCGCATGCCCTCGCCGTCACGGCCGGTCCGCCGGACGGGCGGGGGCGTGGGGCCTCAATGCCTGGTCCGTGGAGACTACTTGCCCACGCCGTTGATCATGTCGGCGGTGGAGACGAGGGTGTGGTGGATGGTGGGGGCGGCGGAGGTGCCGGCGAGCAGGAAGCCGAGGAGGACGCAGATGATCGCGTGGGAGGTCTTCAGTCCGCCGCTGCGGATGAAGATCACTGCCAGGATCGTGAGCAGCAGCGCCACGGAAACGGAAATCGCCATCGGAAGTCTCCTCACCGCCACGCCGACTCCGTGGCTGTCGGCGGCCAGTGTGGCGCGCGGTGAGGGGCGGGTGGGTGAACGGCATGCCCGCCGTCCGGGTGACTGACGATCCGTGACGGGTCAGTTCACCGAGGGTCACCGCCCGGGCGGCGCTTCTCCGCGGCCGAGTGGGGGCCGTGGGAGCCGAGGTCGGCCCAGTCGACGGTCCGATCGCACCAGCGGTCGAGGAGGACCCGGTCGTGGCCGACGGCGAGGAGGCCGGCGCCGGTCTCCCGGCGGTACTCCTCGACGACGCCGACGAGGGCCGCGGTGGTCGAGGCGTCGAGCATGGCCGTCATCTCGTCGCAGACGAGGTAGCGCGGGCGGAGGACCAAGGCCCGGGCGAGGCAGGCCCGCTGAAGCTGGCCGTCGCTGACCTCGTGCGGGCGGCGGCCGAGCAGGTCGGCGC
The DNA here is from genome assembly GCF_042723275.1 of Streptomyces sp. NPDC058373. NCBI lineage: Bacteria > Bacillati > Actinomycetota > Actinomycetes > Kitasatosporales > Streptomycetaceae > Streptomyces > Streptomyces sp. NPDC058373. The sequence goes on along the minus strand of NZ_JBHXJE010000009.1, from coordinate 15,110 downwards.
CGAGGCCGATCGCGTCGGCGGCCTCGCGGGCGCGCGCGGCGGCCTCCTCGCCGCGGCCGGTGGCGCGCAGGGGTTCGGCGACGAGGTCGGCGAGGGACAGGCGGGGGTCGGCGGACTGGCGGGGCTGCTGGAAGACGACGCCGAAGGCGGTGCGCTGCTCGCGCGGTGCGCGGTGCCGGTAGCCGCGGGCCGGTTCGCCGTCGATGACGACGCGGCCGGAGTCGGGCTGGTGGAGCAGGGCGGCGACGCGGGCGAGGGTGGACTTGCCGCAGCCGCTGGGGCCGAGGAGGCCGACGGCCTCGCCGGGGGCGAGGGTGAGGGTGACGTCGCGGACGACGGGGGCGCGGCGGTCGTATCCGGCGGTGACGGCGAGGAGTTCAAGCACCGGGGGCCTCCACGGCCTGGGGCGGGTCGACGGGGTCGGCGGGGGCCGTGCCGGGGTGGTGGCAGGCGAGGCCGCCGGTGAGGAGCGGCTGGACCTGGCAGGCCGCGTCGGCGTGGGCGCAGCGGGCGGCGAAGGCGCAGCCCTCGGGTAGGGCGGCCAGTTCCGGGGGGCGTCCGGGGACGGGGCGGAAGGCGCGTTCGGGGAGGGCGTCGAGGAGGCCGCGCGCGTAGGGGTGGCGGGGGCCGGAGGCGCCGAAGAAGGCGTCGGCGTCGGCGATCTCGACGACGCGTCCGGCGTACATGACGGCGACCCGGTCGGCGATGCGGGCGGCGGCGGCCAGGTCGTGGGTGATCATCAGCAGGGCGCGGGTGTCGCCGGTGTGGCGGCGGAGTTCGTCCACGGTGCGGTCGACCAGGTCGCGGTCGAGGCCGGTGGTGGGTTCGTCGGCGAGGAGCAGGGGCGCGTCGCCGACGAGGGCGAGGGCGGTGGCGGCGCGCTGGGCGAGGCCGCCGGATAGTTGGTGCGGGTGCCGGTCGAGGTGGCCGGCCGGGAAGGAGACACGGGCGGCGGCGGACTCGGTGGCGGTGCGCAGGGCGGTGCGGCCACGGGTGCCGGTGAGGCGGTGGACGGTCTCGGTGAGGTGGGCGCGGACGGTGCGGACCGGGGTGAGGTGGGCGGCGGGGCTCTGCGGTACGAGGCCGGCGCGGCGGCCCCGGACGGTGCGGGCGAGGGTGGCCTCGTCGGCGGCGATCAGGTCGGTGGCGGGCTCGTCCCCGGTTCCGGCGAGCAGGGCGGAGCCGGCGGTCTCGGCGTTGCCGGGGAGCAGGCCGAGGAGGGCGGAGGCGAGGACGGACTTGCCGCAGCCGCTCTCGCCGACGAGGGCGAGGCACTCCCCCGCCGCGAGGTCGAAGGAGACGTCGGTGACGGCGCGGACGGGGGCGCTCTCGCGCATCCGGAACCGCACGGTGAGGCCGCGTACGGACAGGACGGTCACAGCATCAGCTCCGATCGGCGCCGGGGGTTGAGCCGTTCGCGCCAGGCTCCGGCGAGCCCGGCGATGGCGAGGGTCGGCACGATGATGAACAGGCCCGGGAAGAGGGTGGGCCACCAGTCCCCGGCGAGCAGCGTGCCGCGGGCGCTCTGCACGAGGGTGCCGAGGCTGGCCTGGTGGGTGGGCAGGCCCAGGCCGAGGAAGGAGAGGGCCGATTCGTGCCAGATGGCGTGCGGGATCATCAGGACGGCGGCGAGTCCGGCCTGCGGGAGGACGCCCGGGACGAGGTGGCGGCGGGCGAGCCTGGTGCGGGAGGCGCCGCCGGAGATGGCGGCGTCGATGTAGGGGCGCGAGCGCAGGGAGAGGATCTCGGCGCGGACGATGCGGGCGGTGGAGACCCAGTGGGTGAGGCCGACGGAGACGACGACGGGCCACACCCCGGGGCGGAAGAGGGCGACGATGAAGATGCCGAGGAGCAGGTGGGGCACGGAGGAGAAGGCGTCGACGCAGCGCATGACGAGCCGGTCGGTCCAGCCCCCCAGCGCTCCGGCGGCCGCGCCGACGGCGGTGCCGAGGACGGTGGCGACGAGGGCGGCGACGACGCCGACGAGCAGGGAGACGCGCAGGCCGTAGACGCAGCGCAGGAGCAGGTCGCGGCCGACGTCGTCAGTGCCGAAGGGGTGGTCGAGGGAGGGCGGCAGGAGTTTCGCGCCGAGGTCGACGGCCTGTTCGTCCAGGCCGACGAGGGGCGGGACGAGCAGGACGGCGAGGACGAAGCCCGCGACGAGGGTGGCGCTGACCCTCAGTTTCCAGGTGCGGGCGGTGCGGGCGCCGCGGCCGGGGGCGGTGGGCAGGGCGAGGTCAGCCATCGAAGCCCACTCTCGGGTCGGCGAGGCCGTACAGCAGGTCGGCGACGAGGTTGCCGAGCAGGACGGCGGCGGTGGCGAGGACGGTGGTGGCGGCCAGCAGCGGGAAGTCGACGGCGGTGGCGGCCTGGACGGTGGCGGCGGCGATGCCGGGCCAGCTGAAGACGGTCTCCACCAGGAGGGCGCCGGTGATGAGTTCGGGGACCCGCGAGCCGATGAGGGTGAGGACGGGCAGGAGTCCGGAGCGCAGGGCGTGGCCGAGCAGGACGGTGCGTTCGGCGAGGCCGCGGGCGCGGGCGCCGCGGACGGGGTCCTCGTCCAGGGCGTCGCCGACGCCCTGTCGGACGTAGAGGGCGAACCACGGGAGTTGGGAGGCGGCGAGGACGGCGGCGGGGAGGATCACGTGGGTGGCGAGCTGGCCGGCGGTGACGGTGCTGCTGCCGGTGTCGGTGAGGCCGCCGGCCGGGAGCCAGCCGAGTTGGAGCGCGAAGAGCCAGACAGCGAGCAGGCCGAGCCAGAAGGTGGGGGCGGCTTCCAGCGTGTACGCGAGGGAGGTGACGGCCCGGTCGATGAGGGAGCCCCTGCGGCGGGCGGCGAGGACGCCGAGTGTGACGCCGAGGACGACGGCGGCCGCGAAGGCGAGGGCGGCCAGCAGGACGGACCAGCCGATGCGTTCGGCGATGACGTCGGCGACGGGCTGGCGCATCACGGCGGAGTGGCCGAGGTCGCCGGTGACGGCACCGGTGATCCACTCCCACCAGCGGACGGCGAGGGGCTGGTCGACGCCGAGGTTGGCGCGGAGCTGGTCGAGGTTCTCCTGCGATGCGGTGAGTCCGGCGGTTCCGGCGTACGCCTTGACGGGGTCGAACGGCGAGGCGTCGGCGACGGCGAAGACGGCGAAGGTGACGGCCAGCAGGACGGGGACGGCGAAGAGCAGCCGCCGCCCCGTCATGCGCGCCATGGGTATCCAGGGCAGGCCGTGGCGGGCCTTGGTCACTTGACGGGCTTCCAGTCCTCGACGTTCCACCAGGGGCCCGAGGCGAGGCCGTGGTCGTGCGGTTCGATCTGGGTGGTGAGGGTGCCGAAGCGGTCGTCGACGACGTAGACGTGGTCGATGTGGGTGAGGAAGGTGTAGCCGGGGTTCTTCACCAGTTCGCGCTGGACGGTGTCGTAGGCGGCCTGGCGCTCGGCCTGGTCGCCGCTGCGGCGGCCCTTCTCCAGGGCCTTGTCGACGGCCGGGTTGTCGTAGTGCGCCATGTTGTTGAAGCCGTCCCCGGCCAGGGAGGACTTCAGCAGGGTGTACTGGTCGAAGTCGGGGTCGGCCGGGGAGCCGCCGCCGGCGAGCACGGCGTCCTTGGGCATCCGGGGCTGGATGACCTCCCAGGTGCCGGCCTGGACCTTGACCTCGACGCCGAGCTTCTTGGCGTCGGAGGCGTAGGCGAGGGCGTGGTCCTGGCGGAGCTTGTCGCCGGAGAGGTACCAGAGCGGGAAGGCGGCGCGGACGCCGTCCTTGGCGCGGATGCCGTCCTTGCCCTTCTTCCAGCCGGCCTCGTCGAGGATGTCGGCGGCGGCGTCGAGGTCGTGGGCGCGTTCGGTGCCCTGGGTGAACCAGGGGCTGTCGGTGGGGACGGGCCCGTAGGCGGGCTTTCCGGCGCCGTCGAGGATGGAGTCGACCATCGCCTTCCGGTCGACGGCGAGGTCGAGAGCGCGGCGGATGTCGGTGTCGCCGGTGACCTTGTTGCCGGTGGGCAGGGTGACGACGCGGTAGTCGAAGCTCTTCGCGGCGTAGGTGGCGGTGCCCTGGTCCTTGAACGCCTTGGCGAGGTTGGGCGGCAGGATGGCGCCGTCGAGGTCGCCGGAGCGCAGCCGGGTGGCGCGTACGTCGTCGTCCTTGATGATGGCCATGGTGAAGTTCTTGATCTTCGGCGCGCCGCCCCAGTAGTCGGGGTTGGCCTTGAAGGTGAGCTTCTCGCCCTTGGACCAGTTGACCAGCTCGTAGGGGCCGGTGCCGATCGGCTTGGTGGTGAAGTCGCCGGTGTTGACGTCCTGTTCGCCCGCTATGTGGGCGGGGGCGATGGGCAGCACGGTGCGCTCGGCGAAGGGCGCGTAGGGGTACTTGAGGTGGAAGACGACGGTGTGGTCGTCCTTGGCCTCGACGCTCTCGACGGCGTCGAGTTCGGTGCGGCTGGCGTTGTTGGTCTTCGGGTCGAGGATGGTTTCGTAGGTGAAGACGACGTCGCGGGCGGTGAAGGGCTTGCCGTCGGTGAAGGTGACGCCCTTGCGCAGCGGGAAGGTGTAGGTGCGGCCGTCCTCGGAGATCTCGGGGAGGGCGGAGGCGAGGGCGGGCTTCAGGTCGAGCTTCTCGTCGTGGGTGAGGAGCCCGTCGAAGATCTTTGAGTTGCCGTCCTTGCCGTAGCCCAGGAGGGGGCTGAGGCTGTCCGGTTCGTAGGCGATGCCGACGACGGCGGTGCCGGCGGCGGAGCCCTTGGACTCGGTGCCGCCGCCGGGGGCGGAGCAGGAGGTGGCGGCGACGGTGAGGGCCGCGGTCGCCGCGAGGGTTCCGGCCAGACGTACGGGTCGGCGGTCGGTCCTGCTCGTCATACGCGTTCCACCCCAGGTCGTGGATCTTTTTGAAGATCCTCGGTTATTGCGTCCGGTGCGCAATTATGCATGAGCCGCACGAACACCGAAACGCCCGGCCCACCTGGGGTTTTCGGTGGGCCGGGCGGTACGCGGGGAAGGGTGGCGGGCCGTGGTCAGGGCGCGGGCAGCTCCGCGAGGCGGGCGACGGCCTCGCCGTGGCGTCCCGCGCCGCCGTAGGCGACCGCGTCGCCCTTGGCGCGCTTGAGGTAGAGGTGGACCGGGTGTTCCCAGGTCATGCCGATCCCGCCGTGGAGCTGCAGCGCCTCCTCGGCGGCGCGGACGGCGACGGGTGAGGCGTACACCTGGGCGACGGCGACGGCGAGTTCGGCCTCGGCGGGGCCGCCCTCACCGGTGGCGAGGAGGTCGGCGGCGGCGGTCGCGGCAGGGCGGATGCCGGCGACGTCCAGCCAGAGCTGGGCGAGGCGGTGCTTGAGCGCCTGGAAGGAGCCGAGCGGCCGGTTGAACTGGTGGCGGTCCTTCAGGTGCCGGACCGTCTCGGTCAGGCACCACTCGGCGAGGCCGAGTTGCTCGCTCGCCAGCAGGCCGGCCCCGGCGAGCAGTCCGGCCCGCACCGCGGCGGCGGAGTCGGCGGCCGGGGCGAGCAGGGTGCCGCGGGCGCCGTCGAGGCGTACGGCGGCGAGCGGGCGGGTCAGGTCGAGGGCGGTGAGCGGGGTCGTCTCCACGCCCGGCGCGTCGGCGGGGACGGCGTACAGCCCGGTGTCGGCGGCGACCAGCAGGACGTCGGCCCCGGCGGCGTCGGCGACGGAGCGGACGGTGCCGTGCAGGGCGCCTTCCGTGGTGGTGACCTCCGGGAGCGGGTCGCCGGGGGCGGTGGTGAGCGGTACGGCGAGGACGGCGACGGTGGTTCCGGCGGCCACGTCGGCGAGCAGGGCCGACGCCTCCTCGGTGCGCTCGGGGAGGGCGAGCAGCGCGGCCGGGGTGACGACGGCGCCGCTCAGGTAGGGCACGGGCGCGACGGCGCGGCCCAGCTCCTCCACCACGACGGCCGCTTCCCGGTGGCCGGCCCCCTGGCCGCCGTCCTCCTCCGGGACGAGCAGCCCGGCGAGGCCCATGGAGGCGGTGAGGGTCTTCCACAGCTCCCGGTCGTACGGCGCGTCGGTCTCGGCGCGGGCCAGCACCCGGTCCGGCGCGCAGCGGGTGGTGAGCAGGGAGCGGACCGCGGCCCTCAGGTCGTCCTCGGTGTCGGTGGCGAGCAGGCGGGGAGTGGCGCTCATCGGGCGAGGTCCTTCCAGGCGACGTCCTTGTCGGTACGCGGTTCGGTGGGCAGCCCGAGGACGCGTTCGGCGACGATGTTCAGCAGCACCTCGCTGGTCCCGCCCTCGATGCTGTTGCCCTTGGAGCGCAGGTAGCGGTAGCCGGGGCCGCGGCCGGTGAAGTCGACCAGTTCGGGACGGCGCATCGTCCAGTCGTCGTACACCAGGCCCTCGTCGCCGAGGAGTTCCACCTCCAGGCCGCTGATCTGCTGGTTGAGGCGGGCGAAGGAGAGTTTGAGGCCGCTTCCCTCGGGTCCTGGCTGGCCCACGGCGAGCTGCTGGCGCAGGCGTTCGCCGGTGAGGCGGGCCACCTCGGCCTCCACCCAGAGCGGGATCAGCCGCTGGTGCAGGGCGTGGGTGCGCAGCTCGGGGCGCTCGCGCCAGGTGCGGGCCAGGGGCGCGATCATGCCGCTCTCGCGGGGGCCCGCGCTGCCGCCGATGGAGACGCGTTCGTTCATCAGCGTGGTGCGGGCGACCTGCCAGCCGTCGCCGACCTCGCCGAGGCGGTGGCTGTCGGGGATGCGGACGCCGGTCAGGAAGACCTCGTTGAACTCAGCCTCGCCGGTGATCTGCCGCAGCGGCCGCACCTCGACGCCCGGGTCGGTCATGTCGCAGAGGAAGTAGGTGATGCCCCGGTGCTTGGGCTGCTCCGGGTCGGTGCGGGCGATGAGGATGGCCCAGCGGGCGAGGTGGGCGCTGGAGGTCCACACCTTCTGGCCGGTGACGGTCCACACGCCGTCGTCACCGAGGACGGCGCGGGTGGAGAGGGCGGCGAGGTCGGAGCCCGCGCCCGGTTCGCTGAAGAGCTGGCACCAGACCTCCTCGCCGAGCCAGAGGGGGCGCAGGAAGCGGCGCCGCTGCTCCTCGGTGCCGTAGGCGAGGATCGTGGGGGCGGCCATGCCGAGGCCGATGCCGATCCGCCGGGGGTCGTTGTCGGGGGCTCCGGCGGCGGCGAGTTCGGCGTCGACGACCGCCTGGAGGCTGCGGGCGGCGCCGAGGCCGCCGAGCCCCTGCGGGTAGTGGACCCAGGCCAGTCCCGCGTCGAAGCGGGCGGCGAGGAAGTCGGCCCGGGAGGTGGTGGCGGGCGGGTGGTCGGCGAGCAGGGCGCGGGTACGGGCGCGGAGGTCGTCGGCGTCGCTCATGCGGCCGCTCCTTCCGGGAGGACGACGAGGCGGCCGGTGGTGGTGCCGTCGGCGACGCGCTGGACGGCGTCGGCCGCCTCGGCGAGCGGGACGCGGCCGCTGACCAGCGGCTTGACGGTGCCCTTGGCGGCCAGTTCGGTGAGGGCGGCGTGGCAGGCGCCGATCGAGGCGGGGTCCTTGACGGCGTAGAGGCCCCAGTGCAGGCCGAGGATGGAGTAGTTCTTCACCAGGGCGTGGTTGAGGGCGGGGGCGGGGATGGTGCCACTGGCGAAGCCGACGACGACGATGCGTCCCTCGAAGGCCACGCACTTGGCGGACTTGGTGTAGGCGTCGCCGCCGACCGGGTCGTAGACCACGTCGGCGCCCTTGCCGCCGGTGGCCTCCTTGACAGCGGCGACCAGGTCGGCCTCGCGGCGGTCGATCACCACGTCGCAGCCGAGCTCCTCGGCGACGCGGGCCTTCTCGGGGCCGCCGACGACGCCGATGACGCGGGCGCCCGCGGCCTTGCCGAGCTGGACGGCGGCGCTGCCCACGCCGCCCGCCGCGGCGTGCACCAGGAGGGTCTCGCCCGCCTGGAGGCGCGCCCTGCGGTGCAGGCCGAACCAGCCGGTCTGGTAGCCGATGTGCAGGGCGGCGGCCTCGGCGTCGTCGAGGGCGTCGGGGGCGGGCAGCAGTCCCGCCTCGTCGGCGAGGGCGTACTCGGCGAAGCCGCCGTGCGGCAGGGCGGTGGTGGCCAGCACCCGGCGCCCGTCCTCGGTCTGGCCGCAGATCTCCACGCCCGGGGTGAACGGCAGCGGCGGCCGGACCTGGTACTCGCCCCGGCAGAGCAGGGCGTCGGGGAAGTTGATGTCGGCGGCCCGGACCTTGAGGCGGACCTGTCCGGGGCCCGGCTCGGGGCGGGCGGCGTCGGCCAGGGTCATCACCTCGCGGGGCTCACCGTTCCGGTGCACTTGCCATGCCTGCATTGCGGGCCTCCACTGCGGTACGTGTCGCGGACGTCTCGGGTGCGGGGACGCGGGGGTCTCCGGTCCGGTGCCGGGCCCCGGCGCCCTCGGCGGGCGGCGCGGCCGGCAGACCGGACTCCCGCGCATACTAAGCGGTCGCTTGGCCGAGAGGAACCGTTCTCGTCCACCGATCCCCGGACGGGGTACGGAACCGGCCGGAACGTACGCGGAGGAAGGCGGCCCGCCCGCCGCGACCGGGGTCCTACCGTGCCGGCCTCGGCCGGGCCCGTACGTGCATCCGCTCCCCCTGCGGGCCGAAGAGACTGAGGACTTCGGCGGGGTGGTCGCCGACGGCGCCGAACCAGTGGGGCAGGCGGGTGTCGAACTCGGCGGCCTCGCCCTCGCCGAGTTCGAAGTCGTGCTCGCCGAGGAGCAGCCGCAGCCGCCCGGAGATCACGTACAGCCACTCGTACCCCTCGTGGGTGCGCTGCTCCTCGGCGGGGTCGCACCGCTCCCCCGGGCGCAGCACCCATTTGAAGGCCTGGAGGCCGCCGGGGCGGCGGCTGAGTGGGATGACGGTGCGGTTGCCCTGCTCGATGGGGTCCATCCGGACCCGGGGGTCGCCCGCCGGGGGCGCGCCGACCAGGCGGTCCAGAGGGACGTCGTGGGCGGCGGCGATGGGCAGCAGCAGTTCGAGGCTGGGGCGGCGATGGCCGGACTCCAGGCGGGAGAGGGTGCTGACCGAGATGCCGGTGGCGGCGGAGAGGCCGGCCAGGGTGGCGCCGCGCTCCTTGCGCAGGGCGCGCAGCCGGGGGCCGACGCCGGCGAGGACGGTGTCGGTGTCGGCGGGCGGCGGGGCGGGGTCGGGCAGGGCGGGGCGGTGGGGGCGGGGACTCATGGAGCCATGGTGCCGTACCGGCAAACGGATGTGCCGTTCCGGCAAGCGAGGGGGGCTACCGGCTGCTCAGCAGGGGAAGAGCTCGAAGGTGACGGCGGGCCTGCCGCCGAAACGGTCCGCGGCCTGCTGGACGCCTTCGGTGAGCAGGGTGCGGCAGTACCGCTCCGGGTCCTCCTCGGTCAGCGCCTCGACGTAGGTGCGGTGGGCGAGCAGGGACCGGATGCCGCGTTCCAGTCCGGGTCCGGCGTCCACGGCGTGGGTGGGCCGGTCGCTGCCGAAGACGGCGACCCAGCGGACACCGTCCCAGGGGACCAGGCCCTGGGCGCCGAGTTCGGGGAAGATCCACCGGTTGCCCGCGTCGGCGGCGGCGTCCAGCACCGCGCGGCCGACGGCGACGTGGTCGGGGGTGTTGCGGTAGGTGCCGCCCCAGGTGTCGCGGTGGTTGAGGGTGATGACGAGCTCGGGGCGGTGGCGGCGGATTGCGGCGGCGATGTCCCGGCGCAGTGCGGGGCCGTACTCGATGACGCCGTCGCGGTGGTCGAGGAACTCCACACTGCCCACGCCGACGACGGCGGCCGAGGCGCGCTCCTCCTGCTCGCGCAGGGGGCCGCTGATGGCGGGTTCGAGGCTGTCGATCCCGGCCTCGCCGCGCGTCGCCAGGAGGTAGGAGACCTCACGGCCGCCGTCGGTCCAGTGGGCGACGGCGGCCGCGCAGCCGTACTCCAGGTCGTCGGGGTGGGCGACGACCGCGAGGGCGCGCTGCCAGTCCTCGGGCAGGGGGGCGAGCTGTTCGGCCATGGGGCCAGCGTAGGACGGGGTTGCGGCGGGCGCGCCCTGTCGCACGCGGCCCACTCGCCTCAGGCGCGGTCGCGGGCGAGGGCGAGGAGGCGGTCGAGGACGCGGGGGCCGCCGGCGCGGACGCCGTCGTGCTCGAACTCGTTGGTGATCCAGGGGCGCAGGCCCCGGATGGCGGCGGCGGTGCGCAGCGAGTCGGCGGTGTCGACGTACATGTCGTCGTGGTAGACGGCGGCCGCGGCGGGGACCTCGTTGGCGGCGAGCCGCTCGGCGTCGTACAGCGGGGTCCAGTCGGTGCGGGCGGCGAGGATGCCGGCGGTCTCGCGCAGCGGGCGCAGCGCGGGGTCGGCGGTGAACTGCCAGGGGTGGATGGTCTCGCCGGTGAAGAGGACGGGCTCGTTCCCGGCGAGGGCGCGGGCCGCGTCGAAGCGGGGGTACTCCCCGCGCACCCGCTCGGCCGACCAGGCGGTGGGCCGCTCGTCCTGGGCGTAGATGGCCTCGTGGAGGAGGGCGTAGAGGGGGTTGGGGGCGTACGAGAGGTGGGCGCGGACCTGCTCCTGGAAGGTGTCGGAGAGGGCGTGGCCGCCGGGGACGCGGACGAAGGCGTCCTCCAGGAGGAAGTGGAGGTGGTGGCTGCCGTCGCCGGAGCCGAGCAGGATGCCGAGCGACTGGAAGGCCTCGGCGGTCAGCAGATAGCCACCGGGGAGCTCCACCGGCTTCTCCAGCAGGTGGGCGGCGATGCGGCGGGCGCGTTCGACGTCCTGCGGGTAGCGGGCGTAGTGCGCCTCGTTCTTGCGGGTGACGCGGGGATAGGCGGCGCGGTAGACGTCGTCGGCGTGGGCGTCGAGGGAGGGCAGGCCGCCGGTGAAGAGGGCGGTGGCGACGCCTTCGGGCGCGGTGGAGAGGTAGTTGGCGGTGCAGAAGCCGCCGAAGCTCTGGCCCAGGACGGTCCAGGGGGCGCCGCCGGTGAGGCCGGGGCGGATCGCCTCGCAGTCGCGGACGATGGAGTCGGCGCGGAAGTGGGTGAGGTAATCGGCCTGCTCCTCGGGGCCGCCGCGCAGCGGGAGGGTCTGCCGGTTGGCGGGGGTGGAGGCGCCGGTGCCGCGCTGGTCGAGGAGGAGGACCCGGAACTCGGTGAGGGCGCGGCCCAGCCAGTGCGGGAGGCCCACCAAGCGGTGGGCGCCGAAGCCGGGGCCGCCCTGGAGGTAGAGGAGCCAGGGCAGCGGCATGCCCTCGCGTTCGGCGGCGACCACCTCGCGGCCGTACAGCTCGATCCGTTCGCCGTCGGGCTCGTCGTGGTCCAGGGGGACGCTGAAACGGTGGTCGGTCAGGACGACGCCGGGCTGGCGGTAGGCGGCGGTACGCGTGTCGGTCACGTGGGCTCCCCTGAACGTGGTGCGGGTGGTGCGGGTGTGCGGCTGATACCCCGGGCCCAGTTCAGCACAGGGCCGCCGGGCAGGACCGTACGGGTGCCACCGGGCGGCGCGGGCGGTGGGGCGGGGCTAGCGTGAGGCCGTGATCCGCTTCGAGGAGGTCTCCAAGCGCTACCCGGACGGCACCGTGGCGGTCGACGGGCTCTCCTTCGAGGTCGGGCGGGGCGAGCTGGTGACGCTGGTCGGGCCCTCGGGGTGCGGGAAGACGACCACGATGATGATGGTGAACCGCCTCACCGAGCCGACCTCGGGCCGCATCCTGGTCGACGGCGAGGACGTCATGAAGGCCGACGCGGTCCGGTTGCGCCGTCACATCGGCTACGTCATCCAGCAGGTCGGCCTCTTCCCGCACCGCACGGTCCTCGACAACACGGCGACGGTGCCCGCGCTGACGGGCTGGCGGCGCAGCCGCGCCCGGGCGCGCGCCAAGGAGCTGCTGGAGCTGGTGGGGCTGGACCCGGCGGAGTTCGGGGGACGCTATCCGGCGCAGTTGTCCGGCGGCCAGCGGCAGCGGGTGGGGGTGGCGCGGGCGCTGGCGGCGGACCCGCCGGTGCTGCTCATGGACGAGCCGTTCGGCGCCGTGGACCCGGTGGTGCGCGAGCGGCTGCAGAACGAGTTCACCGCCATCCAGCGGTCGCTGGGCACGACGGTGCTGCTGGTCACCCACGACATCGAGGAGGCGGTCCGGCTCGGCGACCGCATCGCCGTCTACGGCAAGGGCCGCGTCGAGCAGTACGACACCCCGGCGGCGGTGCTCGGCCGCCCCGCCAACGGCTACGTCGCCGAGTTCGTCGGCGCCGACCGGGGGCTGAAGCGGCTGTCGGTCACCGCCATCGAGCCGGGGGACGTGGAGGAACCGCCGGTGGCCCGCACCGACGAGGAGGCCCAGCGTGCGGCGGCGCGGCTGCGGGAGCGCGGGGTGCGGTGGGCGGTGGTACTGGACCCGGAGGGGAACCTGCACGGCTGGGTGGGGCTGGACGAGCTGGCCTCGGCGGCCGCCGGGCGGCCGGTGCGGGAGCTGGCCCGGCGGATGGGGGCGTGGGTGCCGGTGGGGGTGCCGTTGAAGCAGGCGTTCGGGGTGATGCTCCAGCACGACGCCGGGTGGGTGGCGGTGCTGGACGGCGACCGCTTCCTCGGCGTACTGACCCCGGCCAAGCTGCATGAGGCGCTGCGCCGCTCGGTGGAGTCGGACGCCAAGGGCGTACCGCGCGGCGAGGTGGCCTTCGACTCGGTGACGGACGCCTGAGGGGGCCCGGCCTCAGGAGCCGAGCAGTCGCTTCTCCTCCAGGTAGTTGCGGGCCACGTCCTCCGGCAGCCGCCGCCAGCTGTCGACCTGCCGGTTGAGGTCGGCGAGGTCGCCGGTGGTGAGGACGGGGGCGAGGGCGTCCAGGGCGCGGGCGACCCGTTCGCCCCCGGCCCGGGCGCGGTTGACGACGGGGACGACCGCGTCGGCGTTCTGGAGCTTCTTGTCGTCCTCCAGCAGGACGAGGCCGAAGGCGTCGAGAGTGGCGTCGGTCGTGGTGGTGAGCACCATCTGGTCCTGACCGCTCTGCACCGCCCGCTTGGCCTGGGTGGTGCCGACGCCCTTGGGGTCGACGGCGGTGACGTCGATGCCGTACGTCTTCTCCAGGCCGGGCCGGCAGTACGGGCGCGAGACGCACTCGTCGCCCGCCGCGAGGCGGACCGGGACGCCGGACGCGCCGAGGTCGCTGAGGGTGCGCAGGTCGTGCTCGGCGGCGAACTCGCGGGTGACGGCGAAGGCGTTCTGGTCGACCGCCCTGCCCGGGTCGAGGACGGTGAGGCCGCGGGAGGCGGCGAGTCGGCGCAAGGCCTTCATGGTGGTGGCGAGGTCGGGCGAGCCGACGGGCTCGGCGTCGGGCCCGTTCGCCTTGGCGTTGAGCCAGTCGGCGAAGGTCGCCGCGTACTCCGGGACCACGTCGACGCGGCCGCTCTCCAGCGCCGGTTCGTACAGCTCCCGGTTGGCGACGGTGGTGATCTCCGTCTCGTAGCCGGCCCGGCGCAGCAGCAGGGAGTACATCTGGGCGAGCAGGTCCGACTCGGTGAAGCCGGCGGAGCCGACGGTGAGGCTGCTGCTGTCGCCGGGCGGGGCGGTGACCTCACCCTGGTCCTCCAGGGCGGGCCCGGTCCCGCAGGCGGCGCAGGCGGTCAGCAGCAGGGCGGCGAGCGCTGCGCGGGCGCGCATCAGGCGCTCCCCCGGGCCCAGGAGGGCGAGAGCCGGTCGGCGAGGACGAAGACGCCTTCCACGGCGAGGGCGAGGGCGGCGACGAGGACGGCTCCGGCGACCACCTGCGGGGTGCTGGCGAGGTTGAACCCGGCGGTGATGATGCGGCCGAGGCCGCCGCCTCCGGCGAGCGCGGCGATGGTCGCGGTGGCGACGAGCTGGGTGGCGGCGATCCGGACGCCGGTCATGACCATGGGCAGGGCGAGGGGCAGTTCCACACCGGTCAGCACCTGCCGTCCGGTCATCCCCATGCCCTTGGCTGCGCGGACGGTGTCGCGGTCCACGCCGCGCATGCCGACGTAGGCGTTGGTGAGCAGCGGCGGCACCGCGAAGAGGACGAGGGCGACGACGGCGGGGCCCTCGCCCCAGCGACCCACGGGGGTCAGGAGGAGCAGCACGAGGACGGCGAAGGTGGGGACGGCGCGGCCGATGTTGGCGAGGTTGACGGCGAGGGCGCCGCCCTTGCCGAGGTGGCCGAGGACCAGGGCTACGGGCAGCGCGATCAGGCAGCTCACGGCGAGGCAGACGACGGTGAGGACCAGGTGCTCGGTGAGCCGCTGGGTGATGCCGCCGTCGCCCGACCAGTGGGCGGGGTCGGTCAGCCAGCGCCAGGCCTCGGTGACGGTCGTCACGAGGGGACCGCCCTGGTCCAGGGGGTCAGGAGCCGCTGAACGCCGAGGAGGAGCAGGTCGGCGGCGACGGCGATGACCACGCAGAGCACGGAGGCGGTGAGGACCTGCGCCTTGAAGTAGGTGTTCATCCCCGCGTAGATGAGGTTCCCGAGTCCGCCGAAGCCGACGATGGCGCCGATGGTGACGAGGGAGACCGCGGAGACGGTGGCGATCCGCAGCCCCGCCATCGCGGCGGGCAGCGCCAGCGGCAGTTCGACGGTGAGCAGCAGCCGCACCGGCCCGTACCCCATGCCGCGGGCGGCCTGCCGGGTCTCCTCGGGGACGGCACGCAGTCCGGCGAGGATGTTGCGGACCAGCAGCGTCAGCGAGTAGAGGACGAGCCCGGCGACGACCAGCGAGGCGGAGAGGCCGTAGAGCGGCAGCAGCAGGGAGAACATCGCCAGCGAGGGAATCGTGTACAGGATCGTCGTCACGGCGAGCACCGGTCCCGCCGCCCAACTGAAGCGGCGGGCGAGGACGGCCAGCGGCACGGCGAGCGCCAGCGCGATGGCGATGGGCACGGCGGTGAGCTGGAGGTGTTCGAGGACGGCGTCGAGCAGGATGCCGCGGCGGGTGCTCAGGTACTCGCCGCAGATCCAGGTGTTGCGGGCCAGGCAGTCGCTCGGCGCGGGCGGACTCATCGGTCCATTGGACCGCCCCTCGGAGCGGGCGGCGCCCCGGGTTGGCCCGGGCGGGTGGCCTTGCCCTGCCGGGCGGGGGCGAGGTGGGGTGGCCTCAAGCGCCGGGCGGGGGGTTACCTGGGGGGGGGCCGGGGGAAGTTGCGGTGGCCCACACCCAAAAAACCCCGGCCGGGGGTGTGGGCAAC